>CASFJK010000004.1 GCA_949295025.1 uncultured Pseudomonadota bacterium
GAATTGCGTGCAAAGAAATTTATGAAAATAATTTCGTTAGCACCGGAGGTTTTATAATATGCCTAAGATGAAAATTAAAAAAGGCGATCAGGTTATTGTTTTGTCTGGTGAAGACAAAGGCAAAACCGGTGAAGTCGTAAAAGCTTTGCCTAAAGAGAGTAAAGTGGTTGTTCAAGGTATCAACTTGGTTAAAAGACATACCAAACCCAGCCAAACTACTCCTGGCGGCATTGTTACGAAAGAAGCTCCTATCAACGTTTCTAACGTAGCTATTGTTGATCCTAAATCTGGAAAAGCAACAAAAGTTGGTTACAAAGAAGTTGATGGCAAAAAAGTGCGCGTCGCTCGTAAATCCGGTGAAGTAATCGATAAATAGGGGAAAATCTAATGACTAATTTTGAAAAACTTTATAACGAGGTCATTAAGAAATCTCTTGTGGAAAAATTCGGTTACAAAAACCCACATGAGATTCCGAAGTTGACAAAGATTGTGTTGAACGTTGGTGTCGGCGACGCTGTTACCGATAAGAAAAAACTCAACACTGCTGCTGAAGAATTGGCATTGATTGCTGGTCAAAAACCTGTTTTGACACACGCTCGTAAATCAATTGCTACTTTTAAGCTCAGAGAAGGTATGCCTATCGGCTGCAAAGTAACTCTTCGTTCTGACAGAATGTATGAGTTCTTGGAAAGATTGATCAATATGGCTTTGCCGCGTGTTCGTGACTTCCACGGTATTACCGGTAAAAACTTTGATGGTCGCGGAAACTTTGCTTTCGGTATTAAAGAACAAATCATCTTCCCGGAAATCAACTATGATAAAGTTGAAAATATTCACGGTTTGGATGTTTGCATCTGCACTACCGCAAAGACCGATGAAGAAGCTAAAGCTCTTCTGACCTCATTTAACTTGCCGTGCAAGAAATAAGTGGAGACTGAACTATGGCAAAAACAAGTGAAATCTACAGAAACTTGAAAAGAGCTAAAATGGCTAAGAAGTTCGCTTCACGCCGTTTGAAACTCAAAGAGATCGTTATGGATAAAACTGTTTCTCCCGAGGAGAGATTCCAAGCGACTTTGAAATTGGCAGAACTGCCGCGTAACTCTGCAGCAATTCGTTTTAGAAACCGCTGCAAATTGACCGGTCGTTCTCGCGGATATTACCGCAAGTTCGGTATTGCTCGTGTTGAATTGCGCGACAAAGCCGGCAGAGGTGAAATCCCAGGTTTAGTTAAATCAAGCTGGTAGGAGAATCGAGAATGTCTATGAGTGATCCTTTGGGCGATATGCTCACACGCATTAGAAACGCACAAAGAGCGAAAAAATCTGAGGCCGTATCTCCGGCTTCTCGCTTGCGTGAAAATGTGTTGGAAGTTCTCAAAAGAGAAGGCTACATTGCCGGATATGAAAAGGTTAATGTTAGAGCCGGTGTTGATGAACTTCACATTAAATTAAAGTACCATGAAGGTACATCTGTTATAACCGAAATTTACCGCGTTTCTACTCCTGGTCGTCGCGTATATTCTAGCGTTAAAGACTTGCCGAGAGTTTACAACGGCTTAGGAATTTCTATCATCTCTACACCTTCTGGTGTTATGAGTGATCATGAAGCTCGCAAAGCTAACGTTGGCGGTGAAGTTCTTTGTCAAGTATTTTAGGGAGAAACTGATATGTCTAGAGTTGGAAAATATCCTGTTATTATCCCTAATGGCGTTAATGTTGCTATCAACGGTAACGTTGTTAAAGCAAGTGGTAAATTGGGCGAATTAAGCTTTGCTTATGATGACAGCCACGTAGTCGCTAAATTGGAAAACAACACTGTAGTTGTAACTCCGTTGTCTACATCTAAACAAGCTCGCACTTTGTGGGGCACAACCCGTGCTCGCATCAACACCATGGTTAAAGGTGTTAGCGAAGGCTTTACTAAAGATATGGAACTTATCGGCGTTGGTTACAAAGCTCGTGTTGAAGGCACTAAAAAATTGGTTTTGTCTTTAGGTTTTTCTCACGATATTGATTTTGAAATTCCTGAAGGTATTAAAATTACTTGTGCATCTCCGACCCAAATCTCCGTATTTGGTGCAGATAAGCAATTGGTTGGTCAAGTTGCTTCGGAAATTCGCGATTACAGATCTCCGGAACCGTACAAAGGTAAAGGTGTTAGATATGTTGGCGAATATGTCCGTCGTAAAGAAGGCAAGAAGAAATAAGGATTAATCAAATGAGTACGCCAAGTAAATTGTTTGAAAAAAATCAAAAAAGAAAAAACCGCGTTCGTGCTGCTTTGAAAAAAGCTGCGAATGGAAAGATGAGATTGTCTGTATTTCGCAGCGGTAAGCACATCTACGCTCAGATTATTGATGATGCCAAAGGTATTACTGTTGCTTCTGCTTCCACTTTGGATAAAGAAATTCGCGACAGCATCAAGAAAACATCTACTATTGAAGCTGCTAGCTTCATCGGTAAGACTGTTGCTGAGAGAGCGGTTAAGAATGGTGTTAGTGAAGTTGTCTTCGATAGAGGCGGCTACATCTATCACGGTCGTGTAAAAGCTTTAGCTGACGCAGCTCGTGAAGCTGGTCTGAAATTTTAGGAGGATTAAATGGCACAAGCTGTAGATCGTCGTAAGGCTGAAAAGAAAGAAAAGAAAGAAGAATTGGTTGAAAAACTGGTTCACATTAACCGCGTAGCTAAAACTGTTAAAGGCGGACGCAACATGTCTTTTGCTGCTGTTGTCGTTGTCGGTGACCAAAAAGGTCGCGTTGGATATGGCACAGGTAAAGCAACTGAAGTTCCAGACGCTATTTCTAAAGCTACTAACGAAGCTAAAAAGAATATGGTTCGCATTCCTCTTCGTGAGGGCAGAACTCTCCACCATGACGTTGCCGGCCGTTTCGGTGCAGGTAAAGTTTATTTGAGAACTGCTCCTGCCGGTACCGGTGTTATTGCTGGTGGTCCGTTGCGTGCTATCTTCGAAGTTTTGGGTGTTCAAGACGTTGTTGCTAAATCATTGGGCTCTAACAACCCTTACAATATGATTAAAGCTACTTTCAACGCTTTGGAATCAATCAACTCTCCGAGAATGGTTGCTGCTAAAAGAGGTAAAAAGGTTGGCGATATCGTTAGCCGCCGCGAAAATTCTTCTAACGCTAAAATGGTTGAGGAGGCTTAATAATGGCTAATAAAAAGACTATTAAAGTTACTCAAATCGCTAGTCCTATTGGTCGTCCAGAAGTTCAAAGAAAAACCTTGATTGGTTTGGGCTTGAACAAAATGTACAAGACTAGAGAATTGGAAGATACTCCGTCAATCAGAGGTATGATCCGCAAAGTGGCTCACCTCGTTAAAGTCGAAGAATAAAAATCTGTTATGGGGCGAGGTGATGAGCCTCGCTTTCCAGAAGATTTTGAAAAAGTTTAAGGTGAAGAAAAATGAAATTAAACGAAATTAGAGACAACGAAGGAGCCAGAAAATCTCGCAAGCGTGTTGCTCGCGGTATCGGTAGTGGTTCCGGTAAGACCGGTGGTCGCGGTCAAAAAGGTCAAAAATCTCGTTCCGGTGTTGCTGTAAACGGTTTTGAAGGCGGTCAAATGCCTATCTACCGCAGACTTCCGAAACGCGGTTTCAAAAATCCTTTTGCTAAAACATTTGCAGTTGTTAATTTGGATACCATCCAAAAAGCTGTTGATGCCGGTAAATTGAATGCTGCTTCTATTGATGTTAAAGCTTTGATGGAAGCCGGTGTTATCTCCAAAGAGCTCGACGGTGTTCGTTTGTTGGCTCGCGGTGCTATCACCAGCAATGTTACCATTAGCGTAAATTCAGCTTCTAAAGCTGCTATTGCAGCTGTTGAAAAAGCAGGCGGTAAAGTTAACGTTGTTGCTTAATTAAGCTGAAAAGAAATTTGAAAAAGGGGGTGGAATTTTTACACTCCCTTTTTTTTGTAAAAATTATAGAGCAGACTTTTAGTAGAAGGAAAAGAGCGAGAATATTTTTGCTTTTTTGAGCTTGTTTGCGGTCTAAAAATGTGGTAAAGTACAAAAGTTAAATAAATCTTTTATTCTATTATTCTGCAGACAATTTTTCATATTTTCTTTTTTTTAAGGAAAGTGATTAATTCAGATTAATGGAAATTTATGTTTTACAAAAGGAGTAATAGTCTGGTTGCTTCCTTCAAAATTAAAAAAATATGAAAAAATTAGAAAAAATTATCATGGTAGCCCTCGTTGTTGCCATGATGGGTATTATCGTTTTTTGGGGTGCTGGCTTCAAAGAAAGCTACCAGCTTGCCGCTGGTGGTTTTATAACGGCGGGTGTTTCAGCTTGGATAGCAATTATTGCTATTGCGGTGAAGCGCTTTAGATATGGACAGATATAATGATGTCTATATCATCCCAAAGCAAAAAAGTGGTTTCGAAAGAAGCCACTTTTTTTGTGCTTGCTTGACCCTTGAAAATATGCTATACATTGGGACAAACAAAAATTATTTATTAAAATACAATTATGGAAATAAAAAAAATTGTGGTCAGCTATCTGACCAAGCAAATTGAAAAATTTGAACAGTTGGAATTGTTAAACGCTTTGCCTGAGGCTAAGAAAAAAGAAAAAGCTAGCGAACTGCGCTTTTTGATGAGCCAAACTCATCCTTATGCAGATAAGCAGAAGCTTAAAAAAATTCTTTTTTCGGAACCATGCTTGCGAGCCTTTGTAGCAATGGTTGAATTGGCCATTGAAGCATGGCGGGAAGAAAATCCGACGGCAAAAATTGTCAATTCTACACTCTTTGTAGAAAAGATAATCGTCTCTGTTTTGAACGGAATGTTTAACCCTGAGCTCAAAAGTGCGGTTAAATATGTTTAATCTCTAAAAACTATGCTTATGAAAAAAGTTGTTATTGTTTGCTTTGCTTTAGCTTTTATTGAGATTATGCTCTTTATTTTGATGGGGGCTATAATTGGTTCAAGTATATTGACACTGACACTTCTTTTTGCTGGATGCATTACAGCGGTTTTTGCGTTGGTGTTTATGGCTGGGTATATGCTTTGGAAGGTTATACGTTCAAAATGATAAGGCTATGAAAATTGAAGTTTTGAAAAACAAAACAAGAGAGGATATCATTCCTTTTTTTGTGGTTGGCTCGATTGCTAGTGCGATTGTCTATCTGATAAAATTTATTCCGATTGGGCCGTTACCATATTTGATAAACCTTATCGTGGCTTTTGTTTATATGGTGGCGATGTGCATGGTGGTTATGTGTGGTATTGGCTTTGCCTTAAATCTTTTATTATATGTGCTTTTGTCCATCATAATAAAGGTAAAACAAATTCGTCAGCGCTTTGCCGCGTGATATCAAACACCATATCTTAAATTGTCCTGTTGGGCGGTTGGATATGGTGTTTGTAAGACTTATAAGTTTTTTATTCTATTATTCTGGCAGACAATTTTTCATATTTTCTTTTTTTAGAGGGAAGTGATTAATTCAGATTAATGGAATTTTGTATTACAAGAGGAACAATAGTCTGGTTGCTTCCTTTAAAAAATAAAAAATTATGAAAAAAATATTTTTTTTGATGGCTATTTTTTCTTTGAGTTTTACGTCTTGTTCTTTCTCAAATGAGGAAACCCATCAAGAGCCAGAACAGGCTCGGGTGGAGACACAAGAAGTAAAAAAAGAAGTAAAAAAAGAAATTGTAAAAAATCAATCTGGAATTGTCCACCGGGTTGAAAAAGATTTCTTTAAAACAAGAGCATTGACATCAGTGAGGTTGAGAAATGGAAAAATTTTATCTGGGACAGTCGAAACCGCAATATTCGGATATGATAAGGACCAGATTGAGAATTTTTTCTTCGCCCAGCCTGGTGATACCATTATTTATGATGGTGACAAGGTTCTTGAAGTTTGCTTCAAGAACTAATCCTCAAAAAAAATAAAAAATCCTCTCTTTGGTTTAACAAGGAGAGGATTTTCCTTTTTAAAAGCTAAATTTGACAGAATTTGTCATTCTTGCTATTATAACAAAAACAAAAGGGGAAAATTATGTCAACCAGAAAAATTAATGATATTGCCGAAGATTTTGCCGAATATGTCATTGATGTGGCTCCGCAAAAAGATGAAAAAGGCAACATGCAATATTACTTTGCCGGTTCTATTGCATCAATTTTGACTTGTAATGCAAAATCGGTGTCGGACGAAAAAGGTGATGATACCCAAAATATTGATGACAAAACCAGACATTTTTTGCAAACTTATTTTCCTCGTCAGACAGGTGATATTGATATTATTACCATGGATGAAGATGCTGCTATTCTAAAATTTTGCCAGAAACAAGAAGATCGTCGTAAAATAAACACTTCCAGAGCTATTGTTGCAGCTATTCCCGATGCCGGTAATTTTTGTAAGGAATTTTCCGGAAAAATCCATACCAGTGCTTTTTGGGATAATTTATCTTGGGAACATAAAGTTACGCATAAAATTTCAAAAATTGAAACCGAAAAAGGGAATGTTTTTTATGTGCCGAGACCGGATTATCAGCTGGCTAATAAGATGTGTGAAGTGGTTGTCCTAAAATTTGCGGACTGTGAAAAAAATAAGAAAAATATTAAAGATATTTCCCTGATGTACGCGGCTTTTTCAAAAATTTACAGTTCTGAAGAAATTTTGGATGCTTTTTCTGTTTGTCTTAAAGATAGGGAAGATTACGGACAACTTGCTCAAGGGCATAGTGCTAAGGCGTGTTTTAGAAAGATTGCGCCAAAGATGATGTCATATTTGAAAGATAATACGGAAAATTCTGCTGAAGCCGTGGCGCGGTTACAAAATATGATTGATAGTATTGAAAAGCCTTTAAATAAGGGGCTTTCTCCCATGCTTATAAAACAATGCAAAGAAATATAATCTCGATATAAATTCGTTGTTCATTTCAGCATGATTAAAGAATCGGCTCAAATCTGTGGTGTAAGTGGATAATTTTGTTGAATTAAAAAAAATATCGTGTATTAATATCTTAGCTAAAAGGGGTTTTTATGCCCCGTATTGATGTTTTAAATAAGTAAGGATTGTTAAAAAAATGGTATCTTTAGCAGAAAAAATGGCAGCAAATATGGATATGTCTGCCTTTAGTAAAGCTGATGAACTCAAGAAAAGATTGTGGTTCACCGTTTTGGCTTTGATCGTTTTCCGTTTGGGAACTTTTATTCCGCTTCCGGGTATTGATCCCCATGTTTTATCGGATATTTTTGCCAAAAATTCCGGCGGTATTCTCGGTATGTTTAATATGTTTGCCGGTGGTGCGTTGGAACGTATGACCATTTTTGCTCTTAACATTATGCCTTACATCTCGGCATCCATCATTGTTCAACTTGGTCAAACCGTTATTCCTTCTTTGGCTTCTTTGAAGAAAGATGGTGAAGCCGGTCATCGTAAGATTACACAATATACCCGAATCTTGACCGTGTTTATTACCATTATTCAAGGTTATGGTATTGCTATCGGTTTGGAAGGTATGCATGGTTCTGCCGGTATTTCCGCTGTTATTAACCCCGGTTTTGTATTCCGCTTTACCACCATTGTTTCTTTGGTTGGCGGTACCATGTTTATTGTATGGCTCGGTGAACAAATCACAGCTCGCGGTGTGGGTAATGGATCTTCTCTTATCATTACCGTTGGTATTATTTCAAACATTCCGGCTGCTTTGGCTCAAACCTTTGAATTGGGCCGTGTCGGTTCTATGTCTTTGCCGGTAATGGCTATGCTTTTGGCTATGGTTTTGGCTTTGATTTATATTATTGTTTTGGTTGAAAGAGCTCAACGCAAAATCATTATTCAATATCCGAAACGCCAAGTTATGGGAAGAATGGGGGCTGCTGAGAGTTCTCACTTGCCTTTGAAAATTAACCCGACCGGCGTTATTCCTCCAATTTTTGCAAGCTCATTGTTATTGTTGCCTATTACCATTGCTCAACTTAGCTCCGAAAATGGTCCGGCATGGGTTCAATCTTTGAGCCAAATGCTTGGTCATGGTCAACCTTTGTATTTGACATTGTATGCGGCATTGATTTTGTTCTTTGCTTTCTTTTATACCGCTGTTGTTTTCAATCCGGAAGAAACAGCCGATAACTTGAAAAAACATGGCGGCTTTATTGCAGGTATTCGTCCGGGTAAAAACACTGCTGAATATTTGGATTATGTGGTTACTCGCTTGACTGTTTTAGGTGCTGTTTATTTGGTTGCACTCTGCATTTTGCCTGAAATTTTGATTAGCAAACTTTCTGTTCCGTTTGTTTTGGGCGGTACAACATTGCTTATCGTGGTTCAAGTAACCATGGACTTTATCGGACAATTGCAATCTCACTTGATTGCTTATCAATACGAATCCTTAATTCGTAAAGCATCTCTTGCTGGAAAAGGAAAGAGAAGATAATGAATAAGGACGGATTAGGTTTACATGTGGTCTTTACCGGAGCTCCTGGCTGCGGTAAAGGCACACAAGCCAGATTGCTTAAAGAAAGAGTTGCTATTCCACACCTTTCAACTGGTGAGATGTTACGTGCCGAAGCTGCAAAAGGAACTCCGTTAGGTTTGGAAATCAAAGCTTTGATTGATGGCGGAAATTTGGTTCCCGATGAAATGATTATCAAAATGCTTTCAGCTCGTATTGATGAAGATGATTGCAAAAATGGTTTCATCTTAGATGGTTTTCCGCGTACTTTGCCTCAAGCAGAAGTTTTAGATGAAATGTTTGCTAAAAAAGGTATCAAACTTGATGCTGTTATTGAGATTCAGGTGCCAGATGAAATCATTATGGAACGAATCTTAGGACGTTATGCTTGTATGACTTGCGGCCAAGGTTATCATGATAAATTTCAAAAGCCGAAAGTTTATGGTGTTTGCGATAATTGTGGTGGTACAGATTTTTATCGCAGAATCGATGATAATCGCGAAACCGTACAGAATCGATTGGTCAATTATCGTGCTTTGACATATCCGACTATTCCATATTTTGAAAAAGAAGGATTGCTTAGAACCGTAGATGGTACCGGCACAATTGAAGCTGTATCAAAAAAAATTGATGCAATATTAGGAATCGCTGCAAAGGCATAGTTATTGACATCGAGTCTGCTAGAAATAATTGCGCTATTTCAGTTTGTAAGCTTTGATTAAAGATTGGAATTTGCGAATTGGTTTAAATTTTGTAAAAAAAATTGAAAAAAATTGCATTTTTTTTCAAAAAAATTATTAAGGGGAGTTGACACTAATAAATAATAGCCTATAATCCGGCTTAATTTTGAAAAGTGGTGATCAACTTTTTAAATTTGTTAATAATATAGAAAATGGAGAGTTAATTTGGCTCGTATAGCTGGTGTAAATATTCCAACTGCCAAGAGAGTTGAAGTCGCTTTGACTTATATCTATGGTATTGGTCGCAAAACTGCCCAAGACATTTGTGCAAAAACCGGAATCTCTGCTGATCGTCGCGTTCACCAATTGAGTGAAGATGAATTGGCTAAAATCCGTGAAGTTATTGACAATGATATCGTTGTAGAAGGCGAACTTCGTCGCGAAATCGGTGTTAATATCAAAAGATTGATGGATTTAGGTTGCTACAGAGGTTTGAGACATCGTAAAGGTTTGCCTGTTCGCGGTCAGAGCACAAAACAAAATGCTCGTACTCGTAAAGGTAAACGCAAAACCGTTGCGAATAAAAAGAAATAGTTTGAAAAGGTGATTGTTAAATGGCAAAAGCAGTAACACAACGTGTGAAAAGAAAAGAAAAGAAGAATATTACAGCGGGCGTTGCTCACGTAAATTCTACTTTCAATAATACAAGAATAACAATAACCGACGCTCAAGGTAATACTGTTTCTTGGGCAACCGCTGGTGCACAAGGTTTTAAAGGTTCTCGTAAATCTACCCCTTATGCTGCTCAGGTTGCTGCAGAAGATGCTGGTAAAAAAGCTCAAGAACATGGTATGAAAACCTTGGAAGTCGAAGTTAAAGGTCCGGGTTCAGGTCGTGAATCTGCGATTAGAGCTTTGCAGGTTATAGGTTTTACCATCACATCTATTCGTGATGTTACTCCTATTCCTCACAATGGCTGCCGCTTGAGAAAACGTCGTCGCGTATAATTTTTGAGCGTTTGAAGAAGTGAGGCTTTTTAGCCTCGCCTTCTTTGGTTTTATAAACTTTGCATATGCAGTAATTAAAGAGGACATCCCAGTGATTCAAAAAAATTGGCAAGAACTTATTAAACCGACTAATTTGGAAGTTACACCGTTTGATGGCGGTAATAAAGCCAAAATAGTGGTTGAACCCTTAGAACGTGGCTTCGGTCTGACTTTGGGTAATGCACTCAGAAGAGTTTTACTTTCTTCTTTGCAAGGCGGTGCTGTTACCGCTATTAAAATCAACGGCGTTCTTCATGAATTTTCTGTTGTGCCCGGTGTTAGAGAAGATGTAACTGATATTGTTTTGAACATCAAAGGTTTGGCTGTTGCCGTTCATGGTGAAGGCCCGAAAACTATGACCCTTAAAGCAGAAGGTCCTTGCGAGGTTACCGCTGCTATGATTGAAACAGGTCATGATGTTGAAATCAAAAATCCGGAACATGTTATCTGCAACTTGGATGCCGGTGCCAAAATTGCAATGGAATTGACTGTTAATACAGGTAAGGGGTATGTCCCGGCTTTCCAAAACAAAGCCGCTGATGCTCCAATCGGTTTGATTCCGGTTGATGCTATTTATTCTCCGGTTAAGAAAGTTTCTTACAAAGTTGAGAATACTCGTGTTGGTCAAATCACTGACTATGATAAATTGACTATGGTTGTTGAAACCAATGGTGTTGTTACACCTGAAGATGCAGTTGCTTTTGCAGCTCGTATTTTGCAAGATCAATTGAAGCCGTTCATTAACTTTGATGAACCTGAAGCTGAAGTTGAAGCTGAGAAAGAAGAGTTGCCGTTTAACCGCAACTTGCTTAAGAAAGTTGAAGAACTTGAACTTTCTGTTCGTTCTGCAAACTGCCTCAAGAACGATAACATCGTTTACATTGGTGATTTGGTTCAAAAAACCGAAGCTGAAATGCTTAGAACTCCGAACTTTGGTCGTAAATCTTTGAATGAAATCAAAGAAGTTTTGGCTAAAATGGGAATCCACCTCGGTATGGATACTCCGGGTTGGCCGCCTGAGAATATTGAAGAGCTCATCAAAAGAGTTGATGAACATTTCTAATCTGAAAAGATTTAAAGCTCCCGTAAAAGGGAGCTTTTTTATTTTAAAATTATCTTGATTTGAAATTTTCAAAGATATAATATGCGCTCGTTTTTTTTGATTATTAATTTAAATTTTTATGTATGGAAAAGAAAAAATTTTTTAGAAGAATTTTAGGTCATTTGATTAATATTGTCTGGTCGTTATTTTGGGCAGGATTGTGCGGTTTCTGTATATATTTTTTTGTACCACTCTGCATTGATATTACACCTGAAATATTAAAAGATCTTAGCTTGGCTTTTGCTATTGCCGTTTTTGTTGCAGTGTGGTTTTTGAATTACACAGATTTGCAACGATTTATAGACAGACTTTGAAATAAAAAAAGAAGAGTTGTTGTTACGACTCTTCTTTTTTTATTTGGCTGACATTTGTTTTTTATAAAAAAATTGCTTGCTTTTTTATTTATTTACGATATATTCAAGCCACATTTAGGCAGGGACGACTCTGCTTTTTTGTTTGGCATTTATGATGAGTAGTGCCAAATTGGTGTTTATCCGCTTTGCCTTGCAAAGCACAGAGAAAATGAAAGGAAATATGTCATGAGACATGGAATGGCTCACAGAAAATTTAATATGGATACCAACGCTCGTAAAGCTTTGTTCTCTAACTTGACCAATGCTTTGTTGACCCATGAACAAATTACCATCACTGTTACTCGCGCTAAAGAATTGAGAACTTTTGCTGATAAAATGATTACTTTGGCTAAAAAAGGTCAATTGAATAATCGTCGTCAAGCTTTGTCTTTCTTGCGCAATAATGAAACTGTTTCTAAGCTTTTCTCTACTTTGGCTGAACGTTACAAAGATCGTAACGGCGGTTATACTCGCGTTTTGAAAGCTGGTTTCCGTTATGGTGACTGCGCTCCTATGGCAATCATTGAATTGGTTGATCGCGATGTAAACGCTAAAGGTGCTAAAGATTTGGCTCGCGTTGCCGCTGAAAAAGCTGCTGCTGCAGAAGCTGAAAAAGCTGCAAATGAAGCTAACAAATAGTTTTATTTGAATATGTATGAAAAAGCCTTGTTCTTAGAACAAGGCTTTTTTTTGTTCTCTTTGCGAAAAGAAATATCGGTTGACAAAGTTTGTTTCTGTGATATGCCATAGCTATGCATTTTATTATTATATTCAATTGTTTTATTAAATTTTTTATTTATGTATCAAAAACAAACAATCGGAATTATCGGAGGTATTTCTCCGATGTCCACAGCAGTGTATTATTCCCGTATGGCAACAGAATTCAATGCGATGATGGGCGGATTGAATTATCCAAGATTGGTTCTCTCGAGCGTGAATATGGCTGATATTCATAACGCTCAGATTCAGAAAAACCATAAAGAAGCATTGCGCATTTTTATTAACGCCATTACGGATATGCCCTCTGCAGATTTTATTCTTATTGCAAGTAATACCATGCATCGGGTTGTGCGTGGTTTGAAAACGTTTGTAGACAGAGATATTCTTGATATTCGAGATGTGGTGGCTAAGGAAGTTCTTCATAAAGGTTACCAGAAGGTTTTGTTGCTTGGTAGTAAATATACCATGGAAGGACGTTTTTATCGTGAATATTTGCAGGAAAGAGGTTTGGAGGTGGTCATTCCTTCTGAAGATGATCGACTTTTGCTTAATAGTTTGATTTATGATCAGCTTTGCCGAGGAGATGTTAATGAAGAAGGAAATCAATTGGTTCAAGGTATTGTGGAACAGGTGGCAAAAGAAAATGGCGCAGAGGCAGTTGTATTGGCTTGTACCGAGTTTTCTTTGTTGAAACAAGATTTTTGTATTCCGTCGCTTGATTCTACGGCACTACATGTAAAAGCTGCTATTGAAAAGGCTATTTCTTATTAATGATGTTAAATTCTTAAACAGTATGGAAAACAAAGTTGTTCATGGAAAAGTTGTTTATATTTTTTTGACAGCTTCTTCCGCCGAAGTGAATTTTGTAAGTGATGGTGAAACTCAGGGTTTTGAAGTTACAGCCAGTGAAAGTGATGAGTTTGATAAAATTTTAGATTTCTTTTCTCTGATAAAAAAAGACGATAAGGTTTCTTTGAAATTTGAAAAAGGGCAACTTGTTGCAGTTTTTTTGGCAGAGAGAGGTCAGGAAATTTCAACTCAGATGTATCCAAATTTGGGAATGCGTATGAAAGATTCTGCATACAAAAAGATTGTTGCTCAATTTGTACGCGGTGTGGTTCATCAAGAAAGAAAAAGGTCTTTGCTTGAGCTGTGTTTGCAAAATGCTGAAAAGTCAATTTATCCGGTTGAAGCAGACGGGCAACAATTTCAGCGAATGGAAGAATTTTTGAAAAAATGCCAAAAAGGCGATACTTTGAGGCTGTTTCAAAATCCCGAAGGAAAGATTACAAATGTGGTCAATGAGACACAAGCTTTTGAATTTGCTTGCTGATTTTTAGTTTAAGAAAAAGTGAACCGAAATAGGTTCACTTTTTTTTATTTTTTTTGACAAAATATGCTTTTTTAGACTAGATTTGATGCTCATTTTGTGGTATGTTATGTCTGTTTTTAATAAAACATTTGTATAATAGAATTTCAAAAATATAAAACGGGACAAACAAATGAATAAAAAAACTCCATATAAATTAGCATTTTCTTCTGGCGACTATGTTGTTTATCCAGCACATGGGGTCGGTAAAGTTTCCGATATTACTAAGCAAAAAATTGCCGGATCTGAGTTGGAATTGATTGTTGTTAATTTTGATAAAGATAAAATGACATTGCGTATTCCGATGGCTAAAGCTGAAACTACCGGCTTGCGTCAAATTTCAGATGCCAATGTGATGGATGAAGCTTTGACAACATTGAAAGGAAAGGCCAAAGTTAAAAAAATTATGTGGTCTCGCCGTGCTCAGGAATATGAAAATAAAATTAATTCCGGTTCTCCGGTAGCAATTGCCGAAGTTATCAGGGATTTACATCGTAATGAAAATTTGGCTGAGCAATCTTATAGCGAACGACAAATTTATGAGCAAGCATTGGATAGGCTCGCTAATGAATATGCCGTATTCAAAAATATTGCTCCAGCTGATGCTCAAAAAGCTTTGTTAGATATTTTGACAAAGCAATAGTAATTAAATTTATACAACACAAACACCGTTCTATTGAGCGGTGTTTTTTTTATCTGTGATGCTGATATTGATATCTGCTTTGGCTAAAGACTCGAGTTCAAACGAAAAAGACTCGTCAAAGTTGTCAAACAGAAATTTTGACTCTTATTTTTCTTGAGGAAAACTTTGGGGATAACGTAGACTCTGTTTGCGAATCAAAAAAAGTTAAGGAATCATTAACACAAAATAAAATTTATGTTTTGAGGTTTTTGATATGTTAAATTTTGATAGTGAAATGCAAACTAGAGTTACTGATGATATCGTCGTTTCTGCTTGTCCCGTTTTGGTAGAGGAATCGGCTCAAGGTAATTTGTGGGGATACTATCTTTGCATTGAGAATAATTCAAAACATAAGATTCAAGTGCTCGGTAAAAATTGGAATATCAGCGATGATAAAGGTCATTTATATTGTGATGATTCCATGGGTTTTAAGGGAGAAATTCCAGAACTCGAACCAGGTGAGTATTTTGAATTTACGTCTACAGCTCCGATAGACTCACATAATGCAGTTTTTTATGGAAGTTGTAAAATCGTTGATGAAAAACGGCAAGTTACCAAAGATATTTTAATCCCGACTTTGTCTTTGGCAACGTCTCATCAACGTATAAATGCCGTTTTGAACTAAAAAAAGCCCCGAACGTTTTCGTTGCGGGGACTTTTTTTGTTTATTGTTTATGCTTATTCAAAACTTTCGATATGTTCGTTGTTTTCAATATAAGCATTTAAGTATCTATGGATGTTTTGATCCATTTTGGCGTTAAACTCATTGAAGAGTTTTGTTACCATAGAGTTCCAATATTGCTCTTTTTCGGCAATGTCGGTATCTGCCGGAATAATCAGTTCACGCCAAGCTATTACTTCAGTTTCGGCTTTTGACAAGCTTTGGGTATCTGTAATGCGGATTACAACGTCTAAGTTGGCGCGATATTTAATACGATCCTTTGTAAACATTTCTTGAGCTTTTTCAATTTCTTCTGTGACGCTGGCATCTTTAATGATAACAGTGGCGATTTTGTCGCTGCTATAATCAACGGCTTTTAAGCGGTCACGAGCCCATGTTTTGGCTGTTTTCTCAATTGAAATCGGGAAAAGATGCTCTACATTCGGACGTGTAAAAGAAGGTGTAAATTCAGAATTGATATCGATTTGTTTTACTTTCAAATCAATCGGTTCCAAATTGGTAAAGCGAGGCATGCGATAGTTATCCGGTTCTTCTTCCACTGGTTTGAAAGCAGCGCAAGATGATACCAATGAAACAATCAGCATAATAGGTAAAATTCGTTTTAACATTTTCATTTTTTTAATCCATAAAATTGATATTTCTGTACTTACAATATGATTTATAAATTAAAATGTCGTTAACAATTTATTGAGCCAAAATTTCACCTTTATCAAAGACGTATTTTTCTCCGCAGAAATGACATTCAGCGGTGATTTTTCCGTTTTCAGCTAAATGTTCAATTTCTTCTTTATCAAAAGAACGTAAGGTCTTGAGTAGCTTTTCACGACTGCAGCGGCAACCAAATTTATAATCGGTACTTTTTGTGATAGCGAAATTGTTATCGTGGTACAAACGATGTAAAATTTCTTCTGCACTTAAGTCAGCATTGAAAATTTCATCAGCTGTTAATGAATGTAAAAAGATTTGGGCTTGGTTCCAAGCATCTTTAGCAGCATCTTCATCCAAGACTTCTTTTCCACCTTTACTCGGCATTTTTTGAATCATAATACCGGCCGCACTCCAGCTTTTTGATTCACCATGTGGTGGTAAAATAAACAATTGCAATGCAGTGTCAATTTGCTCTGATTGTTTGAAATATCTTAATGCACATTCAGTCAAATTCTTGCCTTGCAAATCCACAATGCCTTGATATAGTTGAGTATCCGGTCCTTGATCAACAGTGAAAGCTAAATGTCCTTCGCCCATCAGGTGCGGTGCGGGTTCAATTTCGCCGCTCATTTTTCTTAAAGCTTGCGATTTTTTTAAGTGCTCTTCATCAAATTTGGCGCAAGCACGCATGGTGCCATCGGATTTAACATCAACAGCTACCATTGAAACAGGGCCGTTGCTTTCTGTTTGTAAAGTAAATAAACCATCATATTTGATTGAGCTGGCCAAAATGGCGGCTAAAACAGAGCTCTCTGCGATTACTGCTGAAACAGGTAATGGATACTCGTGTTTTTGCAAAATGGTATCAATGACCTTGTTTAATCTGACTAAACGACCACGAAAAGCTCCATTTTCAATGTGAAATGAAGTGCAAGAATCAAAATTGTTCAAAATTTTTCCCCTTATTTAGTGAATTTTTAGATTTATTATTGTCTAATATGTAGTGATTTTTTTAGGAGTTTGCAAGTTGTTTGATACGCAAGAAAAAACATTGAAGAAAAAAGTTTTGAAAAAAATTACGCCGCAACGTTTGAAGAATATTGCACTCTATTACCTCAAACGCTATGAGACATCGGTTGCAAATTTGCGTCAGGTTTTGCAAAAACGCGTGAATGACTATGCTTATCAAAATAAAAAATTTGATAAAAAAGAAGCCTATGCTTGGATTGAAGAGATTATTGCCGATTTTTGCCGCTTTAATTATGTGAATGATGAGCGTTTTACTGAGCTCAAAATTAAAGATTATCAATCTATGGGAAAGTCTGTGCGCTATATTAAAAATAAACTCAGAGAAAAAGGCGTGGAAGAAGAAATAGTGAACCGCTTACTTGATGAACAAGAGTATGATGAGTTGGAAGCTGCTCTTAAGTTTGCTAAGAAAAAACGAATCGGACGTTTTCGCGCTGCTGATAAGCAAGCCGAATATAAACAAAAAGATATGGCGGCTTTGGCTCGTGCCGGCTTTTCTTATGATATTGTTTGTGAAGTTTGCCAAGCAGAAGCAGATTTTTAATATTCTACTTTGCTTAAATATAAGCCACAAGCCGGAGCATTGGGACCGGATTTTCTTCTGTCTTTTGCTTCCAAAATGGTTTTAACATCTTCTGGCTTAATTTGATGATTGCCAACCATTTTTAATGTGCCAACCATGTTTCTGACTTGATGATGCAAAAATGATTTTGCTTCAACGATAAAATTAATTTCATCGCCAATTTGCACAATGTCCAATTTATCCAGTGTCTTAATCGGAGATTTTGCTTGGCAGGCTGCGGCACGAAAAGAAGTGAAATCATGCTGACCGAGCAAATATTTTGCGCCTTCACGCATTTTTTCTACATCTAAAGGATATGGAACCCACCAAACACGATTTTTTTGCAGAGCAGGGAAGGAACGTCGGTTTAAAATCTTATAAATATAGCCTCTGCCTTTGGCGGAAAAACGAGCATTAAAATCATCCGATACTTTCTCTACTTTTAAGACACTCATAGCTATATCTTGACTGCGAAGATGATGATTCAAGCCTTGCAACATTCTAAATTCATCAATATCTCTATCCAAGTCAAAATGAGCAACCTGACACAAAGCGTGCACACCGGCATCGGTTCTGCCTGCGCATTGAACGGTAATTTGCGGTTCTTTACCGTAAATGGTAAAAGGATTATAGACATTACCTTTTTCATCGGCTGAAACTTTTTCAACCCCCGTAAAGCAAGCGATTGCCGTTTCCAGATACTCTTGAGCGCTGGGGCCGTCCAGTTGTCTTTGCCAACCTAGCAAATTAGTGCCATCGTATTCTAAAGTTAGTTTGTAACGCATATCTTTCTTAAAACTCGTATAATGGGCGATTAGTGCGTTGCCATCGGGTAAAAAGTGTCCTCATGTACTTCTTTGTACACTCCGGTACTTTTTCCCTCGGTGCCTACTATTCGCTTCATTCTCCGAGTTTTTCCTTTTGTTTGTAAATAGTTGTGTCTCCACCAAAAAAGGGGGATAAAACTTATCCCCCTTTTTATTATAAAACTTTGCTTTTGGCAATTGTTTATTATGCGGCTTTGACCATATTTTCTTGTTTTTCTTCTTCTTGCCACAAGCCCAATTTCTTTTGAACAGTCCAGATAACACGCAAAGCTTCCAAAGCATTTTGTCCGGTAATTCTCGGTGTTTCTTTGCCGTTGACGCAGTTGATGAAGTGAGTCAACTCTGCAGTCAAAGGTTGATTGGTTGGAATGAACAATTGTTCAACACTGCCTTTCAAACCATAGTTCATCCAATCAGGAATGCTTTCTTGATTAACATATGGCATACGACCTTGAGAATGAACGTTAATGCTTTGATTGATGAAGTCCATATCAATATAGTTGGTATCGGTTGTAACCGTTAAGGTACGAACACGAGCTTGAGTGATACGGCTAGCTGTGATGTTGGCTGTTACACCATTTTCAAAAGTCAACAAAGCTGTGATATAATCTTTGCCTTCCGGATGATCAGGAGTGGTAACAGCAGATGCTTGAATGTTTTTAATAGGAGATTGTACCAAGGATAAAATGATTTCTGCATCGTGAATCATCAAGTCCATAGAAACATCTACGTCAGTAATACGACCGCTGGCAGCAGACATACGTTGTGCTGTTAACGAACGAATCTTTGTGGTGTCGTGCAAAATTTTGTGCATTTGCTCAACAGCAGGATTGAATTGTTCAATATGACCAACAAGCAAGGTAACATTATTTTTGGCGGCAGCATCAATCAAACGTTTGCAACCTTCTTCAGTGGTAGCAAGCGGTTTTTCCATCATGCAGTGAATGCCGCGGTTTAAGAAAAATTCACCAACATCGGCATGGGTTACAGAGGTGGTTACGACGCTAACAGCATCAACGTTAGCGGCAACTTCTTCCAAGGATGAAAAAGCTTTGATACCGAACATCTCGGCAGCTTTCTCTCTGGCTTCCGGAAAAATGTCATATACACCAACCAGTTCTACACCTTGTAAATTTTTGTATGTTTTAAGATGGTTTTTGCCCATCATGCCGGCGCCAATGACGGCGACTTTAACTGTGTTTGTCATGAGTTTTTATTCCTTAAATTTAAGTTTGCTGATTTATTTAGTTTACTATTAGCAAAAGTTTTGATAAAAATCTTTTAAATTCTTGTTACATATTGTTACATATTTGTTACAGTGAAAGCTCGTGCCATGAAAAATGTATTTTATTCAATTTTTTCCTTTTTATTGCTTGGGGTTCTTGCGGCTTGCTCTTCTTCTAAAATGGAGCAAAAGCCTAAGACTGTGGCTGAAAAAGCAGAAGTTTTGGATATTGAACCCATCAAAGGAAGATTGAATGTTTATACCTCAATGGCTCGCGCAGCAAAATATAATATAACGCTAGCTAATCGAAATCTTTATAAAGCAGTGGTAACAGACACGGCCAGAAAAACTACAGACCAGATTATTGCTTCGCTGACAGATGTGAAAAGCAATGGTAAACATCCTTTTTATGAAGCATCCAGAAACTTAGATTTTGCCATTGTTTATGCGGCTTCTCATTTAACATCAAACAACCAATATATTCAGTCTTACATATATCAAAAAACAGCCCAACAATTGGCTTTGGCAACTATTAAAGCGCATCAAGATACGCTTTTTGCGCAACGTAAAATTAAAGAACTTGATCGCCGAATCGCAACTCAAGAAAGAAATGTAAAATCATTGGATGCAAAATTGGCACGTAAAGGAAGTTTGTCTCCCGATGATTTGGAATACAAAAAAACATTGGAAGTTTCTATAAACAAAATGCAGCAACTTAAAAGTTTTCTTGCTGCCTATGTCACTGATTTTGCATCTTTAGTAAAAGCTGATAGTAAGGACTTGCATTTGCAAGGGAAAAATTTTTATGAGCTGCAAGATTTTGATCAAAGAAATAAAATGGAAACTTTTCAAAATACGGCTTTAGATAATCGTTCAGAATTTGATTTGTCTCGTAGAGAAATTTATGGTTTTAATCCGCGCGATGCGCAAAAAAATGCCATTGTTTTATATCCAGAAACAAAACGTTTAACTGTTAACGGGGTGGATGATAACACGCAACTATACAAAGAGCGTTTGGAAAGCAAGGCTCAGCATGTGGCAAAAAATTTACTTGAAAGTGTTAATGTCTATTTGGCAGAAAAAAATTTAGAACAAAAGAGTTTATATTTAAGAGATGCCTTTAAGCAACTAGGTGTGGCAATCATGGTTCAAATTGAACTTGATTATGCCATGGTGCAAGCGGCCGATGAGGATTATGTTCTTGCTTCCGGCAAAACAGCGCAATTGCGTGATGAAATCAGACAAGAAGAACGCAGAAAAAATCTTTCTGACAAAGAGATTAATGCCTTGATTGACAAACGTTTGCAGTTTGATGAATTGGAGTGGCAGCAAACTCAAATTTCTTCAGAAAGAGCAATGGCTTTGCGAGCATTGTATTTTCATGCCGGATTATCACCATTTTCTGAAAACTTGTTAAAAGAAAAAATTGTTCCGATTGAAACGGCTCTGAAAAAAGCATTTAATCAAGATATGATAGAGATGCTTTCTAAGGCCGATAATCATGCTCAAGAGCTTCGTAAAACAGGAAATACTTGGGCAAAAGATGATAATTGGCTTGAAGTTTTAATCGACCAAGGCGGTAAAAAAGAAAACAAACCAATAGTCCTTCCCGAAAAGCCTATGGGGAATTTTGATCCTTATTATGGCGAAGTCTATGATAAAATGTCTGTAATGCAGTTGGGTTCATATCGTAAAAAAGAGAATGCTGAGATTGAATGGCAGATGCTGAAAGAAATTTATCCTGAATTTTCATTAGTAAAGCCCAAGATTGAAAGCGGCATGCAGAACGGAAAGATGTTATATCGTTTGATTGTAAAATCTCAAAACGGTGGATGGCTCAATCTTTGCAACAAATTGAGAGCAGATAAAGTAGAGTGTATTTTGCGACAAAAATAATGTTAAAAATGTTGTCAAAATAAGGAAAATATTTTATCATTGTCTAGATTTGGTTAGTTGCAGAAAGTGTTACTAGATGTCCGATTTTAAGAATAAGTTTTCGATACCGCCGCGTAAAGATAAGCAAAGCGATGGAAATGTGTTCGATTTTTCTTCGTCAGGTCAGGCATATCCCCCGAAGAAAGTCAATGATACTGCATTGACTTATTCTTGGCATGCGGTTTCAAATCAAGAAAATTTTCCGCAAGATACAGCAGAAGAAGATACTACTACTGCTTTGCAAAAGAAACTAGAAGAAGATAAAAAACGTGTTGCTCACCAACAAAAAAACGAAGGTTTACGCCCATCTCAAATTTCAATGGCTGAAATTGCCGTTGAGAAGAAGATGTTTAAAATTCCCGAAAATGTGAGTACCGGTGCAGGAAAAGAGTATGGCGGACAGGTTTTAGCCGAGCAAAATTTTTCAAAAGCAGATTTAACAAATGCTAATTTTTCTGCTACAGATTTGACCGGAGCTGATTTTTCCGGTGCAATATTGCGTGGTGCCGATTTTTCCGGCGCTAATATGACAGATGTCAATTTGTCTCAAGCAGATTTGAGCGGAGCCGTGCTTTCCGGCGCTAATTTATTGCGCGCTAATTTTACCGGAGCAAAACTTAATGGCGTGGTTTTAACCGAAGCCAATTTGGAAGAAGCCATTTTGCTCGGAGTTGAAATTGATGAGCTCGGCATTGAAGAGTTGCAAGCATTGATTGAGTATATGGCAGTTTATTTTCCGCATAAACTGAATTTAACAAAATTAAACTTAACTTTATTGGATTTATCTAAAATTGACTTAACAAAAGTAAGCTTGCGTGGTGTTGATTTTACCGGATGCTCTATGAAAGGTGTTAAAATTTGGGAGCTTGATTTGAGTGAATGTATTATTTCTCCGGCTCAGATTGCCGAAGCTCTCGGACATCCGCCTTCCCCTCAAGAACTGGCTAAACTTTTAGCTCCGAAAACTCCTCAGAAAAAGAAAAATAACGGTATTGATTTGCACGATTTGTTTTATGACAATGGCAAAGAATTTGGCGTTTGGGATGTTACTAAAGAAAAAGGTTTGGATATTGGAAAATTAGTCGAATCGGGAATGAAACTGTTTCGTAAATCGGCAGGAAAACCCAAACCTCCTTTGGAAGGTGAAGAGATTGTTGCCCAAATTAAAGAAGAAAAATTGCGTCAGAATGAAGATAAAGCTCGCAATGAGGAATTAAAAGAGCGAATTATGCAACGCAAAGAAGAAGAACGTAAAAAATTGGCAGCAAAGAAACATGAATTTCAAAACGAAGTGAGTAAGGAAAAGGAACAAAAACACCAAAATGTTTCTGAAAATGTTGCAGAAAAGCCTAAGAAAAATATTGAAATAGACCGTTTTATGAATCGGGACAGAGGTCGTGATTAGGAGGAAAAACGGCGTTGGATAAGATACAAAATAAAACATCAAAAATATCACTAAAGGCAGCTTCTAGAAAGCTTTTGGTGATATTTTTTGTTGTTTTGGGATTTTTTGTATTGGCGGCTTTTTTAATTGCATTATTACGTTTATCGCAAAAAGGATTTAGTTTACAAGTTTTTCATGAAGCTTTGGCTTTTGCTCATAAGATGCTTCTTAATCCATTGTATCTTTTTGAAGTTTATGCTCATTGGGGCGAAGGTTTTTTTGTGGCTTGGCAGAAAAATAAATTGTCTGATGCTCAATTTATTCCCTTGTTATTGCCGGTGCTTTTGATGGGCTTTGCTGTTTGGAAAAGTGTGCCTCTGTATAAAAAACTGAAGGAGCGTATGAGGCCGGTTCAGTTTTCTCCTATTCAAAAATTGAGTGAGAGAGGATTGATGAATGGCAAGTATACGGTTTTGGGGCTTGCCGATGACATGCTTTTGCAGATGGATAAAAATGAATCGTTATTAGCATTGGGCGGGGATAGTGCCGGTAAGACTTCTGCAATTTGTATACCAACTATCTTAAAATCTACAGAGAGTTGTATTGTTGCCGTGAGTTCTCAAAATGAATTGGCCGAATATACATCGGGTTTTCGTGCAACATTGGGACCGGTTTTCTATTTTAATTGGGGATTGTCTGACGCACCATTGAAGAATGAATATTATCCTCGTTGGAATCCTTTATCCGTAAAAGAAATGCCGGCTAAAGGGCCAAACAGGGATAATTATTTGAAAGGATTGTCCAGATATTTTATTTTGCACAATGCCAAAACAGAAGTTCTTGATGATGATTATTGGCCGCAATTGGCTGGGCGTGCTTTGTTTGGATTATTGAGCTTTTTTGTTGCCAAAATTGAACGAGCCGCTGCAAATGATTATTTTTTGGGCGTTTTGCTCGATAGAGATAAACTTAGTGCAGATGATAAGAAATTGTTGTTGAGCTATTATGTTATTATGAACAAAGAATATGCTGCTCCGGCAATTGAAAATTTGGAACAAGGAACCCTAAGTAAAGATGATTATTTGCCGATTGGAAGCTGGGAAGGGGTGCCTCAATCTTGGCAAGGAAAAGAGCTGTGTTTTTCAATGTTTGCAGATTGGTTACTGCAGTGCTTTTTGGTGGTTAAAGCTCAGGAAAAAGATGCTGTAGATACCTGGAAAACGGTTTTGGAATATTGTTTGCAAGAGGCTGTATTCTTTGGTTATGACGATGCTGTAGTCGAAATTTTGCAGCAATTGTTTTATTTATCAAGAAAACAAAGAAGTGTTATTTTTCCGATGGTGTTTAATCCGTTGAGTGTGTTTAGAAATGTTTCTGTACGCGAGCGCACCTCCACCAGCGATTTTTGCTTGTCACAATTGAGAACTTCATATGATGAAAATGTTCAAACAGTTTATTGTGTTTCTGGTGATAAAAATATTAATTTTATCAATAAATTGTTTGTAGACATGGCTCTTCATTATATTGTGACACATTCTCAATCGAAAAAAGAAAGACCATTGCTGTGGTTGTTTGACAATTTAGGACAACAACCTGAATATAAAGCTTTGTCAAAAGCTTTGGATGAAGCTAAGAAATGTAATATGGCTTTTGTTTTGACTGCGGGTTCTTTAGTTAATTTGCAGTTAAAATATTCTCAGAGTGCGGTAGAAAATATTATTAACACAACTCAATATAAAATTTTGTTGTCAGATAGTTTAACATCTGCAACCAGTGAGTTGCAGAAGATGGCTAACGGAGGGGTGGTAAGTCCATCTATTCAGACTTTATCAGCGCCAATGATGGTTAAAGATTCCGCATATTACAGAAAAGTTGCCAAACATTTGGTCTCTTTGAAAAAAACACACTTGTATCAAGGTGATGAAATTTTATTGATACCAAATTTTTATCGTATGCCTTTTAAAATTCGCTCTGCTCATTTTTTGGATTTTGAAAATTTGAAGCAATTGGCTACTCTTGATACGGCTTATTTTGTTGATGAAAATTTGCTCCACTTGCGTAATGTTCAAGATATGGAAACACCGGAGTTGTTAGATGTGTTGCAAAAGTCGGGCTGCAAGATAGACAATGTGGAAGATATTGATATTTATTTAGAAGATAAATATGATGAAGCCGTTGAAACTATTGAACAAGTGGCAGATAAAGAGAGTGTGCTGGTTGATGATATATCTACACGTTGGCAAAATAATCAAGAAACATCAGAAGATGACAATAAAGACTGGTGGTTGTCTGAAGATGCTTTTGATTTTTCAAATGTGAAAGAAACCCCAAATCCATTTAAGAAAAAACAATAAAAGTTCTATTTTTGTTCTTAATTTTTAAAAAGGACTGTTATTTTAAAGCAAATTTTGCTATGGTGAGCTTATTCTAATAACGAATCGGTAAAAAGATGGAAGAAACTTTATTTTCAACAACAATCAAACGTCCGCTCGCAGATAGGTTGCGCCCGCAATCTCTTGCAGAAGTGGTGGGGCAGGACCATTTGGTCGGAGAGAATGCTCCTTTGGGGCGTATGATAAAGTCGGGGAAAATTACTTCCTTTATTTTGTGGGGACCTCCGGGATGCGGTAAAACCACAATTGCTCGTTTGATTGCCGAACATACAAATTTGTATTTTGAACAAATTTCTGCCGTTTTTTCCGGCGTTGCCGATTTGAAACGTGTGTTCCAATATGCACAAGAAAGAAGAGCAACACAAGGCAAAGGTACGTTACTTTTTGTGGATGAAATTCATCGTTTTAACAAATCACAACAAGATGGTTTTTTGCCTTATGTGGAAGATGGTACGGTGATTTTGGTCGGCGCTACGACCGAAAACCCGTCTTTTGAACTTAATGCCGCTTTGCTCTCTCGGTGTCAGGTTTTTGTGTTGAACCGCTTGACTTCAGATGACTTTGAAGTGCTGTTAACCCGAGCTGAAAAAGAAATGGGTAAAAAACTGCCGATAGATGAAGAAGCTCGTCAGTTTATGAAAGATACGGCAGATGGCGATGGTCGATATATTCTTAATTTAGCCGAATCGGTCTGGTCATACGCTAAGCCTGAGGAGATTTTTGATAAAGAATCAATTATGCGGATTATACGTTCACGAGCACCGATTTATGATAAAGGGCGCGATGGGCACTATAACCTGATTTCTGCCGTGCACAAATCTTTGCGAGGCTCTGATGTTGATGCCGGTTTGTATTGGGTGGCACGTATGCTTGAAGCAGGCGAGGATCCGAAATATATTTTTCGTCGTTTGACGCGTTTTGCCGTTGAGGATGTTTCTTTGGCAGATCCCAATGCCGTAACGCAAGCAATTTCTTGCTGGCAGACCTATGAGCGTTTGGGATCACCGGAAGGAGATTTGGCTCTTTATCAACTTACGGCATATTTGGCAACGGCGCCAAAATCAGCTTCGTTGTATAAGTCAACCTACGCGGCTCGTGATTTGGCAAGAAGAACAGGTTCTCTCATGCCTCCGAAAAATATTTTGAATGCTCCGACCAAACTTATGCGCGATTTGGGCTACCATGAAGGCTATGAATATGATCCTGATTGTGAAGATGGTTTTTCTGGTGCCAATTATTTTCCTGACGGTGTGCGCCATACCAAGCTTTATTTTCCGGTCGATCGCGGCTTTGAAAGAGAAATTAAAAAAAGAGTGGAATATTTTGAACGTTTGCGTGCTGAAAAACAGCGTGCTAAAGCGCAACAACAAAATCAAAATAAGGATAGTGAAAAATGACAACTTTTTTGAGTGTGTTTTTAGGGGGCGGATTGGGTTCTATTCTCCGCCATTTGGTTTGTTCTAAAATAGGCAATCATTGGGCGGTGATGAGTGTGAACCTCTTGGGTGCCATGATGATTGGTATTGCTTTTGAATATTTTGCCAACAAAGCAGGGTTGCGGCCGGAAGTGAGAGCTTTTGTAATTACCGGCATGCTTGGCGGTTTTACCACTTTCTCAACCTATATGCTTGATTTTGGCAACTTGATGGCCAACGCTAAAATGATGGAGGGATTTTTGTATCTTTTGGGTTCTCTCATCTTGGGAATCGGATTTTTGTTTATTGGTATTAAAATCGGCAAGCTTTGTTTTTAGGTTGATTTTTTTATTATCCATGATAATTTGCTCCTAAATAAAAATTATTAATCTTAAAAATTTGTGTTTATGAGCGATTTGAAATATTTTGCACAAAGACTTGTTAGTTTGGAAACAAAAGAAGTTGAAGAATTGGCAAAACTATTAAAGGAAGAATTTGGAATTGAACCTGCAGGACAGAAGGTTGAAATCCAAGAAAATGACAAAGCTCCGATTTCTCGTCAAGAACGTCGTAAACTTGCACGAGAGGCTCAAAAAAAACAGAAACGCGAATAAAAATTCGCGTTTTTTTTGTTTTAAATTCGCTTGTTTTTTTATCTCCCTTCCGTTACACTTTGAAAAGTTTTTAAGAAAGGGAATCTGATGTCCGGTGTAGAAATTAAAAAAGTTAAAGATGTTGATGACGGAATGCGTTTGAATCGTTGGTTTTTAAAATATTATCCTGGGCTTTCTCTCGGGCGTTTCCAAAAGCTCCTTCGTACCAAACAAATTAAAGTTGATGGTAAAAAAGCTGAAGCTTCACTTAAACTTGTCGCCGGACAAGAAATCAGAGTGCCGCCTTTGGATAATGAAGCCAATGCTATGCCGGAGCACAAAGGTATATCTGCTAAAGATGCCGCTTATATTCAATCCATGGTTATTTATAAAGATGACAATATCATTGCTTTGAACAAACCTTCGGGTTTGGCGGTGCAGGGCGGAACCAACACCACACGTCATGTGGATGGTATGCTTGAAGCATTGAGTTTTGGCGCGGAAGAAAAGCCTAAATTGGTGCATCGTATTGATAAAGATACCAGCGGAATTTTGATTTTGGCACGTAATCGAAAAACGGCAGACATGCTGACAAAAGCTTTTCGCGAGCATAATTTGCAAAAGACTTATTTAGCTTTGGTTACCGGTTGCCCAAAACAACAAAATGGCGAGATAAAAGCCGCTTTGGAAAAAGTGGGTGAAAAATCAATCATATCTAAGGATGGAAAACCTGCTTTGACAGAGTTTGAAGTTTTAGATAATGCCGGCGCTAAGTTTGCTTTGGTGGCTGCAGCACCATTGACGGGACGTACACACCAAATTCGTGCTCATATGGAATATATTGGTTGTCCGATTGTTGGTGATGACAAATATTTTGGGCAGACAAGGCAAAAATTTGCCAATATAAGTGATAAATTACACCTTCATGCCTACAAAATTGATTTATCCGATTTATATCAAAAGAAGATGATTATCACAGCTCAGTTGCCGGAATATTTTAAGGCAGATTTAGAAGCTATCGGTTTAAGTTTTAGGGAGTTTTAAGATGAAAAAGTTGTTTAAAATTCTTTTCAGCACAATCTTTATTTTGTTTGCCGTTTTGGTTGTCGGTGTGTTTGTGTTTATCAAAACTTTTGATTTGAACAGTTATAAATCTTACGCCGAAAAAATGGTGCAAGAGCAGCTTGGACGTAAACTCTCTTTGAACGGAGACGCTTATTTAGGCCTTTCACTTGTCCCGACCATTATTTTGGAAGATGTGGAGTTTGCTAATCCATCTTGGGCAAAAAATCCGCAAATGGTTAAGGTCAAAAAACTTGATTTGAAATTTGCTGTTTTACCATTACTCAATAAGCAAATTGTGATTGATAAGGTGATTTTGGAAGAACCTCAAATCAATTTAGAAGTGGCAAAAAACGGCGATGCCAGTTGGGATTTTCCGGCATTGAATGCCCCGCAACCACAACCGGTACAAAAAGCAGAAAGAGGTTGGTTGATTTCAGTTGCCAATGCTACGGAAACAGTGGCTCCGACAGAAGCATCTACTCCTGATGCCATGTTAACCAGCATTGTGGCAAAAATGGTACAGATTGAAAACGGAACACTTGTTTATGATGATGCGCAAAGCGGAAGCAAAACCGAAGTGGTTATCAATCATCTTGATTTATCGATTCCGACACCGGATGATTTGATTACGCTTAATGTAGATGCTCTATATAACGGAGAGCAGATTATTGCCAATGGTACAATCGGTTCAATTACTGAGGCTTTAGCAGATAAGGTTTATCCGATTAATTTGCAGGTTAAAGCTTATGGAATGGCTGCCAAAGCCAATGGTAATTTGAACAATATGCTTTCAAACTTGACCTATAACCTCAATTTACAGCTGGTTAACCCGCAAGGAAATTTTGGAGCACCGGAAATTATTTTTGATGGCGTGGTTAATGGCGGTTTGGATAATGTGAAAACCAAAATCAGTCAGCTTTCGGTTGCCGGAAATGTGATGAGTGGTGAGGTGGATGCCGATATTTCACAAAAAGTACCATTTGTACGCGCTAATTTGCAAAGCGACCTGATTGATGTGCAGAAGTTTATGCCTCAGCAACAAGCCTTTGTTTTGCCAAGTTTGAATTTGATTTCTTCGGCAAATGCTGCAAATTATATTCCGGCAGAGCCTATTCCATATGATGTCTTGAAAACGGTTAATGCCGTGTTTGATTTATCTGTTGGAAACTTGATTGTTGATAGTGCGTTTTCAATGCAAAATGTGATTGTTAAAGGCTCTTTGAAAAATGGTGTGTTGGTAATTAATCCGCTTAATTTGACCTTTGGCGGGGGGCAGATTATGTCTGAACTTAATGTTGATGCCAATGCCAAAAGTTTGAGCCTGAAAACAAACAGTAAAAATTTGAAATTGCAAAATTTGCATAAAGAATTTCAGGTTATTAATAGTACTGACTTTGGTATAAAAAGTGGTGGTGATACAACAGTTTATTTTGATTTAAAAAGTTCCGGCAATACCTACCGTCAAGTGTTTGAAAACTTAAAAGGTCAGACGGCTATTGTGTTGAACAAATCAGTTATCCAGACCGGTAATTTGAGCTTCTTTACCGGAAGTTTCTTAACTCAAGTTCTTGATGCTTTGCACCTCAAACAAAAGACTATGGATATGGATGTGCGTTGTGCCGTTGTTCGTGCCGATTTTGCTAACGGTCGCGCAACTTTCCCGCAAGGTATAGCAATGAATGCGGCGCAAATGAGTTTGGTAAGCGATGGTTATATTAATCTTGTTAACGATAAGATTAGTTTTACTTTGCAACCTTTCTCAGGAAAAGTTGTTGATACCAATATTGCGCAAGCCTTATCATCATTCTTACGTATCAGCGGAACAGTAGAGAATCCGACCATTCGTTTGGATGATAAGGAAGCTTTGCGTGCGGTTATCGGTGTGGTGGCAACCGGTGGAACGGCTTATTTGGGAGAGAAATTGATTATTAATCCGGATGGTTCTCCATGTTATACCGCTTTGCAAGGTACTCCGTTTGCAACCATGTTTCCCAAACCGACCGGTGCGGCTGCAACAACACGTGATGTCTATAAAGACACGGAAAAAGAAATTAAAAAAGGCGTAAAAGATTTAAAAAATACAGCCAAAGATATGTGGAATATGTTTAAAAACGGAGGATTTTAATTATGGTTGGAGAAGAACTTAAAGCCGCCTTAAAAGATGCCTCACTCAACAAGCAAGAAATTATTGATAAAATGTGTGAGTTTGCGCAAACGGATGTTTTGTTGTTTTGGAATGATAATCCTGAATTGGTAGAGCGCCAAAACAAGTTTTGGTTTCCGGTTTTGCGCTGGATAGGGCAAGAACTCAATATTCAGCTCAAGACCTCTACATCCATTGATGTTCCTGATCAAGAAGAAAAATTTGGTGTGGCACTCAAACGGTATTTAGAAAAGTTTTCTGATAAAGAATTGATTGCTTTTTATAAAGCGGCTTTGGATATGCGTTCGGTAATGCTCGCTGCTGCTTTGGTTAAAGGTAAAATAGATGCCGAGCAGGCTTTTCAGGCTGCGTATTTAGAAGAACTTTGGCAAGCTGAAAAATGGGGCAAGGTCGAAGATGCCGAAAAAAGCCGAGAAAGAGCTAAGGCTGATTTGATTGAAATTGAAAAGTTTTTGAAAACAGATGCCGCATGATTAAAGAAGTCCTTATCAAAATTAAAGGCCGTGTACAAGGTGTGGGGTTTCGCTATTGGGCAATTAATACTGCTAAAGCAATCGGTGGAATATCCGGCTGGGTGCATAACGAAGCAGATGGTTCGGTCGAGATTTCCATGCGCGGCGAAGAAGAAAAAATTGATGCCATGATTATTGCTTGCCAAAAGGGTTCTCCTTTTTCTCGCGTAGATAAGGTGGAGTTTGTGGTCGGGAGAATCAGCAGTTTTTTGCCACCGATAGAAGATGGTGTTTTCAAACGCGTATAAAAAAAGAGGTGCGGATTTTGTTTTCCGTACCTCTTTTTCTTTTAGGTTAGGCTTACTGCATTACATCAAAGCAATTAAGTCTAATCTTTTTTCATAGAAAAGCTTTTGGAAGCTATCTATACTCATGATGGCGGACTTGTTGAAAATGATAACTTTCATTAAGTCAGCAATTTCTTCAGCATGATCCATCATGACATCATGCTCTAAATTTCGTTCTAACCAGTTGACTACACGTTTATAAATCTTCTGGCTTGTGAGCTTGGTTATTTTTTTACCCGAACGAATATTTAATTCGTGTTGGTAAAAAAATTTCAAAGCTTTGTTTGCATCATACTTCTTGATAGCGTATTGGAGGTAGGCGAATGCTGTGTTATCCAGCTGTTCTTGTATCTCCTTATTTTGAGTTAGTGCCAAAATGCCGGTTGTTAAAGCCTTTGGTTTTAGTTCCGGAGCTAAAATATATTGGCATAAAAACTCGTTTTCAAGAAGAGTAAACCATACTTCTGCGGTTGCTTCATCTTCATTTTCAGCGAAGATTTTTTTTACACCGGCAGGGATGGATACAGATGTTAGCATCATTTGAGCAATTTTGCGAATGATTGGATATTCCTGTGTTTTCATGGTTATTCATTTTTTGAGGTTAGACTTGTTTGATGAAGGAACAATGTTTCCAGGAAGCCAGCGATTGACGACCTCCCAGCGGTTGCCGAATTTTTGAAATGCTTGCATTTCACTTGCTCCGCTTTCTTCAGCACTAATCTCAATACGAACGCCGATTTTTTCAAATTCCATGCATTCACAAAGTTTATCCAATTCACCATCAATAATTTGATAGGCATAACGACCTATTTTATACAAATTATCATAGATGGGTTGGAAAGAAGAACCGATTACAGCAGCAGTGCCATCAACTTTTGCCAAGAACACATAATTATTTTTTCTGTTGCTCTTGGTGTAGTAGCATGTAAAACGAGAGTTTTGACATAGCATCTCGGTTGGCCATTCAACTGCAACTTTTTGTTCTTTTATCCATTTATAGAAACGGTTTTTTATGATAATGAAACAAACATTGTTGTCGGTGTAATCTCTGACATATGTATAAGGAATGTCAGATGCTTGTTTGGTTTGAGCATCAATGAGTTGGTCATTTACCACAATAAAAAATCTGTTTTCAAAACGGATAACTCTTTCAAATTCAAAATCTTCCATAGCTTCAAAATAATTAAAAAATTAAACATAAAAATACAAAATGTTCGGGTAGATTAATATTGTGGACAAAAATTGTCAATAATTTAAATGCAAAAAAAAGAGCTCGAAAATGAGCCCTTTAGTGTTTTTTGTATTGAAATACAATTATTTATTTTTTGCAAAGAATATCAAATTCTTCTTTTTTATGATTAAGCATTGTTGCATTTTCACCCTGAATGGGGGCAAATTTGCGTGCAATAACATATTGCGGCAAGAGTTTTTTGATTTCTGCAAGCGGTCGATTCCAACTGTTTGGTTTAATTCTTATCTTTTTCTCTTGTCCGGCAGAAACTTTCGGGGTGATTTCTCCCGTGACGGCATCTTCAAATTCTTCTAACTTTAATTTGATATTTTCTAATGAGTTGGGCATCAAGAATTCAATCTCTTCACCGGAATTGATATAATTTCTGATTTCAAAAATGGCGTCATCACCTTGCCATTCAACAATAGAGCCGGCAAAGAGCCAATCGCCCAAGGTTCTTGTGTATTCATAATTTTGGCTGATGTTGGTTAACTTACCATCATGGAAGCCCAAGCAATAGCCACGGTTTTGCAAAGTATATAAATCCGGCATATATTTGTTGTAATCCCATGTGTCGGGAGCGGCATACCAGTCATCAATAGCTTGACGGTAGGTGCGGGCAACAATGGCGGCATAATATTCGGTTTTGTTTCTACCTTCAACTTTGAGTGAATCCATGCCGATGCTTAATAAATCCGGTAATCGGGGCATGAGGCACATATCTTTGGAATTGAGCATATAGCCGCCATGTTCATCTTCCATTACCTCAAAATATTCTCCGGGGCGGAACTCTTCTTCCAACAAAAATTCAAAGCTGTCTTTATTGTGTTCGTCTATCACCAACTCTTTGATGGTTCCGTCTTTCAAACGCAAATGCAATTTGTAGTGCCAACGGCAACAGTGGGCGCATTTGCCTTGGTTGGCAGAACGGTCGGCTAAATAGTTGGAGATTAAGCAACGTCCGGAATAGGACATACACATAGCACCGTGCATGAAACATTCCAACAAAATATCAGGGCATTTTTCTCTGATTTCTTTCATTTCTTCAAAGGTGACTTCACGTCCCAAAACGCAGAGTTTGGCTCCTTGATTTTGCCAAAACTTAACGGCTTGCCAAGAGCAAATGTTGGCTTGGGTTGACACAAACAAATTAAGCTCTGGTGCGTTGTCTTTCACATATTGAAAAACGCCGGGGTCGGCAATCAAAACACCATCCGGCTGAAGGTGTCTGAGGGTTTCGACAAATGTCGGCAGTTTTTCAACATCGCGATTGTGCATGAACAAATTTAGGGTCAGATAGATTTTTTTGCCATGAGCATGAACAAACTCTATGCCCTCTTTTAATTCCTCCATGGTGAATTTGGATTGAGCTCGTAAGCACATATCCGGTGTACCGGCATAAACAGCATCGGCTCCGTATAAAATGGCGGTTTTTAATTTGACCAGTGAACCAGCCGGCAAAAGTAATTCTGCTTTATCTAACATTTTATTTGTCCTTAACGGTAATATTTTTTGTATAAACATCTAATCTGCCCAAAGGGGTATCTTCTACCAAGACATGGGCGATAAACGGCATTTTGCTTTCTTTGTCTTCCATAATCCAAAAATAAACCGGATGTTTGGAGGTGAGCTCCCACATCAAATCATCGTCTTTTGAGTTGAGCTTGTCAATATACATTGAGCATTTGACGGCAGGACCTTCAAAAGAAGAGTATTCATTTTTGGTGAGGGTATCTTGTCCTTCATCTTTGAAGATGACATCAAAGCGGCGCTTGCCATCAAAAACTTCCATGCGAGAATCGCAAAATTTAAGTTCATTGTATTGTTTTGCAAGTTTTGCAAAAACGGTTTGCAAGTCTGTGGTGTCTTTATTATTTACATCGGGAGTGATTTCAACTTTTTTAGCTTTATCATTTTTTGAACTCAAACGGAAAATGGGGTCCCCTTTATCATTATAAACCAATTCTTTGGTGCGTTTGGTAAAACGTGACTGAGATTGATATTTGTAGCTTGTTGTTTCAAAATCTTTGTCTTTAATATTGCCAGTGGTGGAATAGATGGCCTTAAACGGGTATAGGGTATCAAAAACACCGGCTGTTTTGACTTCTGAACGAATGGCATAATTTTTAGGAGAAAGTTCATACGTGAACTTTGTGGTACTGGCGTTAAATACTCCTAAAATGGCAGTAAAGTCGTGTTCTACTGTGGCAGCTTGAACTTTAGAACAAGCAAGTATCAGTAAAAGAGATAAAAAGATTTTTTTCATAATTTTCCTTATTTTTTAATAAATATTCAAAACTTTGCGGGGTATATTATCATAAAAATTCATTCTATAAAGGAAAATAATAAAAATGAAGAAAAAAGTTTTAGTCGTTATGGGCGGCTTTTCCTCAGAAAGAGAAGTCAGTTTGGTGAGTGGAAAAGGCGTTAGTGAAGCCTTGAGCCAAAAAGGATATGATGTTATCCCATTCGTATTGAATGATGTGTGTGAATTTATTGAGGTCTTGAAAAAAGAAAAACCTGATGCCGTTTTTAATGCATTACACGGAAATTGGGGCGAAGACGGTGAAATTCAAGCATTGCTTGACTTATTGCAAGTTCCTTATACGCATTCCGGAATGAAAGCCTCAGTTTTGGGAATGGATAAAGCATTGACTAAACTTGTGTGCGAGCGCTATGGAATTAAAGTTGCCAAAGGGGAAGAAAAAACTTTTGGAGAATATAAAAAATCTGGTACAAAAATAAAAATTCCATATGTTGTTAAACCGGCCAGCGACGGTTCAAGTGTCGGTGTTTTTATCGTTAAAAATGAAGAAGATGCGAAAAAAGTTTTTTATGATGATGAAGAAAAAGAAATTATCATTGAAGAATTTATTGATGGACATGAGTTGACTTGCGCTGTTTTGAACGGAAAGGCTTTGGCTGTGACCGAAATGCAGGCTAAATGCGCTTTCTACGATTATACCGCAAAATATACAGATGGTATGACGATGCATGTATTGCCGGCTCCAATTTCAGAAGAAGCAACAAAAACTTGTATGGAATATGCCGAAAAATTGCACCAAAAACTCGGCTGCAAAATGCTTTCTCGTTGCGATTTTCGTTATAATGAAAAAGATGGTGTGGTTTTACTCGAAATAAATACGGCTCCAGGAATGACCCCATTATCTTTGGTGCCCGAACAAGCAAAATATTGTGGTATTTCTTATGCAGATTTGTGTGCTCAATTGGTTGAAAATGCAACTTGTCGTCCTTTTGATGAGGGAGCATTGAATGCCTCAAAATAAAAAGGTGATTGTGATTGCCGGTCCCACTGCTTCGGGAAAATCGGCTTTAGCTATAGATGTGGCTTTGGCTTGCAATGGCGAAATTATTAATGCAGATTCAATGCAGGTTTATAAAGATATTCCGATTTTGGCAGCTTGCCCTACAGAAGAAGATAAAGCAAAAGTAGCTCATCATCTTTATCAAATTTATGATGCCTCTGTAAATGGTACGGTGGTGGATTGGTTGGACAAGGCTGTTGCGCAGATAAAACTTTGTTGGCAAAAAAATAAATTGCCGGTAGTTGTCGGTGGTACCGGTATGTATATCAGTAATTTGATTGATGGAACAACAACGGTTCCTGAAGCAGATGCTAAAATCAGAGATGATTTGCGTGAACAATGCAAACAAGGCAAACTGCAAGAAATATATGAAAAATTGCAACAAGTTGATCCTGTGTCGGCAGCTCGAATCCATGCCGGCGATACAACACGGGTTTTGCGCGCATACGGCGTTTATTTGCAAACGGGAATAGCTCTTTCTGCTTGGCAAAATAAACCGATGGATAAAAAACTTCCAGAAGCTGAGTTTATTGTGATTAAATTGTTGCCTCATAAAGAAGAGTTGGATCAAAGATGTTTTTTGCGTTTTGATCAAATGTTGCAACAAGGGGCTTTGGCAGAAGTGGTGCGTTTGGCGGAAAAAAATTTGCCGGATACATTGCCGGCAATGAAAGCTTTGGGCGTGCCGGAATTGATGATGTTCGTTCGAGGCAAATGCTCTTTGGAAGAAGCTGTCGCTTTAGGAAAATTGCATACAAGACAGTATGCAAAACGTCAAAAAACATGGTTTGCTCATAAATTGACAGCAGACATTGAATTGAACGAATGTTATCATCAACAAAAAAATTTAATAAATGATGTTAAAAAAATATTATAATTGTTGCACTTGCTTGCATATGGTTATAAAACTAAGCTAATAAATTTAAATTTATGACGAGAGAGGTTATTAATGTTTGCAAATGTAATGGGTTGGCTGTCTGCTGATATGGCGATTGACCTCGGTACTGCAAATACTTTGGTTTATGTCAAAGGAAAAGGTATCGTATTAAATGAACCATCAGTGGTAGCTATTGAAGAATATCGCGGCAAGAAACAGGTTTTGGCCGTTGGTAATGAAGCTAAACAAATGCTTGGTAGAACTCCAGGTAATATTCATGCTATTCGTCCTTTGCGCGACGGTGTAATTGCTGATTTTGAAATTGCGGAAGAAATGATTAAATATTTCATTCGTAAGGTTCATAATCGTCGTACATTTGTTTCTCCTCTGGTCGTTGTTTGTGTGCCATCCGGTTCTACAGCCGTTGAACGCCGTGCAATTCAAGAATCAGCTGAAGCAGCGGGTGCTCGTAAAGTTTGGTTGATTGAAGAGCCTATGGCTGCTGCCATTGGTGCTGACTTGCCGGTTACCGAACCTACCGGAAGTATGGTTGTTGATATTGGCGGTGGTACAACCGAAGTGGCTGTTTTGTCTTTGGGTGGTATTGTTTATGCACGTTCCGTTCGTGTCGGCGGTGATAAGATGGATAGCGCTATTATCTCATATATTCGTCGTAATCACAATTTGCTCGTTGGTGAAAGTAGTGCTGAAAAAATTAAAAAAGAAATTGGCTCTGCATGCGCTCCTGAAAATGGGGAAGGTCGCACCATTGAGATTAAAGGTCGCGATTTGATGAATGGCGTGCCAAAAGAGATTGTTATCACAGAACGTCAAGTTGCTGAAAGTTTGAATGAACCTGTGGCTCAAATTGTTGAAGCTGTTAAAGTTGCTTTGGAACATACAGCTCCGGAGTTGGCTGCGGATATTGTGGACAAAGGTATTGTTTTGACAGGTGGCGGTGCTTTGCTTACCAACTTGGATCAAGTTTTGCGTAACGCTACCGGTTTGCCGGTTTCTATTGCAGAAGAGCCTTTGGCTTGCGTTGTTAAAGGAACCGGAAAATCTTTGGATAATATTGATAAGTTTAAGTCTGTCTTATCTACAATGTATTAATCCTTATTTGAAAAGGGTTCGTTCTTGGCTTTGTTGGTTTGAAATGAAAAAAACAAAGCGAAAACGAGCCCTTTTTATTAATTTTATGGTGAGAGCTGTATGAAACGTCGCAGAAGTTTATTTATTCATCTGAGTTATATTCGCATATTGGCTAAAAAATTTGCGATTGTTATTTTGTTTCTTACAGCATTTGCTTTAATGCTTTTGAATAAAACAGAAAGTGTTATTTTGGAAAAGACTTCTTCTGCCGCTGCAGATGTTATTAGTCCGGCTGTTGATTTGTTGGTGGTTCCGGCTCGTTTGATTGCCGGTGTTTATGATTATTTTGGTGAAATTAAAGAAGTATATAAAGATAATCAAGATTTGCGTGCTGAAAATAAAAAACTGCTGAACTTGTATGATAAAATGAAGGTGTTGGAAGTTGAAAATAAGCTTTTAGCTAATTTGCTTAATTATGAAGTTCCTCCAGAGGCTGAGTTTATTACGGCCCGAATCATTGCAGAAGAAGGTGATGCCTTTTCTCATTCTGTGATTGCTTATACCGGCGGTTCTAACAAAGTGAAAAAAGGACAAGTTGTGTTGAGCGACAGAGGTGTGGTCGGTCGTGTTGATAAACTTGGTAATATGTATTCTAAAATTTTGTTGATTACAGATATTAACTCTCGTATTCCGGTTATGGTTGAAAAGAACAGAGTGAGAGGTATTTTGGCCGGAGATAACACATCATTGCCCAAAATGGTGTTTATTCCTCTTGATGCAGAAATTAATGTCGGAGACAGAATTGTTACTTCTGGTGTGGCAGGGGTGTTTCCTTCCGGATTGCCTGTTGGTCGTATAGCTTCAGTAGAAAAAAATCAGGTAATTGTGAAACCATATAGCAATTTGGATAATTTGGAATATGTCCGCATAGTGGATTATGGTTTGGAAGGAATCATTAGCAATGAGTAGACGGTTGCAATCCATCAATGATCGTACGGTTATGCAAGATGAAATTGCTGAAAATGTAAAAGGTTATTTTCAGCGACTGTCTCCCATATTCTTTTCTTTGTTCTTAATATTGTTATCTTATGTTCCTTTGGATTTTGTCCTTTCTTCTAATATTCGTCCCGCTGTTGGGATGATTTGCGTTTATTATTGGATTATTCATCGTCCGGATATATTTAATTTGTTTTCTGTTTTTATTTTAGGTTTGGTTGATGATGTTTTGAGTGCAGTTCCGACAGGAACAAATATTTTTTCTTTATTGGTTTTGTTTGTGTTGCTATTAAATTTAGGACGTTTTTTTAATGGAAAACCTTTTATTGTAACATGGTATGGTTTTGCTATTTTGTCCTTCTTGACTTTTTTATGTAAGTGGCTGATTGTTTCCATTTATTATGGACAGTTTTTGCCGTTTGTGCAGGTTTTGTTCAGTTATCTTTTTTCAGTTACGGCATATCCTATTTTATCTTTGTTTAATGCCTTTATACAAAACTATTTGATTCAGGATGAGGCTTAAGATGAATCGCGATAATGATAAAGGAAAAGTATTGATTAACCGCTCCTTGATGGTGGGAGTTGGTAAGTTTTTCTTGTTGTTATGCATAATCTTTCGTCTTTATTATTTGCAGGTGTATCAGGCAGATAAATATAAAACATTGGCTGATGAAAATAGAATTTCAACACGTTTATTGGTGCCGCCACGTGGGTTGATTTATGATAGAAACGGTGAAGTGATTGCAACAAATCGTCAGAATTTTCAGGCTTTGATTGTGGCTGAGCAAACTCCGAATTTGCAAGAAACTCTTGATGCATTTAAAAAAATTATGCCCTTGAGTGAAGCTGAGGAACAACGTATTAAAAAAGATTTGAAATCAAATAAAAGTTTTGTTCCTATTAAAATTAAAGATAATTTGTCTTGGGAAGAAGTTGCAAAAATTCAGCTGAATGCTCCGGATTTGCCAGGTATCATTATTGATGAAGGCTTATCCCGTTATTATCCGTATGGTGAGAAAATGGCCCATGTTTTGGGATATGTTGCGGCTGTTTCTGAAAAAGATGTCAAAGATGATCCTTTATTGGAAGTTCCTGGTTTTAAAATCGGAAAATCAGGAATTGAAAAGCTTTTTGAGAAAAAACTGCGTGGTAAAGGCGGAAACCTCAAATCAGAAGTAAATGCATACGGACGCGTTATGAAAGAAATTGAGAAAAACGAAGGCGTGCCCGGAGAACGTGTTGACTTAACCTTAGATGTGCGTCTGCAAGAAAAGGCTTATGACTTGTTTACCGAAAAAGATCATAGTGGCGCAGCTATTTTGCTTGATGTGCACACCGGTGAGATTTTGGCTTTTGTTTCAGCTCCTTCTTTTGATCCTAATGTTTTTTCTCAGGGAATTAGTAATGCTCAATGGAAAGAGCTTATTTCCAATGAAAAAAATCCACTCAGTAATAAAGCTATTTCAGGGCAATATTCTCCGGGATCTACCTTCAAAATTATTACCGCTTTGGCTGCATTAGAAGCAGGCGCAATTAAACCTGATACACGCTTTTTCTGCGCTGCTAAAATGACCTTGGGTACACATGCTTTTCACTGTTGGAAAAGAATTGGTCATGGTTATTTGAATGTGGTTGAGGCATTGAAAAATTCTTGTGACATTTTCTTTTATGAGACTGCTTTGCGCTTGGGAATTGAGAAAATTGCCGATATGGCAAGACGTTTTGGTTTGGGAAGCAAAATCAATGTTGGACTGGAAAACGAAAAAGCAGGATTGATTCCGGACAAAGCGTGGAAATTAAAACGCTTTGGTGAGCCGTGGCAACAAGGCGAAAGTTTGATTTCCGGTATTGGACAAGGATATATTTTGACTACTCCATTGCAACTTGCAACCATGGTTGCGCGCGTGGCTAATGGTGGATATGAAGTTACACCAACTTTTAGCAAACTGACTAATTATGAGAAGAAACATATCAAAAAAATTAATGTTAATCCTAATTATTTGGATATGATTAAAGAAGGAATGTATGAAGTGGTGAATATTCCGGGAGCAACGGCTTATGGTTCTCGTTTCGATTATCATGGTATTAAAATGGCCGGAAAGACAGGTTCTACACAAGTGCGTCGTATTACCATGAAAGAACGCCAAACCAGAATCTTAAAACAAGAAGAATTACCATGGAAATATCGTGATCATGGTGTGTTTGTTGGATATGCTCCTGCCGATAATCCTAAATATGCCGTAGCCGTTTTGGTCGAACATGGCGGCGGTGGTTCTAAAGCCGCTGCTCCTATTGCCAGCAAAATTTTGTTAGAGGCAGTTAAATTGGATACCAGTTTACATGGTATTCAACCAGAAAAAGTGATGACACCTTTAAAATTCGGAACAGAGGTTGTTCCTTCGGAATAAGAGGTCAAAATGTATAAATTTTATGAGACAACCATTAAAACCCAATCTATGAGTTTGACAGAAAAGTTCTTTAATTTGAACTTTATGTATATATTATTTATCTCTTTGATGGCGGCCACAGGTGTTACAATGCTTTATTCTGCAGCTAATGGAAGCTGGAGCCCTTGGGCGTTTAATCATCTTATTCGTTTTGCTTTTGGCTTTTGCATCATGATTGCCTTGGCAATGTTGGATATTAGACTTTTTATGCGTTACGCTTATCTGTTTTATTTTGCCTCTTTGTTTTTGTTGATTGTTGTTGAAGTGGAAGGGCATATCGGTATGGGTGCCCAACGTTGGATTAATTTGGGTATTATAAAAATTCAACCTTCCGAGCTGATGAAAATTGCCTTGGTTTTAGCTTTGGCTCGTTATTTTCATACATCCTCTTTACAAAGTATTGAGAGCATTCGCGGAATCATTCCTCCGGCTTTAATGACATTGTGTCCGGCTTTTTTAGTGATGATTCAACCTGACTTAGGTACTGCGTTGATGCTTCTTTTTACTGCCGGAATGATATTTTTTGTGGTTGGTGTGCAGATCTGGAAATTTGCCGTAGTTATTATCGGCGGACTTTTAGCTTTACCCATTGCTTGGCAGTTTTTACACGGATATCAAAAAAATCGTATTTTGACATTTTTGGATCCGGAAAGAGATCCTTTAGGTGCAGGCTATCATATTATTCAGTCTAAAATCGCCCTTGGGTCCGGAGGCGTCTTTGGTAAAGGATTTTTGAAAGGAACACAAAGCCATTTGAACTTTTTGCCTGAAAAACACACTGACTTTATTTTTACAATGCTTTCTGAAGAATTTGGTATGGTGGGTGCCGTTTTTGTGGTGATTGTGAACTTTTTGATTATTGCTTATACATATTCTTTTGCAATGAAGAGTAATAGCTATTTTGGAAAGTTGGTCGCTATTGGTTTGGCTTGTAACTACTTTCTATATATCTTTATCAATATCTCAATGGTATTAGGTATGTTACCTGTTGTTGGTATTCCGCTTCCACTTATTTCTTATGGTGGTACGGTTATGCTTTCCGTTATGTCTTCTTTTGGTATAATTCTTTGTGTGTATATTAATAGAAATATTAATATTGGCAAAGATTAAAGCCTTGTATAATGGGCGATTAGTGCAGAAACTGCGAATAAAATTTTCAGTCATGTACTATTTTGTACACTCCTTCAAATTTTTTCTGGTTTCTTACTACTCACCGCATTCTCCAAGCCTTTATAAAAGCTCGTATAATGGGAAACTAAAGCAATTTATCGTTGTCTCGAAAAATCCATGTACCCTTTTGTACATTAGAATTTTTCTCGCTCCTAAAATCACTCTATTTCCCTCGTCCTTCGATTTTTATAAAGGCTTGTATAATGGACGATTAGTGCAGAAACTGCGAATAAAATTTTCAGTTTGAAAAAAAAGCCCTGATTTTTATCAGGGCTTAGAATGATATTTTTTTAAGTTATTTTTCACCGACTTTGGTTTCAAAAGTTAATTTATCGCCGGTTGCAGCATAGGTTTCAATAGTACGTGCAGCTTTTTTAGCCAGAGCAACGCATCCCGGACCAGAGACGCAGCCGCCTTCACAGCACATAACTTCAATCATGTTGTTTTCTGAGCCTTTTTGGGCATAACGTTTTAATAATTTGATGCTGTCTTTAGTTAAACCATCAATTTTTTCAGGACGGAAATCAACTTGACCGTCGACTAAAGATTGTACGGCTCCGGCAACACCTCCGCTGACGGGGAACAAGCGACCTTGAGCACAAGATACTTTTGTAAATTCTTCTTCTCCGGCAGAAAGAACATCTACATTTTGAGCTAAAAACATGGCTGCAATTTCTTCAAATGTCAGAACATAATCGACATATGGATCAGATTCAGCTTCAACACGTTTGGCTAAACAAGGACCAACAAATACGGCAATGCATTCAGGTTGTTCTTTTTTAACAAGCTCTGCAGTGTAGTACATTGGAGTGTGGGTGTTGGAGACAAAAGGTTTTAATTCTGGAATATGAATTTCTGCAGCGCGGAAATATGCCGGACAGCAAGAAGTGGTCATGAAGTTGGCTCCTTCTTTCATTCTTTCCAAAAATTCGGCAGCTTCTTTTTGGGTGGTGATGTCTGCTCCGACAGCTACTTCAACAACCTCATCGAAACCAACTTTTTTCAAGGCAGCTACTAAATTTTGTGGTTTGCCGTTAAACTGTCCAATGACAGCTGGAGCAACCATAGCCACAACTTTTTTATCTGTTTCATGAATTTGTTTTAAGACATCAACCATTTGAGAGCGTTCAACAATTGCACCAAAGGGGCAGGAGGCTAAGCACTTACCACAAGAAATGCATTTTGTGTGATCAATGTGTTCAATCCCGTTTTCATCTTTGCTGATTGCACCTACAGGGCAAGCATCTTCGCATGGAAGTTTGGTTTTGATGATGGCACCATAAGGGCAAGATTCTTTGCATATGCCGCAGTTGATGCACAAGCTCTCATCAATATGGGCTTTGCCATTTACGAAGCTAATTGCTTTTTTGGGGCAATTTTCTTGGCAAGGACGAGCAAAACATCCTTGGCACATATTGCTTACAATATGGTGCGGTTTGGCACAACGATTACATGCTGACGGGATGACGGCAATCTGGCTAGCAACTAAGACTTTGCGTTCTAAAGCCATTTTTCCAAATTCTGCCAATGAGTGAGCATTGGCATCTATACCGTCGTCAGGGCTGAAACCCATTGCTGTTAAACATTGTTCTTTAATGATTTGGCGGTCTTTTTCTAATGAACCGCGAAATGGTGTAGAGTCATCCGGTTTAATATCGTTAGGGATATTATCAGCATGAGCAAATTTATCATTAAAGTAGTGCTTGGCAACTTCAATTAAAATTTTAGTGCGCATGAAATTGGCATTATTTTTTTGCGTTAACAATCTTTTATTCCTTCTGTTAGAGTTGTTTTAGGGAAAGATTTTATTTTTATACTTAATACTAATTTTTTAACACATGAAAAGCTTCCGTCAAGGTAAAATATTTTGTTTATAAAATATGTTTTTAGGTAAGTTTTCTTCAGTTGTTAGCAAAAAAGTAATTGTCTTGCCTTAAAAATAAGAGATAATTATAATGATATTGCTATAATTTGAGGAATGTGGGCGATGGCAAAAAAAGTGATATATGAAAAATATTTGTTGGATGCACTGGACCGTGTGGCCCGTAATCCAAGCGGATATTCTGTCTTGTATATACATATATCCAAATTGCGCCCCAAAAACAGACATCCCGAGTTTGTAAAAATTTTTGCAAAATTGTTTGATAGTGTTGCCGGAAATGCGAAAGGAACACTGTTTATTCTTTCTAACGGAGATTTTGCAATTTTAGGACGAGATATTACGCATGAGGTGATTGATGAAGCTGTTTTGAAGCTGCGAGATGGTTTGTCTACGGATCCAATTTTGCATACTCATGATAGTAATGATTTTTTTGAAATTTATGATTTTCCGAAAGATTTTGCGGCTTTTTATGAATATATTGCTCAGATGAAAGAGCAGGCTTGGGTTGCAGTTCAACAAGATGAGGTTAATCAAAAACGTCCAGTTCGGGTGGATGAGATTGATGATTTGATTACTGCACTTGATTTTATTGATATTAGCGAAATTGTAAAAAGACAAAGCGTGTTGAAACTTGGAGCAGATAAGTCGTTTCATGTTTGGTTTCAAGAGTTTTTTGTTGCCGTTAAGGATTTGGTGAAAAAATTTGATCCTCAGTTAGATTTACTCGCAAACCGTTGGTTGTTTTATTATTTTACGCAGGCTTTGGATAAAAAAACAATGGCTGCTTTTTCTACTTCCAGTTTGAAAAATTGGCCACAAGTTATTAGTTTGAACTTAAATCTTTCATCAGTCTTTTCTCAGACTTTTGTGAATTTTGCAAAAAATTTTTTGAAGCCAGAGCAAAAGATTATTGTTGAAGTGCAGTTAATGGATGTTTTTAATAATTTACCCACATATTTCAAAGCAAAAGAGATTTTGCGTAGCGGCGGGCATAAATTGTTAATAGATGCGGTTTCTCCCATGACATTAAAAATGCTGAATATTGCTAAATTGGATCCTGATTTGGTAAAAATTTTTTGGGAACCCTTGTTAGAATATGATGTTGATAATGAGGGGCTGAGAAAGATTATTGCTCATGTTGGGCGAGAAAATGTCATTTTGGCAAAATGTGATGATGAAAAAGCTATCAAGTGGGGTGTGAAATATGGCATAACATCTTTTCAGGGACCTTATATTGATAGTTTGGAAGTGGCTCTTTTACGGCGTCAGTGTCCAGAGGCTAAGAATTGTTCTATGGCCGAATGTTTGAAGAGAAAACGTTTGCTTTCAGGTTGGTATCGAGAAGGATGCCATAATAAAAAATGTTTGGAAACTATATTGTAGGGGCGGAAAATGGTTATTTTTAGTAAAAATATGGAATTGTCCCTGGCACAAAAAGATTCAGTTGTTTTTGATTTTTTATATAAACTTGAAAATGGTTTTTCAAATTATTTTGCCTTATATTTGTTTGTCAGCAAATTGCAAAATAAATTAAAAATATCTCAAAAACAAGCAGTGTTTGACACTTTTGATGATGTGGTTAAAAAAACAAACGGTGAGATTTTTTCACTCGATAATAATGATATTGTTATTATTTTTGGAAAGTCTGCTTATGATGAAATTCAGGCTTGCTTAATAAAGGCAATGTTCTTATTTCATGATGATCCAAAACTGAAAAATTCTTCAGATTTTTTACATAGCGGCTTGGTTGAAATTTTTGATTTGAAAACTCAAGTTGATGATTTTAAGGCGTTGGTTGAAAAGTCAAAAAATGCGGATGATGATGCTTTGTTGTCTAAACAAGCTCCTTTGGAACCCAGTCGGGTTTCTGCAAATATTTTAGCTAATCGGAAATTGAAACGAGAACTTACTCCAACTATTTTGGCTAAAATGCAAAAGGCTTTATCAATGATGGATTTTTCCAGCATGATTAGAAGGCAATCCGTATGTGCGGTTATTGGAAAGTCGGCTCCTCAAATGATTTTTGATGAAGTCTTTGTTTCTATTGCCGATCTTAGAGATATGTTGATGCCTGATGTAGATTTGTTTTCAAATCCGTGGTTGTTTATGTATCTGACTGAAACTTTGGATAAACGAGTTTTGGCAAGTTTGGGACGGCACGACGATGGTGCTTTGACCAGTAATTTTAGTTTGAACATGAATGTTTCTACTATTTTTTCTGATGATTTTTTGGAGTTTGATGAAAATCTTAATCCGGTGCAGCGTTCCACAATTGTATTAGAATTTCAGTTGATAGATATTTTTAGTGATATTAAAGCTTTTATTTTAGCTAAAACTTTTGCTCAATATCGTGGCTATAAAATTTGTATTGATGGCATTACGGTAGATAAACTGCAATATATTGATAGAGAAAATTTGCAGAGCGATTTAATTAAAATTATTTGGCATCCTTCTTTTATGGACATTATCAGAGAAGATAAACATTTTACTGATTATGTTAATAAGTTGGAGCGTTCACGTATGATTTTGTGTCGCGTAGATGATCCGCAAGCTGTTGAAATAGGAAACTCACTCGGTATCAATCTTTATCAAGGTCGATATATTCAGCGCCTGCTTGCAGCACAACCGCGCAAAACAATATTTAATATAAAAAAATAGCCGTATTGATAAAAAAAAGACCTCTTCTAATGAAGAGGTCTTTTTTTTAGGTTGTCTTATCTTATTTCTTTTTAGCGGAAAATTGTTCATATTCCGGTTTGCCACGTGTCCATTCATACGTTTTTTCACGCATGGTTTGGAATAATACGTACAATAATGGAATAACAATCAAACCGGCTGCTGTACCAACTAACATTCCGTAAAATACCGGAACACCAATGGCTACACGGCTGGCAGCACCGGCGCCCGTTGCCACAATCATCGGCCATACACCCAAAATGAAGGTGAAGGCTGTCATTAATACGGCACGGAAACGTTCTTTGGTACCAACCATGGCAGCTTTAACGATACTTGAGCCGCGTTCTCTTTCTTCTTTAGAGAACTCAACAATCAAAATAGCGTTTTTACTAGCCAAACCGACCAGCAAAATCAAACCTAACTGTGCGTAAATGCTCAATGGAAGATTGCAGATGAAAAGTCCGGCTAAAGCTCCCAGCATAGCCACTGTTACAGAGGTTAATACAGGCAACGGAGTTGACCAGCTTTCGTATTGAGCAACCAAGAACAAGTAACCAAATGTGATGGCCAAAGCTAACAGATAGCCGATTTGACCTTGGTTAGATTTTTCTTGATAACTCATACCAGACCAGTCATAACTAAAGCCGGTTGGCAATGTTTTGGACATATTTTCAACTGCAGTCATAGCTTGACCGGTACTAACCGAATCGTTTTGTACGGCGGTGATTGTTGCACTCGGGTATTGGTTATAACGAGTTACAACGCGCGGAGACAAAATTTTGGTCAGTTTTACCAAAGAACCTAACGGTACCATCTGTCCGGTTGTGCTTTGAACATAAAGATCTTTGATGCTTTCAATATCTTTACGGTTAGCCCAATCGGCTTGAATGATAACTTGGTTAACTTGAGTACCAAAGTTAACGTCATTGATGTAGCTTGAGCCAAGATAGTTTTGCAAGGTTGAGAAAATGTTTCCGACTGGAACTTTCATGGCTTCGGCTTTTTCACGGTTAATATCTACGTAGATATTCGGCGTTTTTGCTGTGTAAGTTGTATATGCATATTGAATTTCAGGCATTTGATTCAACTTAGCAAGCATGCCTTGCAAAGCGGCATCGATTTTTTGCGGATTATCCGTATCCATGGATTGCAAACGATAATCCATACCACCACTGTTACCAAGACCCGGAATAGCAGGCATTTCAAAAAGTTGAATATCTGCTTCAGGCATACCGATGAGTTTGGAACGAATACTGTTCAAAATGTTGGTAGAATAGAGTTCCGGATCGGTACGTTCATTCCATGGTTTTAAGATGATGATACCCATACCAACGTTTTCACCACTACCACCAATCATTGATGTACCAACCACGTTCATAACGCCACTTACACCCGGTTCATTTTTCAAAATCGGGTAAATTTTATCAATGAACTTTTGGGTGCGTTCACGAGATGCACCTTCAGGAAGTTGAATGTTCATCATGATAACGCCTTGATCTTCACTCGGAATGAATGAAGTGTGGCTGATTTTTAAGAAAGCATAGTTTCCTAAAACCAAAAGTCCAAGCAAGATGGCTACAACACCAACTTTACGACCAATCAAAGCTACAATACCGGTATAACGGTCACGCGCAAAGTTCAAATATTTGTTGAAGATGTATAACGGACCACTGGTATAAGGTTTTAACGGTCTTAACAAGGTTGCACACAAAGCGGGTGACAATGTTAAAGCGTTAACAGAAGAGAAAAATACGGCGGTAGAAATAGCAACAGCAAATTGTTGATAAATTCTACCGGTAATACCACCCATGAAGCCTACCGGTACAAAGATGGCCAACAGCACGAGGGTGGTTGCAATAACGGCGCCGGATACTTGTTCCATAGCTTTGATAGTTGCTTCTTTCGGGGTGAGACCTTCGTTTTCCATCAAATACAAAACACGTTCAACCACCACAATCGCATCATCCACAACCAGACCGATTGCCAGTACCAAACCAAACAATGTTAACATGTTGATGCTGTATCCTAAGGCGGACATAACGGCAAAGGTTGCAAACAATGATACCGGAATGGTTAAAGAAGGCACCAAAGTAGCACGCCAGTCTTGTAAGAAAAGGTAGCAAACACCAATTACAAGAGCAAAGGTTAAGATAAGGGTGAAGACCACTTCTTCAATAGATGCACTAATATAGTTGGTAGCATCATAACCAATGAGGTAGGTTAAGTCATCGGGGAAGAAGGTTGCCAATCTTGCCAATTCTTTTTTGACACCATCCATAGTTTCCAATGCGTTTGCACCAGACAACAGGTTCATGGCAATGGTAACGGACGGAGCATTGTTGAATTGAGATGTGATGCTATAGCTTTCTTGTCCGATTTCAACACGGGCAATATCTTTTAAATAGACCAAGCCGCCTTGTTCTGCGGTTCTGACAACAATGTTTTCAAAGTCTTTAACCTCATTCAAACGACCTTGGGTCTGTAATGAATAGACCATTTGTTGATTGCCATCACCGGGCATGGCGCCGACTTTACCTAAAGAAGGTTGATAGTTTTGGCTTTCAATGGCTGCGGTGATTGTATCAAGCGGCAAGTTCAAAGATGCAATTTTATCGGCATCCAACCAAACACGCATGGATGAAGCAGAAGCGTAAATGTTTACTTCGCCCACACCGTTAACACGGCTTAAGCTGTTTTTAATGTTGTTTTCAACATAGTCACTCAGTTGTTGGGTGTTAAAGGTTCTGTTCGGTGACAAAATCGTAATAAAGCCCAACATATCGGAAGAACGACGTTTTACGGTCAAACCTTGACGTGTTACATCTGATGGCAATTTTGATGTGGCTTGTTGAATACGGTTTTGTACTTTAACTTGAGCCATATCGGGGTCAACACCAACCTTGAAGGTAACGGTTAAGGAGTAACGAGAATCTTCAGATGATGAACTCATGTATAACATGTCTTCAACGCCGTTGATTTCTTCTTCCAACGGAATACCGACGGTTTTAGCGATAACTTCTGCACTTGCACCCGGATATGAAGCTGAAACCACAACCTCAGGCGGGGTGATTTCCGGATACAAAGAAATTGGTAATGAAAAGACCGCAATGGCGCCGGCCAAGGTCAAAACGATGGAAATTACCATCGCAAAACGAGGTCTTTCAATGAATATTCTGGAAAACATTTGTTATTTTGCCTCCACGGTTTCCGTAACAAGTTGAGCTTTTACTTCTTGTCCGTTTTTGACTTTTTGCAAACCTTGAATGATGACTTTGTCTTCAGGTTTCAAGCCTTCTAGAACAATTTGATAATCTTCAACCGGATCACCTAAAACAACGCGGCGTTGTTCAGCAATATTATCTTCGGTGACGACAACAACGTAGTTACCATTTTCATCTTGAGCTAAAGCAGCTTGCGGAACCAAAACGGCCATTTGAGCTGTTTTGTCGCTGATATTGATGTCAACATAGTTGCCCGGAATTAACAAATTGTTTTTGTTTTCATATTCGGTATAAATATTGATTGTTGCCGAAGATGAATCAATTTCGTTGCTGCTGAATGATGCCAATAAAGGCTCACTGATGGTTTTGCCGTTTGGCAAAACAAGTTCGGTGCGCATATCTTGGTTACCATCGTTGCGCATACGGGCATTCAAAACATCTTTATCTGTTACGGAAAAGGCAACTCTGATAGGGCTGACTTGAACAATACGAGCCAAGTTGTCACTGGAGGAGGTGACGTAGTTGCCTTCGGTAATGTTTGCTTTGCCAATATAGCCCGTAAACGGAGCTTTAATTTCGGTATAATCCAAATCAATTTTTGCTAACTCTAAGTTTGCCTCTGCTTGAGCAACGGCAGCTTTAGCTTGCAAATAGTTGCTTTCAGAAGTATCTAAGGTTGCTTTTGAAGCATAGTTTTGTTTGCTCAAAGATTTTTGACGTTTGTAATCTCTTTCGGTTTTAACCAAATTTGCTTTGGCACTGTCTAATTCGGCTTGGCGTAACTCTACGTTAGCGAGATAGCGTTTTTGTTCAATGATAAACAAAATGTCACCTTCGTTAACCAGGCTACCTTCTTTAAACAAAACTTTTTCAACATAACCGGTAATTTGCGGTTTGAGATCAACACTTTTGATGGCTTCAACACGACCGATATAGCTTCTTTTGGGAGAAACATCTGCGGTTTTAACTTGTTGAGTTAAAACGTAGGGTGTTCCGCCGCCCATACCAGCCATTCCGCCCATTTGTGGGGTTAAGCGTGCTTTTAAATACCAACCGGCTGCAACGCATAGAACCATGATCAAAACTTTTCTAATAATTGTGCTTTTTTTGATTTTTGTAACTTGCATTTTATTACTTTCCTCCTAGAATTGCTTTGCTAATCAGGTTATCAAACCCTAAGTCAACAAAGGCAATAAAATCCATGTCGGTCGAGTGAGTTATCTCTTGACCAATTGCGCCTTTCCAAAAACATATAAATATTTCAGAGATAAGGTTTACATTTACACTAGCGCTTATTTCTTCACTTTTTTGTAAGTTTGTCAATGTTTCTTTTAACAATTTGAATGGTAAATCAAGAATGTCATCCAAGCTGTGTTTGACTTTTTTGTAAATGGTTTCTGACCATTCCATTTGATAAAGAGCAAAGAACATAAACTGGTTGAGCTGTGCATTGTCTTTTATCAATTTTGCCATGCAGATAAAATATTTCTTTAGGTCTTCTACCGTCTTTACCTGCGGAACTTCTTTTTTTAAGTGATTTTCTATACGAATGATAACTTCTCTTATCAGAGCAATCAATAAATCTGGTTTGTTGCGAAAATGCCAATAAACAGCGCCTTTGGTAAAGTTGATGTGTTTTGCAATTTCATCAAAAGTGGTTTTGGAATAGCCTTTTTCACAAAATAAATCAAGCGCAGCCAAAAGAATGGCTTGGCGGGTTTGTTCTGCTTCTTCTTTTGTTCTTCTAGCCATAGTTTCCTCATTAAAGCAAATATACATTTTCGGATGTATGTATATTGACTTTCACAAAAAAATCAAGTGCTTTTTTATTTTTTTATTCAAATTTTTGATTGCTTTGTCTTCAATATAGTGATATATATCAAGAGGTTAAAAAAAGTATTAATTTATTAATTTTTTTTATAATTATGAAACGAATTTCAAATTCTGATTTGCTAGAGGGCCTGACTTGCCCGTATGAAGAAGTGAAAGAAGCCTATATCATTTTTGCTTTGCAAAAGTGGCTGACATCTCGAAATTATGGCCCGAAGGTTTGGAAACAAGTTAAAGACCTTCAAGAATTTTTACCATCAGACTTACGCGAATATCTTCAAAGTAAAACCGAAACCTTTTTACCCAAAGTGATTGCCAAAACTAAGGGAATAGATTTTACGAAGGTTAAATTGGTTACAGACTTTCAGTGGTGGCCGACTTTACCTGATGATTTCTCGTATCGGGCTGCTTATGCGGCACTTATCAACTTAGATACATATCCTAATGCCGGTTATAAACAACAGCCCAAAGATGTGTTGGTTGATCAGTTGCAGGAACAGCTGTTAGAGGTTAAAAAAATTTATGATTGGGAACATTGGTTTTCTGATTTGGGCATTTCTCGTTCAACGCTGCAAGCTTTTAAACTGTGGTTAGAAAAACAAGAAAAAGAAAGTGACCAGAGTTTTGATGTGGTGCAAGTTTTATGTGAAATAGCCAAAACCAAGCCTCAATTTGCACAAGAGATATTTGATATTTCCTTGTATCTCATCGGTAATTTCAGAGAGTATATGAATACGGCCGTGAAATGTTTGGATAGATTTTGTTTGGACTATCCAAAGTTTCGCCAACCTTTGGCTAATTTTTTGCTCAAAAATTTTGACCGCTATTTGTGGAAATTGGAGCCGTTTGATCATCGCACAGCTTTGCCTTATTATAAGGCGTTGATGGAACATTTGACGCAAGATTATTTGAGTTTTTCTATCTCTTGGAAAATGAAAATCGTGCAGAAAATGCTTAAGAAAACCGATGAAAGAGGCTGTATTCTATGCGTGATTGATCATCTTAAATATATTTATGATTATCAACCGGAAAATGTTGATGAGGCATATTTAAAGGTGATTAAATCCGCATTAAAAAAGAATGAAATTTCAGCCGATTTTGTCTTGGATGTTGTGAAAACCTTTGCTGAAAATTTGCTCTTCGGCCGCAAAAATTGGTGGAAAAATTTTGCACATGATCCGTTGGCTTGGCAAAAGACTATGGCGATGGTTTATTCTTCTGCCAAATTATCAGATAGATATTTGGCAAATGCCTATTTTTCTTTGGTTTGGATGAATAAGGAAAATCCGATGTTGTTTGCTGATTTTGAAAAATTGGCCTCTTCTCTTTTGAACAAAAAGTGGGAGATTTCGGGACAAAAAATTGGAGACTTTTTTGATGTCTTTGACGATATGGCTTATGATGAAAAAACGGCACAATATATTCAGCGCGGCTTTTTGAAATTGTTGCAGCTTGCTGAGGATAAGCAAATTCTCTCCTTGTATGTTTTGAAAGATTGCTTGCCTGACTGCGCTTGCGTTTTTGATTGTGCAGAACTTTCTGAAAAAGTTAATGAACTTGAGGCCAAAGAGGAAGAAAAACGTAAACAAGAGCAGCAAGATTGGAAAGAAATTGACCGCTTGCTCTCTAAGCTTCAATAGAAATTCGATTGTTAAAAAAAAGCGAGGATGAAACTCATCCCCGCTTTTTTTGCGTGTTTAGAAAAGATTATTTGGTCAATTCAACCGTATCTTTTGCGATTGCCAATTCTTCGTTGGTCGGAATGACAAAAGCTCTGACTTTAGAACCCGGTTTGCTGATTTCAACGATTTCACCGCGGATTTGGTTCTTTTCTTCATCCAATTCAATACCCAAAGCAGATACTCTTTCGATAATCAATTTTCTGACCAATGCAGAGTTTTCACCAACACCGGCGGTGAAAACAAGAGCATCAACACCGCCCATAGCCATGGTGTAAGCACCGATGAATTTGGCAATGTTGTAAATGTAGCATTTCATGGCATTGATGACGGCCGGTTCACCACGATTGTATGCTGCTTCAAAATCGCGCGAATCGCTGTAACCGGTTAAACCTGCTTTACCGGATTGACGGTTCAACATGTCGTTAACTTGGTCAACGCTCAAGCCTTGAGTTTTCATGATGTAAAGCGGAATGTAGGGGTCGATATCGCCGCAGCGGGTATCCATAACAATACCGGCAAGAGGCGTCATACCCATAGAGGTATCAATACATTCACCGTTTTTAACAGCGGTAATGGAAGCACCGCTACCAATGTGACAGGTGATGATGCGGCTGTTTTTGCCGATGATTTTTGCAGCTTCTTCAGCAACAAATTTGTGAGAAGTACCATGTGCGCCGTAACGACGAATTTTGTATTTTTCAATTTGTTCAGTTGGCAAAGCATAAGTATAAGCTTCATAAGGCATGGTTTGGTGGAAAGCAGTGTCAAAAACAGTTACTTGTTTAACATTTGGTAATTGTTTCTTAACAGCTTTGATAACCAAAACAGCTGCCGGATTGTGCAACGGAGCCAAAGTGCCGAGCTCGGCAATTTGTTCAATCACTTCATCATTAACGAGAGTTGATTTTTTGAAGATTGAACCGCCTTGAACAATGCGGTGACCGATGGCAGAAATTTCGTTCAAATCAGAGATAACGCCATCCATCAACAATTTCATAACTTCTTTGAAAGCAACGTCATGGTTAGGCAAATCTACTTGAACTTCTTTTTTGTCGCCGTTGGCATATTTGATGCCGACAAAAGAAGCATCACGACCGATACGTTCGGCATTACCTTTGGCAACAACTTCATAATTTTCACCATCAACATTGAAAAGTTGATATTTCAAAGTTGAAGAACCTGCATTTAATACAAGAATTTTTTTCATATCTTTTTCTTTCCTTAATTTTATTTAACAGCTTGGAGAGCGGTCATACCGATAACACCGACAATATCTTCGGCAAAAGCACCGCGAGACAAGTCATTAACCGGAGCATTCAAACCTTGCAAAACAGGTCCGTAAGCTTCGCAACCACCTAAGCGTTGCAACAATTTATAACCAATGTTTCCAGCTTCCAAGTTCGGGAATACCAAAACGTTTGCAGATCCTGCAACATGGCTTTCCGGAGCTTTTTTCTTTGCAACAACGGCATCCAAAGCAGCATCGGCTTGGAGTTCGCCATCAAGTTCAATGTGCAAATCTTTAAATTCGTCTGTTTTCAAAGCTTCTTTAGCCAATTTTGTAGCTTCAACAACTTTGTCAACCAATTCACCTTTGCCGGAACCATATGTAGAATAGGTTAACATGGCAACGCGTGGTTCAAAACCAAATTTGATAGCTGATAAAGAAGCTTCCAAAGCAATGTCAGCCAATTCTTTAGCTGTTGGGTTAATTACAACACCGCAGTCAGAGAAGACATAAGGTTTGTCGTTAGAAACCATAACCAAGAAAGAAGAAACACCTCTGTCTTTGTGTGCAGATTTGATAATTTGCAATGCCGGACGAACCGTATCTGCCGTAGAGTGGTTGGCACCGGAGACCATGCCGTCAGCATCGCCGGACTTAATCATCAAAGTACCAAAATAGTTTGGAATCAAAGCGGTTTTCTTAGCTTCTTCTTCGGTCATGCCTTTGGCTTTGCGCAACTCATATAACAAGTTGGTATAAGCTTCTAGTTTTGGTGATGTGGCCGGATTGATAATATCAATACCTTCAATATCCCAACCGTTTTTAGCAAAGTCGGATTTGATTTGAACTTCATCGCCAAGCAAGATGATTTTGCAGATTTTGTCTTTATTAATTAAATGAGCTGCTTTCAAAACGCGCAAGTCTTCACCTTCCGGCAAGACAATGGTTTTGTAATGTTTTTTGGCTTGAGCCAAAACATTTTTGATAAATGTACTTTCTAACATTTTTATACCTCTTTGTGATTGTGTTTTCTTTTGTTTACTATTCTGTAAAGTAAAAGTCTATTAAAAAGTATTCATTGTGTAATAAAAACTTTTGATTATTTTGCGTTTTTGTTTTAGCATGAAAGCAAATTTTTGTAATGTTGTCTTATGAGAGGAAAAAATGCAAAGAACTTTATCTATTATTAAACCGGATGCCGTTGTTCGTAACATTACCGGTAAAATTAATGCCATGATTGAAGATGCCGGTTTGCGAATCGTAGCACAGAAACGTGTTCGTCTTTCAAGAGAACAAGCTGAGGAATTTTATGCTGAACACAAAGAAAAGGCATTCTTTGAGGGGTTGGTAGAATATATGGTTTCTGCTCCGGTTGTTGTACAAGTTTTAGAGGGCGAAAACGTTATTGAAGATTATCGTAAAATTATGGGGGCAACCAATCCGGCTATTGCTGAAGAAGGAACAATTCGCAGAACTTTCGGCGAATCCATTACACATAACAGTGTTCATGGTTCTGATAGTCCGGAAAGTGCGGCTCGTGAAGTTGCTTTCTTCTTTAATAAACTTGAAATTTTTTGCTAGGAGCTCCTCTTGTTTAATTTTAAGTCTTTTGCTTTTGGTGCTTTGATGTTTTTGGCTTTGCTTCCTGAGGCTAAAGCGCAAAGTTCTATTTATACTGTTAATGTAAATGTGGATGTGACTGATGTTAATGCTGCCGTGGCGCGAGAGAAAGCTATGAGTTCAGCTTATCGTCAAGCATTTGATATTGTGGTTAGAAAGTTGACCACGGCTCAAGATGCCGCAAAGTTAAATGAAATGACCGATGATCAGATTATTAACTTTGTTAAGGAAATATCCGTCGTGTCTGAAAAATCGTCAAATGTTCGCTATATAGCCACTTTGCAAGTGACCTTAAATGAAGCTATTTTGAAAGCATATTTGCAAGAGAAAGATATTCAAACAGCAGTTGCGGATAAGTCTAAAATTGTTGTTATTCCAATTTTTAGAGAATTTGAATCTGATCGTCCGCTTCTGTGGGAAAAGCAAAATATGTGGCTGGCAGCATGGCAGCAAAAGTCGGCGCGTGAAAATTTGATAGAGATTGTTGCTATTCCCGATACACCTATCAGTCAGGCTGAAATTACAGCCGAACAAGCCCAGACTTATGATACAGCGGCTTTGCAAGAAGTGGCGCTCAATAATAACGCCAATGATGTGTATGTGGCAGATGCCGTTTTTGATGGAATTGAAGGGTTAAAAATTACATTGACTTCATTAAAATCAGAACAGGCGGCTGAAGTTATCCGAATTGCCGGAGACAGAAATATGGCAGAATATTTGTTGGCTCAAGGTGTGATTGAGGTTAGTAAAAAAATTGAAAACAAAATCAAAAATGCAAATATCGCACAAAGCAAAATGCAGTCTTCTATTTCAGCCATTTATAATTATGAAAAATTGTCAGATTGGATTAATGCAGAAAAACAACTGAAGTCTGTGCCGTATGTGCGCCGTGTTCAAGTTGATGCAATGGGTGCGGGAAAAGTGCAAATGCGTATAGACTTTGTCGGAAATGATGAACGTATTTGGGCTGCTCTGCGAAACAAGGGTTTTAACTTAAAGCAATATGATAATTTTTATCTCTTAGAGTATTGAGGTTGTGATGTTTGAGGCAAAAAAAACTTCTCCAAAAACTTCTCATAAATGGCTGGTTTGGTTGAGCATATTTATTGTATTTTGTGTGGCTGTTTATGTGTTGCGTTCGGTTTTGTTACCATTTGTTGCCGGAATTATTATCGGGTATGTACTTGATCCGATTGCAGATAAATTCCAAAAAATGGGTATGAACAGAACATTGGCCACAACAATTGTTATGCTTTTGCTCGTTTTGTTGTTTTTCCCACTTTTGTTTCTGCTCTTGGGCGTTATTCAAGGACAAATTACAGATTTTCTTTCTGCATTGCCTAACTATATTTCTGCTTTGATGAAAAAAATTGAACCTGTTTTTTATGAGTTGCAAAGCAAATTTCCTGATATTGATGCAGAAAAAGTTAAAGAATATATTCGTGGTAATATGTCTAATGCATTGAAAGTCGGTGGAAAGGTAATTGCAAGCGTTATCAGCGGAGGCTTTGCTTTTGTCAATGTTATATCTTTGCTTTTGATTACACCTGTTGTTGCTTTTTATATGTTGCGTGATTGGGATACTTTTATTGGCAAAGTTAATGGCTTGTTACCGCGCCATTCTAAAGCTTCAATCGAACAACAGGCTCATGAAATTAACCAAATTATGGCAAATTTCATTCGCGGTCAGCTTAGTGTTTGTGTGCTCTTAGGATGTTTTTATGCCTGTGGTCTTTATATGGTTGGTTTGGATTTGGGAATTATGATTGGTTTTATTGCCGGCATAATTTCTTTTATTCCTTATGTAGGAAGTATTTCCGGATTTGTTGTCAGTATGTGCATTGCATTTGCTCAATTTGATGAAGTTGGACGTATTCTTTCTGTTGTTGGGGTTTTTGCTGTGGGGCAGTTTTTGGAAGGAAATTTCTTAACACCAAAACTGGTTGGCGATAGTGTTGGTTTGCATCCGGTTTGGGTGATGTTTGCTTTGCTGGCCGGTGGTGTTTTGCTCGGTTTCTTGGGATTGTTAATTGCCGTTCCGGTAGCTGCAATTATCGGTGTGTTGGTACGACATGCCATCGAAAATTATAAGCGCAGCTCCTTATATTTGGAAGATTGATTTTGAGTTATGAAAACAGCACGATTTTAGTGCTGTTTTTTTTATAAATATTAATAAAAAGTTAGACTTTATTTTGTACAATCCGTGCAAAGTCTAGACTATTTTTTTAGGAAATCAAAATGCTGTACTATTTATCTGAATTGTTTTCGGCTCCTTCTGCTTTAACAGCTGTTTATTTGCGTATGTTTTTGGCTTTTATGACAGCTGTTATTTTATCTTTATGTTTTGGCGAAAAATTGATAGCCGTGTTACATCATCATCAAGCACATGGGCAACCTATTCGTGAAGATGGACCGCAAACCCATTTGGCCAAAAAAGGAACCCCGACAATGGGTGGTTTGCTTATTTTAGGTACAGGAATTTTATCAACATTATTCTATGCAAATTTAAGTAATCCGTTGGTGTGGATTTGTGTGTTGGTTTTGCTTGTTTATGGCTTTGTCGGCTTCGCAGATGATTATGTTAAAGTAACTAAAGAAACTTCAAACGCCATGAGTGCAAAAATGAAGTTGTTTTTACAGTTTACCACAGCATTGGTTGCCGTTGGCGTAACATCATATTTTACGGCAGAAGAAACACGTTTTACATTGTCTTTTCCGTATTTTAAAACCTTAGCCATTAATTTGTGGTATTTTTATATTCCGTTAGCCATGATTGTGATTGTTGGTGCTTCCAATGCCGTTAATTTGAGTGATGGCTTAGATGGTTTGGCCGGTGGTTTACTCGTGGTGGCTTTTGCTTTCTTTATGGTTGTTGCTTATATTTGCGGCGGTAATTTGGCTCAATATTTTTATATTACGCCTATTGCCGGAGCTTCAGAAGTGGCAATTGTCTGCGCAGCTATTATCGGTGGTTGCGTTGGCTTTTTGTGGTTTAATGCGCCGCCGGCAAAAGTTTTTATGGGTGATACTGGTTCTTTGTCTTTAGGTGCATTGCTCGGAACCGTTGCCATTATCGTTAAGCAAGAAATTCTGCTCGCAATAGTCGGCGGTATTTTTGTGATTGAAGCAATATCAGTGATGATTCAAGTATTTTGGTACAGACGCACCGGAAAAAGATTTTTTAGAATGGCTCCCATTCATCACCATTTTGAACAATTGGGGTGGAAAGAAACAACCGTAGTTTTACGTTTTTGGATTGTGGCCTTGTTGTTGGCGATTACTGGTTTGTTGGCATTGATAGCCAAGTAGAGGAGAAAAAGAGTGGTTTCATTTGCAAGAAACAGTAAAAGTGTTATCGCAAATTGGTGGTGGACCGTTGATAAAACGCTCTTAGGTTTAATTACGCTTCTCTTATTGATTGGAATCTTTCTTAATTTTTCAGCTAGTCCGTCGGTGGCAAACCGTATTGGTGTTGGAAGTTTTCATTTTATTAAAAGACAATTGTTTTTCTTGCCAATTGCCTATGGGTTGATGCTCTTTTTATCAATGCAAAAATTGAAAACCATTCGTCGCACGGCAATTGTTGCTTTTATTGTAACACTTGGTTTGATGGTTTTGACCCTGTTTTGGGGAGAAGAAACCAAAGGTGCTTCGCGATGGATAAATTTTGCTGGTTTTTCTTTACAGCCTTCAGAGTTTGTAAAACCCAGTTTTGCCGTGGTTGCGGCTTGGCTTTTTGATGGGCAAAAAAAATATCGTGATTTTCCGGGAAATCTTTTATCTACTTCGTTATTTGCATTGACGGCAGCTTTGCTATTGTTGCAACCTGATTTGGGTATGACGATTGTTGTGACCGCCATTTGGGGGTTTCAATTCTTTTTGGCTGGGTTGTCAATGTGGATTGTGGGTATTTTAGCTGTATTAGGTTTGATAGGTATTGTTGCGGCATATTTTATTTTTCCTCACGTGCAAGCACGTGTTGATCAGTTTTTGGCATCGGAAAATAATATGGGGTATCAGATTAAAAAATCTTTAGAAGCTTTTGAAAGCGGAGGATTTTTTGGGCGAGGTCCCGGAGAAGGAATCGTAAAAATGAATATTCCCGATGCTCATACGGATTTTATTTTTGCAGTGGCTGCAGAAGAATATGGTATGCTTTTGTGTTTGCTGATTGTTGGGATTTATGCCGCAATTGTGGTCAGAACCATGATTGTTTCTGCTAAAGACAGTAACTTGTTTATTATTTTATCAGCTTCGGCTTTGGCTGCTTCTTTTGGATTGCAAGCCATTATTAATATGGCATCATCACTTCATTTGATGCCAACTAAAGGTATGACACTGCCATTTATTTCATATGGAGGTTCTTCTTTGTTGGCTACGGCTTTCGGAATGGGGATGCTTTTGGCAATCACTCGTAAAAATGTTCATGCGGAGGATAAAGATGAAACGGATTAAACGTAAAAAAACAACACCTTTAATCATTTTGACAGCCGGCGGAACTGGTGGTCATGTTTATCCGGCAGAAGCTTTGGCAGAAGAATTGTCCAAACGTGGTTATCGTTTGATGCTTGTTACCGATAATCGCGGTAAGGATAATTATAAAGGAAAGCTTGGACAAATTCAGAATAAAGCTGTTTGGGCCGGAAGTTTGGTTGGAAAATCCGTTTTCTTTAAAATCAAAAGTTTGTTTAAATTGGGAATCGGTGTTTTGCAGGCATTGCGTATTATCTTAAAAGAAAAGCCGGTTTGTGTGGTCGGTTTTGGCGGATATGCTTCTTTCCCTTGCTGTGTTGCCGCTATTTTAACGGGAACTGATTTGGTTATTCATGAACAGAATTCTGTTATGAGCAGAACTAATCGTTTTTTGAGCAAATATGCAACACTGATTGCGCAAAGTTTTAAAAAAGTAAAATATGCGCCACAAAATGTAAAAACCGTTTTGACCGGAATGCCGGTTCGTGCAAATATTGTAGAAGCAGCTAATCAGTCTTATTCCAAATTAGGGGCCAAAGATGTGATGCAGGTTTTGGTTTTAGGCGGAAGTCAAGGAGCTAAAGTTTTTGCCGAGGTTATTCCTGCAGCTGTACAGCTATTAGATAAAAACTTGCAAAAACGCTTGAAAATTATACAACAATGCCGTCAAGATGACGTGGCTTCAATTGAAAAAGCATATAAAGAACTTCCGGTACATGCCGTTGTTTCTCATTTTTTTGATAATATGCCAGAGCTTTATGCTCATTCTCATGTTGTTATTTCTCGTGCCGGAGCATCTTCAGTTTCAGAAATTGCAGTGATGGGAATTCCATCTATATTGGTTCCGCTTCCAACTGCTGCCGATGATCATCAAAGTGGTAATGCGGCTTGGCTTGCTGATGCAAAAGGCGCTCAGATGATTAAACAGTCAACTTTTACGGCAGAGAAGTTGAAACAGGTTTTACAAAACTTTTTTGCAGAAGCTGAGCAAGGTTTAGAGCCTACATGTTTAGAGAAAATGGCTCGCAATGCTAAAAAAATTGGTATTACAGATGCCGCTGTGCGTTTTGCAGATGCTATTGAAAATGAAATTGTAAATAAACGTAAATAAACTTTGTTGAAAGGGAGGTCATTATGTTTTGGTCAAGTACCCCGGCAGATAATCTGCTTAAAATGTTACCGAAAGTTCGTGGTGTTTACAAAAAAAATGTGCCTCTTTCGAAACATACATGGTTTGGAGTTGGCGGTCCGGCGGAGGTAATGTTTTTTCCGGAAGATGAAGATGATTTGGCATTTTTTATGAAAAATCGTCCCTATAATTTGCCAACATTTATTATCGGTGCGGGGTCTAATTTATTGGTGCGAGACGGTGGAATTCCCGGTGTGGTAATCAAGCTCGATAATAAAAATTTTAAGAAAATGAGTGTTGAAGAAAATACGTTGACCTTGGGTGCCGGTTTTAGAAATGTGACTTTGGAAAAAAGTCTCATTGAAAAAGGAATCGGCGGATTAGAATTTTTATGTTCTATTCCAGGTGTTATCGGTGGTTCTGTTAAGACAAATGCCGGTTGCTATGGCAAAGAGGTAAAAGATGTTATTGTTAAAGCAACCATTGTTAACGGAATGGGAGAAAAAAAGACTATCAGTGTAGATGATTTGAAGCTTTCTTACCGCAGCAGTTTGTTTCCAGATGATTGGATTGTGACTTCCATCACGTTCAAAACTTATCCTGAGAATCCGGAAACAATTGCCAAAATCATTAAAGAAAATAAGGCTAAAAGAGCTCAGTCTCAGCCTTATAATGAAAGAACAGCCGGTTCTACTTTTAAAAATCCCGAAGGTTTGAAGGCTTGGGAATTGATTAAAAAATCTGGTTGTGCCGATTTGCAAATCAACGGAGCAAAAGTTTCTGAAAAACATTGCAATTTTTTAATTAATACCGGTACTGCAACCGCCGCAGATATAGAACAACTTGGAGAAACAATTATTAAAAAAGTTCAAGAACAAACTTCCATTACTTTGGAATGGGAAGTTAAACGTATGGGTATTGCAAAGTAGTTTATGGTTGAAGAATCTCAAAATATTGATAATCAAAAATCAGAGGCTGTAAAAAAGTCTAACATTGTTACCGAACCGAAAGAATTTGTAGCGCGTCTTATCGGAAATTTAATTGTACTTGGACTTATTTTCGGCGCAGCTTTTATTACCTTGTTACTCAACACGGATATGGTGGAAGAAAAATTTCAGGTTTGGTCTGAAGAATGGTATGAGTTTGCTGCAAAGCAGGGGTTGGTTTTAGATGATGTAGTGATTATCGGTCGAGATAAAACTTCTAAAGAAGATTTGTTAAATGCGCTGCAAGTTAAACGCGGAGATAATTTTTTGCAGTTGGATATTCATGAGCTCAAAAACAGAGTGGAAGCTTTGCCTTGGGTGAAAGAAGCTGTGGTAAAAAGAAAATTTTTTCCTAATGTTTTGGAAGTAAATCTTCAAGAAAGACAAGTGCGTTCTATTTGGCAGATTAATGAAAAGTTTCATCCAATTGATGAAGATGGACATGTTATTGATGCGCCTTTTAAGCCTAAAGCACCGATTTTGTTGATTGTAGGAGAGGGAGCACCGCAAAATATTAATCAACTACTTAAAGAAATTGATTCTAACAAAAAAGTTTTGGAACGAGTTAAGGTGGCTAATTATATTTCGAATCGGCGCTGGAATTTGGTTTTGGATGATATAGAAAACGGAATTACAATTAAGTTACCGGAAGAAAATGTTGAACAAGCATGGAAAAAATTGTTGAAGTTGGACGCTGTTAACGGGATTCTTAAACGTAAATTAACCATAATTGATTTAAGGTTAAAAGGAAAGATAACTGTAAAATTAAAAAAGACGGATGGAAAAGCTCCGGTGAAATTGAATAAGGCAAAAGAGCGCCGAGTTTAATTTTTTTTGTGAAGAGCTTTGATTGAATTTTGGCTGTATGGAGTGAAAGGTGACACATTCTTTTAATCGACTGACATCAATTGCTGCTTTAGATATTGGTTCATCTAAAGTTTGTTGCGTTATTGCAAAAATCAGTCGTGACAAACGAATCAATGTTGTCGGTTATGGCTACAATGCATCAAAAGGCATTAAAAATGGTGTTGTTGTTGATATAAATCAAGCAACATTGTCGGTTTGTAATGCTGTTGAAGCAGCTGAACAAATGGCCAATGAGCGAATCGACAGAGTTATTGTTAATGTGTCTGGAGATAAAATCAGAAGTACAATCAAAAGTGCATCCATTGCCGTGAATAAAAATCGTCCGGTAAACGAAGCGGATATTAATAAGGTTATTGAACGCGGTATTAATAAAATTAATGTTGAAGGACATGAATTGATTCACTGTCTGCCGACTTGCTATCGCTTGGATATGGGCGAAGAAGTGAAAGATCCGCGTAATATTTTTGGTGAGAATTTATCTGTAGATATTTTGTTGGGTTTGATGCCTGATATTATGTATAGAAATCTTTCTACAGTGATTGAAAATGCTCATTTGGAAATTGCCGGAAAAGCTTTTTCTTCATATGCATCAGGCTTATCTTGTTTGGTAGATGATGAAAAAGAAATTGGCGCAACAGTTATTGATATTGGCGGCGGTACAACAAGTATTGCTACATTCCGCCATGGATATCCGGTTTATTTTTCCTCTTTAGCCGTTGGCGGCAATAATGTCACAAATGATATTGCATATGGTTTAACAACCTCGTTTGCTCATGCTGAAAGACTAAAAACACTTCATGGCTGTGCTTTTTTAAGCTCACAAGATAATTCAGAAATGATAAATGTTTATCCGGTTGGTGAGGAAGATGACAGCTTGATTAAACAAGTTCCTAAATCGGACTTGATTAGTATTATTACACCGCGAATCGAAGAGATTTTTGAGTTGGTTAATCATAAGTTTAAAGAACAAGGTTTAGGGGATATTTCAAGCCATCGTGTTGTGTTGACAGGAGGCGGAAGCCAACTTTCGGGAATCCGCGAAGTTGCTTCTATGGTTTTGGATAAACAAGTGCGTTTGGGCAAACCCAAAAATGTGGCCAACTTGCCGGAGAATCTGTATAATCCTTCTTTTTCAACATGTATTGGTTTGTTGTTGTTTGCTTTGAATTATACCGAAAAGAAACCAAATAAAATTATTAATAAACCGGTACGAAATGATGGCGGAATGTTTGGTTCTCTTGTCTCTTGGTTTAAACAAAATTTTTAAAATTTCGTCTTTGGTAACTAAACCTTAATTTATTGTGTGATATGGTTCTTTCAAAGAGAATTTTTTATTTAAAAGAAATTTTTTGTTAGGAAGAAAAATGTCAATTAAATTAGCCGTACCAGATAAAACCATTGCTCATCTAAAACCCAGAATTTCCGTTATTGGTGTAGGTGGCGGTGGTGGAAATGCCGTTAATAATATGATTGCCCAAAATTTAGAAGGGGTTGATTTTATTGTTGCCAACACTGATGCTCAGGCTTTGGCTCATTCTACAGCCAGCCGCAAAATTCAACTTGGATTGGAAACGACTCAAGGTTTGGGTGCCGGTGCTCGTCCAGAAGTTGGTAAAATGGCAGCTGAGGAAGCTAAAGAAGAAATTGAACGCGAACTTGAAGGCGCAAATATGGTCTTTATTACCGCCGGTATGGGTGGCGGTACAGGTAGCGGTGCTGCACCGGTTGTTGCCAAACTAGCTAAAGAAAAAGGTATTTTAACCGTTGGTGTTGTTACAAAGCCGTTTCAGTTTGAAGGACGTAAACGCTATGAAACAGCTGAAGCTGCCGTAGAAGAATTTACCAAAGAAGTTGACAGTATCATCATTATTCCTAACCAAAACTTATTTAGAATCGCAGATAAAAGTACAACCCTTGCCGATGCTTTTGTTATGGCTGATAATGTTTTGTATGCCGGTGTACGTTCTATTACCGATTTGATGATGATGCCGGGATTGATTAACCTTGATTTTGCCGATATTAAATCGATTATGCAAGATAAAGGTAAGGCAATTATGGGTACTGGTGAAGCTGAAGGCGAAAACAGAGCCGTGAAAGCTGCCGAGCAAGCTCTTTCTAATCCGCTTCTTGATGATTGTTCAATGCATGGCGCTAAAGGTGTATTGATTAATATTACCGGTGGTTCAGACATCACATTGTTTGAAATTGATGAGGCGGCCAGCCGTATTAAAGAAGAAGTTGATGAAGATGCCAATATTATTTTTGGTTCAAGCTTTGATGATTCTTTAGCCGGAAAAATTAGAGTTTCTATTGTGGCAACAGGTATTGGTGATGCTAAAGCTCCTGCTAAACCTGCTCCGCAAAAACAAGCTATGCCGGAAACAACTTTTATGGAAGAAGTGCGTATACCGGTTGTTCCTTCTGCCGAGTTAGATTCAAATTTGGAAAAATTTGCAGCTAACAAAAGTGAACCTGAAGTTGTTATAACTGAAACAGTTGAAGATATTATCGAAAAGGCTGTTGAAGAAACTACAGAAACTCATGTTGAAGAAGAAAAAACAGAGGTCGTTATGCCTCAAGTTTCTGTCCCAGTTATGACAGAACAAAAATTTGATGATTTTGAAGAAGTTGAGCATTCAGAAGCTTTGGATAATATGCCAAAAGCAACAGCTTTGTTTAAGGCAATTATTAACAAATCTGAAGATTTGAATGACAATGCTCAATATGACAGCATTTTAGCTAATGCAGATCATGGTTTTGCTCCAAAGACTAACATTCGTCAAGTTGAAGAAGAGCCGGAATTGTTCCCAAATCACAATCCGCAACCTTTTGCTGCTCGTCGTATTGAAGAGCAAGAAGAATTGATTGTGGATGATGAAGAAAACCATGCTCCGACATTAATTGAACGTGTTACAGGTTTTTCAATTGCGCGTCGCAATAAGAAGAAAAAAGAAAATGAACGTTTGCAAGAACCCATTTCTCCAACCTTTTCTTCTACGGGAACAGATTATAGCGGGGATGAACGCTTAAATTTGGAAATTCCATCTTTTCTCAGAAGAAAATAAATTAAATAGGAACACACAGAAAAACACCCGCTCAAAAAGCGGGCGTTTTTTTATATTTATATGTATCGAGAAATGCGTTTTCCGGATTGAATGGCAGCTTCCAGACAGCAAGGATAATTTTTCATGGTCCAATCACCGCAAAGGAGTAAATTTTGATATGTGGTTAACGCGGATTGGGGACGGAGATTTTGATTTTTTTTATCTTGTTTAATTGTTGCTCTTTGATGACATAAAATGCGATATGGGGGCAGAAAAGCCGGTTTTAATCCGTTTATGGCACGAATCTCTTGCCAAACTTTTCGAGCCAGCTCTTCGCCCTTTAATTTGATTTCTTGGCTGTTTGATATGGTTACGGCAACTATATCTTTATTGATAAATACCCAATCGAAAATACTTTGTGTTGAGCCTAAAAAAGGGATGTTATTGGGCAATGTCAGGGGGACACTTGTTCGAAAATAAATATTGGTGATTTGATTGAATTGAAATTTTGGTCTTGAAAAAATTTTTTGGTAGTTATGAGCATCTAAAGCAGAGATAACAATATCATTTTTGCCAAGTTTGATGTCGGCTTGATTGAATTTTAAGCATGTAATTTGATTTTCTTCTTTTTCGATTGATTGAAGACACCAGCCGGTTTTGATTTCATCGGCATAAGCTTGTAAAGGAAGAATGAGCTTTTCAGTTAAGTTTCCTTCAGAAAAGTATAGCTTTCTTTGCCCAGGGAAAAAAGGAAATAATTTGGCGGCTAGAGATAGTAATAATGATGGCGCAATTTCACTTGGTTTTGTATTGAAAACGGATAGTAAAATTAAAGGTATTTCTGAAATGAAATTGCTATGAATTTGATTGTTGCGCCAAAAATGAACTTGTTTGAAAAATTTTTCAGATTTTAGAAACTTGGTTATTTCTTTGTTGGCTCCCAAAACCGCATGAGTGGCATTGTCAACATTGCGTTCCAGTTTGGAATCATAAAAAGAAAAACACCTGCCACCTAAGCGAGATGCTGCTTCATATATGATAATGTGGGCTTTTTTATCTTTTTTTTTGATGAATTTGGCTGCGCTCAGACCAGCTATCCCGCCACCCAGAATATGAAATGTTTTCGGTTCGGAAAACATTTTTTTACCTATAGAAAAAGGCGCGCAGAGCTAAAGAAAGTTTTTTCATTTTGCTCAAATGCGGTTTAGGAGAAATGACTTCCCAACCACGGTTTTGCATGATGTCAAAGTAGCGTTTATAAATATTAGCCATCATCAAAATGGGGCGAGCAATTTTTTTATCAAGTTGTTTAATAAGTTGATATGAATTTTCGTAATCTTCAGCTGCGATTTTGGCCAATTGTTCACGTGCACGAGCCAGATTGGGGTTGACAATGACTGTTAAGGGATCGGTTGACGTGATGCCTGCTTCTTCCAACATTTCTTTAGGAATATATAAGCGGCCGATTTGCGCATCTTCTTTAACATCACGCAAAATATTGGTTATTTGCAAAGCATTACCCAAAGTGGTGGAAAGTTTTTCAATCAAAGCTTCATCCGTAACACCAAAAATGCGTAAAGATAAGTTTCCCGGAACACCGGCAACGCCACGACAATATTCGTTAAAACGTTCCATGGACGGAGCTTGCATTGGTGTGGGTAAGTCCATAGAAATACTGTTAATGATGCGAACAAATTCTTCTTTAGGGAGTTTGAAGCGCATGCAGTTTTTATAAATTTTGCGACCGATTTCGGTTGCAGGAATTTTTTTATCATAGATATTGTTGATTTCTTGGCGCCAAGCTTCCATTAAATCTAGTTTTTCAGAGACATCTTTATCTCCGTCAACAATATCATCAATATGGCGGCAAAAGGCATAAATGGTGTACATGGCATTTCTTTTTCCAAACGGAAGAAAGCGCATGCTCCAGAAAAATGAAGTGCCTGATTTTTTGACCATTCTTTTGATATTGTTCATAAATATTTATTCCTTATAAGGCAAAGTTTTTGTCTTTGTCGTCAAGCCTTTAAATATGCCTGCAAAAATTCCTTTAATCCAGTCAAAATGAGATAATTTGATTTCTTGGGTCAAGATATCTCCTTTTAATATTTTTCTTATCATAATATTGGTTAAAGAAAGGATAATACATACTTCAATGCGCAAACAAGTGTTATGAATGAGTTCGGGGAGGAGACTCCCTTCTTTGACCAAGCCTTGAGTTTTTTCCATAATATATTCTTTGGCTTTGTTCAAACTTAAAGAAGATTTATTTTGCAGTAAATCTTCTTTGCGGAGATGAAATTTTTGCATAATGTCTGCCGGCAGATATAGGCGTTTTAAGAGGCTGATATCATATTTTAGATCTTGAACATGGTTGACTATTTGCAGTGCAACGCAAAGAGATGTGGCGGGAAGATAGGTTGATGGATGTTCATTATGAATGGCCAACATAAATTTTCCGACAGGTGCGGCAGAATATTTACAATAATCAACCAATTGTCCCCAAGTTTGGTAATCAAAACCAAGTGAATCTTTGCGAAAAGCAATTAATAAATCAGTAGCTAAGCTTGGAGATAAATTGTGTTTTTCAAATTCGGATTTTAAGCTTTGAACAAATTTTAGTTTTTGCCCTTTGTATGTTTTTTGTCCGGTAAAAATTTCTTCCAGTTCATAAAGTTTTTCAACTTTATTTTGGGGTTTGAGATGCGGATTATCAGCAATGTCGTCGGCATAGCGTGCAAAAGTATAATAATCTGAAACCAATCGGCGTAGTTCTCGATTGATCATCATCATACCGACAGGAAAATTTTCTTGATGTTTATTTTTATGCCGCAATTTCATTATTTTATCTCATTTATCCATTGATTTATTTCGGTTAATGCTCTTTCTGAATAGGCTTTTTTTCTATCCATTCCTTTTATTTTGCGGAATTTACCATTGGCAGTTCTTTCGCCGCTGATGGTTGGAAAAATGCCGAAATTGATATTCATGGGCTGAAAATCTTCAATATTTGTATCATCAATCAGATGATTGAGCATGGATCCGAAAGCCGTATTTCTGGGAGGTAAAACAGGTGTCTTTTCCAAGAGTTGCATGGCAGCAAAATATCCAGCCATATAGCCTACGCAAGCACTTTCAATATAACCTTCGCAGCCAGTGATTTGTCCGGCAAAACGAATGTTAGGACGCTTTTTTAAGCGTAAATATTTATCAAGCAGAATCGGAGATTTGATAAATGTATTTTTATGAATGCCGCCTAAGCGTGCAAACTCGGCATTTTCTAATCCAGGAATCATTCTAAAAATGCGTTGTTGCTCACCATATTTGAGTTTGGTTTGAAAACCCACCATGTTGCGTAAGGTGTCTTCTTTGTTGTCTTGGCGTAACTGAACAACGGCATAGGGCTTTTCGGTTGAATGCGGATTGGTTAAGCCGATGGGTTTCATGGGGCCAAAGGTGAGGGTTTCATCGCCTCTTTCGGCCATAACTTCTATCGGTAAACAGCCTTCAAAATAGTGGACATCTTCCCATTCGTGAAACTCAACTTTTTCTCCGTTTTTGAGCTCATTTACAAAGGCATAATATTGTTCCCTGCTGAGGGGACAATTGATGTAGTCTAACTTGTCTCCTTTGTCATAGCGGGATTGATACCAAGCTTTGCTAAAATCAATACTGTCTTTATAGACAACGGGAGCAATGGCATCAAAAAAAGATAAAGATTGATTGTCGACAAATTCTAAAATATCGTGAGCCAGTTTATCGGATGTTAAAGGACCGGTGGCAATAATGACATCACCAAAATTTTCGTCAGGAAGAGTGGTTATTTCTTCATGCACGATTTCAATCAGCGGGTGCGATTTTATTTTATCGGTAACCATTTGCGCAAAAGCAACACGATCTACGGCTAAAGCTCCACCGGCAGGAACTTTTGTAGCATCAGCGCAATGCATAATCAGAGAACCGGCTCGGCGCATTTCTTCATGCATGAGACCAACGGCATTGTGTTCATAGTCATCTGAACGCAAAGAGTTTGAACAGACAAGTTCGGCAAAATTATCTGTTTTGTGTGCCGGAGAATAATTTTGAGGGCGCATTTCATGTAAAATAACTTTTATGCCTCTTTGCGCAGCTTGCCATGCGGCTTCACTACCGGCTAAACCGGCCCCGATAATATGTAAGATTTTGTTTTCCATCATTTGTCCTTTTTTATTTATTATTTCTTTATAGGCAAAGCCACCAAAATTGTAAATATAAAAGTTCTTTTGATAAATATGTTGAAATGTTTGCTATGTGATAAAAATTGCGTTAGCATGGCTCATAGTTAATCGATTACTGAAAAGAGTGTTTTTCTTATGAAATGTAAAGTTAGGTCAAAGCTGATATTGTGTGCACTTTCGGCACTATTGTGTGCGAAAGAAGTTGTTGCACAAACGCCTAACTTTGCGGATATGAACGGATTGCAACCTATTACATCTTCTCCGGAAGTCGGCGGTACATATATGTCTGATGAAGATATGAATTTTGGTGCCGATAATGAGGTTCTTTTTGAAACAAATACCAATTCTCCGGTGCCGATGATTCAGCAAAATTCATCTAATGTTGCGGTTCCGCCTCAGTCAAAAAATGAGATCGGCAGTAGCACAAAGGCTGATACTTTAACCGCAACCTTACAACAACAAGCTAAACAAAAACTTTCTGATGTGAAGTTACCTGATGTTTCCGGTACATGGGTTGACCAATTGGCAACAAGTGTACCTGAAGTTATGGCTCAAAAAAATAAGGATAATGCAGAGCTAAGTGATGATGAAGTTGATAGTGCCGATAGTACTTTGACCGGATTGATGAATGGTTCACGCGGTGTTAATAGTAAACGCTCCAATGCTTCTGTGTTTGATATTTCTGGTATTATGTTGCGCATGAATTTGGCTCAAGCCGATAAGGCAATGATGGTGCGCGGTTTTAAACGCGTTTCTCAAAAAATGGAAATTCCTAATTTTATTAAATGGAGAAATGAAGAAACATGCCGTAACAACGGAGTGGTGGGATATGAACGTTTAATGAATTGTGTGGTGGAAATTGCGAAGAAAAATAATTATCAATATGTTGAAACCGCAAAATATGCCAAATATTCTACCAAAGAAGAAATTGAGATAAAATTGACATCTAATTTTACCGGAAATAAAATATATCGAATCATGTACAAAAGCATGTCCGGAAAAGTGGTAGGTAGCGGTGCAAAAGCTGCATATTTGCGAAATATTAAAGTATATGATTTCTGGAAGAAAGTGAACCAGAAATATGGAAATCCGGATAATAAAGAAGAAGTAACCTGGGGGTTAGGTATGAATAAACCTTATATGAAAGCTTCTACAGGTTTTTTGGTTTTGGAAGATCCAATGCTCAGAGAGTTGGATTATACCAGAATGTCTCGTGAAGATCAGCGGTTTATGAATACTGATTTGTATAGTTTTTAATAAAGGATTGTAATATGGCAAAAGCTCCAGTGACAGAATTGGTTTGTACCAGAATCAGTCATGATCTTATCGGCAATATCGGTGCCGTTGCAAACGCGGTTGAACTGATGGAAGACGGTGATACCGATTTTATGGATGACATAAAAGAAATCCTTAAAGTCAGTTCTCATGTTTTATCTTCTCGATTGAAGTTTTTTAGAATGGCATTCGGACTGAATAATGCTAATTTGACCGATTCTGTTTTGATTGAAAAAACAATCCGCGATTATTTAAGCACAATAGGTAATAAAAATTTTCCAATAGAATTAGAGTTGGGAAATTATTCTATAAAATATGCTAGAATCATAATGTTAGCTGTTATGATTCTGGCTGATGTTATCATCAAAGGCGGAAAAATTGTGGTGGCAGAGCAAAATTGTAAACTATTTGTTAATATTTGTGATGTATCAAAAATCTCTGCGCCAAAAACAGAAGATATTTTAGCGCTTCTTTCCGGACAAAAGGAAGAATACCTTGCACAATACGCTCCGGTTTTCTATTTAAGGGATTTAGTTAAATCATCTGATTTGCAACTTAGCATACCAGATGGTGATGCTTTTGGTTTTGTGATTGGCTAAGGGGAAAATGATGGCAACTTGTTTAATTGCTGATGATTCAAAAATTATTCGCATGGTATTGGCTAAAATCATGACCAACCTTGGTTTTGACGTGATTGAAGCTGAAGATGGTGAAGATGTAGTTAAACAATGGCGTAAAACTCCTTTGGATTTGATTATCATGGATTGGCGTTTGCCGGTTATGGAAGGAATCGATGTTTTGTATATGATCCGTTCCAATGTTAAAATGCAACAGCCGAAAATCCTTTTTTGTTCATCCTTAAATGATGAAGCAAAAATAAGAGAAGCTTTGCAAGGCGGTGCCGATGATTATATCATGAAACCTTTTGATGAAGAAATTATAGAAAGCAAAATTACCATGTTGGGCTTGATATAGGAGAGAAAAATGCGAAAAAGTGATTTTGATTTTTTGATTAATCTTCTTAATCGCCAAGCAGGATGGAATTTTTCTGAACGCGAATATTTTTCTATTGATAAAAAAATGTCTAACTTTATTCGCGAGAAGGGCTTTGCCTCTGTTGAAGATTTGATAACGGAATTGAAAACAGGACAAAAAGCATTAGTCTCTCAAGTGATTGAAACTTTGGCTTTTGCCGATACGCGTTTCTTTAGAGATTGGGCTGTTTTTCAACAATTTGAGCAATATGTTTTGCCATTGGTAAAAGAAACAAACCGCAATATTAAAAAACTGCGTATTTTAAGTTTGGGTTGCTCCAGCGGACAAGAAGTTTATTCTATTGCTATGTTAGTAAATAAGGTTCTGGGGTATAGTGATTGGCAAATAGATATTATCGGCACAGATTTGTCTTCTGCCGCAATATCAAAAGCGCAACGCGGTTATTATGACCAATTTGAAATTCAAAATGGCTTAAAAGCTGAATATATGATTGATAACTTCACTTTGGATGGAACCAATTGGCGTGTTAATGATAATATCAAAAAGATGGTTGAGTTTCGTCGTTATAACTTGCTTGATGAAGCAACTTTTAAAGAAGATTTTGATATTATCTTTTGTCGCAATGTTCTTCGTTTCTTTACCCCTGAATTACAAGAACAGTTATGCGCAAAAATTCATAGTATGCAGGTTCCTGGGGGAATCCTTTATATAGGTAAAGGTGAAGAAGTTAAAGGCTTAACAGATTTTTATGGCATGGTTCCAGGGATGAGTTGCGCTTATCAGTTTAAAGATGTGAAAGATGTGGTTTTGCCTGCTCAGCAAGAATTTAATGTTTTGGAAGCCTCAAATGATGAAACACCTCATTTTATCCGTCCGGCTTCTTTGGCAAACAGAAGACCGTTAATGTCAGATGTTTTGCGTAAGTAGATTAGTTTTTTATCTGCCAAACTTGAGATAATATACTCAAGAAACAAACAACGGGAAAATTCCCGTTGTTTGTTTATATAAATAATTCTCCTTGTGAGTTGTCTGCCAAATCTGAAATGGCATCTTTGACTAAAGGGATGCTTACTGCTCGTTTACGCGCCAGAGATATCATATCTATTTGTTGAACAATTTTTCGTGCATAGGAAAAAGAACGTTCCATGTTGTTTAGAATATAAGATATAATTTCCGGGCTGACGTTGATTTGTCTGTCCATAAATAACTTAATTAGCAAACTAGATAAAAGCTCATCATCGGGATTTTTTATTTCAATGGAAGGAACAATATTCAGACGAGATTGCAAATCTTTTAATTTAAATGGAATCCGCGCCGGAGCCATTTGAGAGGTGAACAAAATGTTGCCACCTTCATTGCGGTATAAGTTATAAAGATGGAACATTGCTTCTTCATTGATATCAGCACACAAATCTTCGACAATCAGACATGAATTTTGCTGAAAAAGTTCATGTACGTTTTCTAGCTTCAATTGTTGAGCTTTAATGCATGGAATTTTGTAGGGATAATTTGTCAGTAAGCTTACACGATTGGAAAATACATTAGCCAAATGGGTTTTTCCACAACCTTCACTTCCATATATGCAAGCAGCAAAAAAGTTCCATTGAGGCCAAGAATCAATTAATCGAACGGCTTCTTCGTTGCAAGGAGATATCAAAAAATCTTCTTTGCCGAGTGCCGGTCGATGAGGTAATTCTAATGTGAGTTGTTGTGCAGTTTCTGACATATTTTTCTCTATTTGTTTTTTATTTATTTAATACATCAAAAACTTTTGCCGTCAAGTCTCCCAGGCTGAAAGGTTTGGCCATAAATTCAAAATTTTCGCTTTCAGAAAGTTCTCTTTTAGCAATTTCTTCTGAATATCCAGAGGCTAAAATAACTTTGATGTTCGGAATTTTTTCTTTGACAATGGCCGCCAGTTCTGCACCGGTTTTTCCGGGCATTACCATATCGGTTATCAAAAGATCAAAATTGCTATCTTGTTCAAGTTGTTCCAGGGCATTTTCCGCAGAGTTGCAACCAATAACGTCATAGCCTTTTTTCTTAAGAGCGCGAATCGCAAATGTGCGTACCGAATCTTCATCTTCTACAAATAAAATACGTACGTCTTCAGCTTCTTTGCCATTGGTTTCTTTACGGTCGATTGTGGAAGACACATTCAGACCAAAAATCAATTTTTCATTGATGGCAACAGGTGTTTGAATTTTTTCTTGAACGGTTAAAATCGGAGTGCCGTCTTTGTTGGTAACAACCTCTTGAGCGGAGTTGTTTTCATCATTTTCTTCTGCATCAGAATCAATGCGTGGCAAATAGATAGAGAAGGTGGTTCCGACCCCGACCGTACTATCTACTTTTATAAAGCCTTTGGTTTGTTGAACGATACCATAGACCATGGCAAGACCTAAACCAGTGCCGGAGCCAACAACATTTTGTTTAGTAGAGAAAAACGGTTCAAAAATACGGTTTAGATTTTCTTTAGGAATACCACAACCGGTATCGGTTACATCTATAACGACAAATTCTCCGGGTTGAACAAGATCAGAGCCAAATTGGAATGGTTCAGTCAGCGGCTCAATATGCGTTGAGATTGATAATGTGCCGTTTCCTTTCATGGCATCTTTAGCATTGACGGCCAGATTGATAATCACTTGAGAAAATTGGACCGGATCAACACGAATAAAGCCTAAATCGGTGCCATGATGAAATTTTAAGACAATTTGCTCGCCTAATATGCGTTTCAGCATATGGCTGAGTTCCATGAAGTTTTCTGTTACATCTATTAATTTTGGCTTGAGCGGTTGCTTGCGTGAAAAAGCCAAAAGTTGGCGGACAAGACCTGCCGCACGATTGGCATTTTGTTTAATTTGGATGAGATCAGCAAAGGAGGGATCACCAACGCCATGACGCTGCAATAATAAATCGCAAAAGCCAATCATTGCGGTTAAAAGGTTGTTAAAGTCATGTGCTACACCACCGGCAAGTTGTCCTACGGCTTGCATCTTTTGAGCTTGTGCAAATTGGATTTCCAAAGATTTTTGTTTGGTGGCATCTATCATATAAATCACAATACCATCAATGTTGCTGATATCGTTGGAATAAAACTTTTTCATGGGAGATAAATAAAGTTGAGCAACTTTTTCTTCATCGCCATTTTTCAAGTGAATGTCTATGCGTGCATTGGCATCGCGATTGCTTAAAATGTTTATGATTTCTTTTTGCAAGCGAGCTTCATCTTCTTTTTGTATGAATGTAAATAAGCTGTTTTGAATGAGCTCGGATTTATCTTTATTTTTAATTAAAAATTCGCTGGCTTGGCAGTTGCAATCTTTTATCAGTCCATCTTTATCCATAAAGATGATACCAACGGGAGCAAAGTTAAATAACCAACTTATTTTATCGTAGGCATCGCTTAAATTATTTTTTAAGCTTTTGTCAGTTGGAATGTCATTGACGATAACACCACGAGATTTGCTTTGGTTGTTACTGTCTTTGTATTTTTCTTGGAAAAGTAAAGTTTCTGTTGTGGTGTTTTCAGGCGTATTGAAATAGACCATGCCATGCCAATGAGCTTGATGTGCCGGAATTTCTGAATTTTGCGTAATAAAGTCGTTTAGTTTTTTTCCGGTTAAGTCTTCACGACTTTTTCCCAGAAAATTTGCCAAAGCATGATTGGCATATTCAATTTGTGTTTGTTGGTTACAAATGTATAAGCCAATTGGAAGATAGTCTAAAAAGTCATGTAGAGAACGTCTTTCTTCCTGAAAAATATTTTCCATATTTTGGCGTGCCGTTACATTTTTTATGCTCCAATATAAAAAGGCATCTTTTTTTATGGTTTTAATGGAAAAAGGACCATTAAAAATGTCGGCTTTTTTTAGATAAATGGGGCGGACACCAACTTCAAACCATTCTTCATTGCCAAAAATTTTGCTTTCCATATCGTGCAAAGATAAAGAGATAGTTGTTTTTTCAGGTGTTAGATTACTGCAGGCATTTTTTATGCGTTGGAAGGCATTTTTATTTTTTGTATCATCCGTTAAATAATGTTCAAGAAAAGTTAGTACGGGAATTTGTTGAAAAAATTCTGCTGCGGGGGTGTTTTGTAAGACGGCCTCTCCATCTGAATTTTCAATGCGTTTGAGCTTGAAGTCATTTTTGATAATTTCATTGGCAAAACCGCCATAACTCATGGCATGTTCGGCTGAGTTTAGGGTTTGAATGGTGAAAATTAAGCAGAGCACAATGAAGAATATGGTTGATAAAATCAGTGTCATAAAATATTCGGGATATATGAACAATGATATCAAGCTGATGGAAACGGCAACCAAAGAATAAGCCAAAAGAATCAAATGGCTTTTGAGTTGTTTATCCGGTCTATTGTTCGTTTTTGAGCTGCATAACATATCCGATAACCTCTGCAACGGCTTTAAAATGTTCCGGCGGAATTGCCTGATCTATTTCTACGCTGGCAAACAAAGCACGAGCCAAAGGCGGATTTTCCACAATCGGAATATCATGTTCTTCGGCAACTTCTCGAATTCGTAATGCCAGAAAATCGATACCTTTGGCAACAACAACCGGGGCATCCATTTTATCCATTTTATATTCCATAGCCACAGCATAGTGCGTCGGGTTGACAACAACCACATCGGCTTTGGGTACGTTTTCCATCATACGATGACGGGCTCTTTCCATTCGAACCTGTCTAATACGAGATTTGACCAGCGGATCTCCTTCCATTTGTTTGTATTCTTCTTTGAGTTCTTGTTTGGTCATGCGTAATTTTTTTAAGTAAGTATAGCGTTGGTATAGATAGTCGGCAACAGCTAATACAAAAATTGCAATAACAACTGTGAATATTAATAAAACAACAATTTTATGTATAAACTCTAAAATACCGATACTATCCATAGTGGGGAGCAAGTTAACTTGTGGCAAATATGGTTTGACAACAAGGATGCTGACATATGCAATGATGGCAATTTTGAGCAGCCCTTTTAAGCTTTCAACCACCTTTTTCATATTAATAAAATTGGGTAATGCTGCAAAAATATTTAATTTATTCCAGTTGGGTTCCAATTTTTTAGGGGCATACATAAAGCCGGTTTGGGAGATGCTGGCCGTTACACCGAAAATGATGAAAATGGCAAACGGAATGGCCAAAATTTTGAGCAAAGCAACGGCAGCGCTGATTAATAATCTTTGTAAATGAGCCGCATCTGTCGGAATGGTATCGGGAAGTTCAATAAATTTGATACTGAATTCATAAAACCAACGAAACATAAGCGGAAGAACTAACCATACTACAGTTAACATGGCCAGAAACATGATAAAGCTTTTGGCATCTTGAGAGACGGCCGCATCACCTTCTTCTCGGGCTTTTTCTATTTTTCGTTCCGAAGGTTCTTCTGTTTTCGAGGCTTCATCTTCTTCTTCCGGTGCGACCATTTTTTCTCCTTAGCGTAAAAAAAGTTGTAAGCCATCTTCATAATATTTGATAAACCAAACTATCATGACCGGTAGAGTTAAACACAGCAAACCAGCTCCAAGGTAAATTTGCAGCGGCATAGACAAGAAAAAAATATTAAGTTGAGGCATTAAGCGGGATAATAGCCCCATTCCTACATAAAAGACAATGGCAAAAGCAACAAAAGGCGAACCGATTTTAAAGCCGATTACAAAACTTTTGCTCAAAGTTTGACTAACACTTTGTGCCATGTCGTTGCTTAAAAATTCGGAGCCGACAGGAAAGAGTGAATAGCTTTCTATGACTGCGCTGAGCATAAGATGATGTAGGTCGGTTACAAAAATGACGGTTAAAGCCACAAATGTTAAAAAAGAATCGACAATAATGGATTGTTGTTGAAATGTAGGGTCAAACATTTGGGCATTGGAAAAGCCAATGGCTTGTCCGATTAAATTACCGGCTAAATTGATTGCAGCCATTAAAATTTGCATAAAAATGCCGATGAAAATGCCATATGTTATTTCAAAAATTAGTATTTGAAATATATCGGCAAAGTTTTGCGGTAAAGGTGGTAGTTTGTCATTTAAGAAAGGCATCAAGATAACAGTTAAGCTTAAGGCAATGCAAAGGCGAAACTGGGTGTTGATATAACTTGCATTGAAACCGGGCATGAACATAACCGCTCCGCCAATTCGTAAAAAAATCAGCAGAAAAGTATATAGTTCCATGTTCAAAAGTTCGGTCATATTTAGCCGCCGTTTGCTATTTTATCAAATAAACCATCGGTCAACATTTTCATTTGATTAAGCATAAATGGGAACAAAATAATGATTGTGGCAAAAACACCGATGATTTTTGGTACAAAAGCCAATGTCATTTCTTGAATTTGGGTAAGAGCTTGAAAAATACCGACAACAAGACCAATGAACAAGGCTACCAAAAGCGCAGGGGAAACAACTTTCAGTAAGGTGAAAATTGCATCTCGAGATATGTCTAAAACTTCTACTTCATTCATGTCTTATTTCCTAATCTAATGGCGTTAGGTTTTCAAAATATTGATAATTTTCCAGACCGGTTAAGAATGCGCCGTCGAATCCTTGCATTACAATACCCTTAAAATATTTTGAAATTATTTTTTGCCAATCTTCAGACCAATATTCAACAATAATTCCTTTTTTATCGACAAAGGAGGGACGTTTTAACCATGATGGAGAACCGATTTTCCACTCAGGTTGCCAATAATATTTATCAGAATCGGTTTCGCTGATATTCATGGCGGCAATAACTTTTCTTAAAGTGCCGTTCTTTTTATATTTCAAACGTTCTACATCTTCTTTTTTCAGGGCTTTGCCTTGGAAAAAAGGAGATATTACCACAATATCAAAATTTGAATTTTCAATTTCACGTAAATAGTTTTCTTTGTTTTTGAACTTGCTGGAATCTAACAAGAATAAAATGTTTTCAGCTTGTTCTGCATTTTCTATATTTTCAGCATTTTCATTAATCAGAAGTTGATTTTTTGCGTCTTTAAATGCAATTTGAGGATTGCTAAAAATATAAGTTGGAATTTTCTGATAAACAGATTTTTTTATGGCATCGTCTAATTGGTTTTCGCTGCATTGGTCAATGGATATGATGCCAATGCCGTCATAGTCTTTTTGGCTCCGATTTTGGCAAAACAAATTGTTTATAACTTGGATATCAATGCTTTTTCTGTATGGCAATATAGAAGTTTTAATTTTTTTATTTTGAATTTCTAAAGGGCTTAAGAATAAAGTATCATCATCAGAGGAGTGCTCTGTGCTGCGAGATGTATTGTAATCGTTTAGATGAAATTCCCATATGCCGTTTTCTAACAACATTTGTCCTTCATGTGCCATAATAATGAATTCAGGATTTTGGCTTTTGGCATAGCGGCTAAGCATGATTACATTTTGTCTCATGTCATCTCGATAATTGCGGATGCTTTCGGGAAAACCGCTGTGTTGAGCATTTATTTCTTCCCGAGTATATGGATTAGCGGAGGTAAACCCCACTAATCCGGCCAAGCATTCTGTTGAGCTTAGCAGATACCCGAGAAAAAGAGCATATGTAGCTTTTCTAAGTAACAATATCAGCCTCTTTTTTACCTGTTCTTTTTGTGATTTCGGCAATTTCCATTGCGGCTTGGAGAATTTCATCTAACATTTGTCTTGGATTTTCATCCAATTTTTGGGTTTGATAATTTTCCAAATAAACACGCAGTGTGGCGCCGCTGCTTCCGGTTCCGGACAGACGATAAACAATGCGAGAACCGCCTTTGAAATTGACAATTAAACCATTTTTGGTGGAGCTACCATCAACAGGATCATTGTAAATGAACGGATGGGCTGATTCAACTTCATAACCGGCAAATTTTTCTCCGGCAAGGCTTGGTAATTTGGCTTCCAAATCTGCCATCAATTTATCAGCAACGGTTGTCTCCAAACCTTCAAAGTCAAAACGCAGATAATAACTACGGCCATATTTTTTCCAATGATCACGAGTGATTTGTTCAACGCTCATACCTGTTTTGGCAATGATGCTGAGCCAGAACAAAACAGCCCAGATACCATCTTTTTCTCTGATGTGGCTGGAGCCTGTACCAAAACTTTCTTCACCACATAATGTGATGCGTTTCGAATCCATCAAATTAACAAAATATTTCCAACCGGTAGGAACTTCGTAGTAGCCTAAGTTGTGTGCTTTGGCAACGCGGCTAACGGCGGTTGATGTCGGACAAGATTTAGCAACACCATAAATGCCGTTTTTGTAGGCCGGAATGATGTTGTAATAGTCGGTCAAAATGGCTAACGAATCGCTTGGAGAAACGAAAAATTTCTTTCCAAGAATCATATTGCGGTCGCCATCACCATCATTGGCAGCACCAAAGTCAGGGGCATCATCGGCATTCATAATAGCCAACAATTCGGTGGCATAAGTCATGTTAGGATCTGGGTGTTTACCACCAAAATCAGGAAGCGGATTGCTATTGATAACAGAGCCTTTTTCTGCTCCTAAAATTTCTTCAAAAATGCGAATCGCATAAGGACCGGTTACAGCATTGAATGCATCAAATTTCATTTTGAATCCTTTTTTGAAGAGCTGTTTTAATGATTCAAAATCAAAAATTTGTTGCATCATTTCAACGTAATCGGAAACAGGATCAACGATTTCAATTTGCATATCACCAAGTTTGCTTGAACCGATTTTACTTAAATCAATATCGGGAGATTCAAAAATTTTGTATTCAGTAATATGCTTAGAATTTTCATATATTTTATCACTGATTGATGTTGGAATTTGACCACCGGTTTCGTTGGCATATTTTATTCCAAAGTCACCATTAATTCCTCCGGGGTTGTGAGATGCTGAAAAAACAAATCCGCCATCAGTTTTGTTTTTGAGCAAAACATTTGAGGAGGCCGGTGTCGATAAAAAGCCGTTCTGACCGATAATTAATTTTGATACACCATTAGCTGCAGCCATTTTGATGAACTGTTGAATAGCTTTATCATTATAATAACGACCATCACCGCCAACAACGAAAACTTTGCCTTGTAAATTGCCGATAGTGTTAAAAATGCTTTGAATGAAATTTTCAAAATAGTTGGGCTGCATCATAACTTTTGTTTTTTTGCGCAGACCGCCGGTACCCATTTTTTGATCAGAATAGGGTGTTGTTTGAACTGTTTTTATCATCATATTCTCCCTTTGCGGTTTTATATGATAATAAAATATCACGTTGTTTTTGAAACTCAAGCTTTCATTAGACTTATCTACTGAATGACAGTAAAATTTATTGTTCGGGAGAAATGAATTCTGCTAATGCATTTATCTCTCTTTTGGCCGCAATATGAGAAACAGTCATTTTCATTTTGAGGGCTTCATTTTTCATATCCAAAACAGTTAAGCCTTCAAGAAAGAGCTCTTTATAGATAACACGATCTTTTAAGCCCGGACATAGGCGAAAACCATATATTTTGGATAAGCGTTCCAAATGAGAGAAAATGGTCGTTTTATTTTTGGAATTAAAATTAGAGATCTTATTGCCGGCAACAATCCAATTTAAATAAGGTTTGCCTTGAGAGGCTAAATATTTTTTTATATCCCAAATGAAATTGGAATAGTGTCCGGGTTTTAAAATTCTGTCTGTTTTATAATCAATGTCAGCAATGACATTAAGATCGATCAAGCTATCAGACATAGGTGTGATTACTGTATCAGCATATTTATGTGCTTCTTCAAAAAGATAGTTTTTGGTACCCGGAGTATCAATTATAATGGCATCAAAACTATTTTGTTTTTGTCTGATTTGTGATGCTAAAGAATCTCTTGCCTGAGTAAATAAATAGGGGTTTTCTTCAGGATGAATGCGTGTATGTTCCGGAATGGGTAAATCTACGTTTTGGAGCTCGCAAAAACGTCTGCGATTTTCAATATATTTTGATAAACTACCTTGTCGGCCATCCAAATCAAAAGTGGCAACACTAAAACCTTCAAGCATAAGCTTGATGGCTAAATGCATGGAAATAGTAGATTTTCCGGTTCCGCCTTTCTCGTTGCTTATAACAATGATATGGGCTTTTTTATTTTCTGCTTCGTTTTCCATTAGAATCTGTTAGCTAAAGTAAGTTCTGTTTTGCTTGCTGCTATTACTATGCAAGATTTGTGAGATTTTTGCAAGCGATTACATATGTTTTTAGCTTCTTTTTTATCAAATCCGATAATTTTGGAACGATAAACAACTGCAGAACCTGTTTGATATGGCTCTACATCAATAGTTTTATCATCTGCTTTTTTGATTAATTCATTTTTAATATCAAGTGCATAATTTCTGGCTTTGGCATAGTTTGAAAAAGCACCAATCTGAATTCCCCAGGTGTCGATTTCGTTACTTTGAGCTGTGGATAAACTATTGTTGGCAATTTCTTCATGAGCCTCTTTTTGCATATTATCTTGAGCGTCTGCAACCATATTTGTCTCTTCAACTTGGCTGTTTAAGGCTAATTTTTGCAAACCGCTTTCCATCATGGAGGCTACCTTTTTATCGCGTTGTTTCATAATGCGGTGGCCCATTGTTACGGCAATTACGCGATGTCCGTTTCTTTCTGCCGAGGTAACAATGTTATATCCGGCTGCATTGGTAAAACCGGTTTTCATACCATCAGCACCTTCAAATTTTTTCAAGAGGTGATTGTGGGTGTATACAGTTCTGCCTTGGTAAGTGAATTTTTTAGTGGCAAAAAGTTTATAGTATTGCGGAAAGTGATGATATAATGCGGCACCTAAGAGAGCCATATCACGAGCAGTGGTTTTTTGTTTTTTGTTTGGTAAACCCGATGCATTGTAAAAAGTGGTATTTTCCATTCCCAGTTCATGAGCTACTTGGGTCATGGTTTTAGCAAAATTTTCTTCGGAATAGCCTAATCCTTCAGCCAAAACAACGGCGCAATCATTGGCCGACTTAACAATTAAAGCCATAACAGCATCGCTAACTTTGATTTTTTCGCCTCTTCTAACACCAATTTTAGACGGAGACATGTTAGCGGCACGACGAGAAACCGGAAGTTTATCATCCCATTTAATTATGCCTTTTTCTAACGCATCAAAAGTGATGTAAAGAGTCATCAATTTGGTCAAAGATGCGGGATAACGCAATTCATCGGCATTGCTTTCTGACAAAATTTCGCCACTTTCGGCATCAATCATAATAGATGATACCGAAGCTTTTGCATTTGATGATGCATAAACTGTGAGCATCAAGGCACAAATCAGGGTGCGAAATATGTTTGTCATTCTGCAGTTCATTTTCTTTGAAATCCTAATAAAATATAAATTGGAAATACTTTATATTCCAATTTACGCTTAAAAGGAAAATAAATTCTTAATTTTTTTATGCAGAAAAGAAAATTTTTAAAGTTTTTTTTGCTTGACTTTCTGTTTGTTTGTTTGTAAAAATCTAGCTCGTAAGCTGATGGCGAACGTAGCTCAGTTGGTAGAGCCCCGGTTTGTGGTACCGGTTGTCGTGAGTTCGAGCCTCATCGTTCGCCCCAGATTTAAGAAAAGCACCTCAAACGAGGTGCTTTTTTTTGCATGAAATATATTTGGCTCGAACCAAGGTTCGTCTGGCTCGTAAGTGT
>CASFJK010000005.1 GCA_949295025.1 uncultured Pseudomonadota bacterium
AGACCGTCACTTTATTTTAGCAAAGGAGTTTTTTATCTGTAAAGCTGTAAGCTCTTTGGAACTACCGGCCTAGCCGGTAGTTTTCTTGTTACAAAAAAACCGACAGTATAATACTGTCGGTTTTCAAGTTTTGTGTTAGTGCTGTGACCATCTACAACATATTCAAATAAAAAATCATTTTTGCCATGTCATAGCATTCACTAAAAAATCATGAGCTTTCATAAAAGAAAAATGCCCATCATCACCTTTCAATTTTCCTTCTGCATCAATAAAAACATGAGCCCTCTTGGGAACAATCTTATTTATTTTTTTTAGTTCAGAAATAACATTTTCACTAGAGAGACCTCCGGCATACCCTTGCACAATATCGGGAAAAAGCAAAGGAAGCCTTCTTTGGGGAACAATACCTTCTCCGAAAGATTCATCTGTAAGACAATCAAAAACAATTTCATTTCGACGATACAATTCTCTTATAATTTCCGCATTAGCAGAATTATAAGACAAAATAAAACGCACTTTAGGAAAAGATATTATCTGCTTTTCTAAAATTTCTATATCGGGAGTTTTTTCTCGTCCGACTTTAAAATTGAGTTGCACACGTTGAAACATTGGCGTTCCCAATTTATTACCATAAGATAAAAGCTCTTGCAATTCAGGAGATAATTCACCTTGACAAAACGCTTCAACCCAATCTTGATTGATATGTAAGGCCAACGGTAAATTAATATTTTTTGCCAAAATTTGTGCACGCAGACTCCGCAACCAATCCAAACGAGAAGAACCTTCGCCGCATTTTCGCCCCGAAACCTGAATTCCGAATTCAACAAAAGGAAATTCTTCATACAAAGCAAATAAAGCGCCGATGCTTGTATGTTCATTAGCACCGGAACAAGTCACATACTTCAATTCCATATAAAAATATTTAAATAGTTAAACATAATCTTAATTTTTACAGCCAACATAATACAATCATATTCTGCAAAATCAAGATTTTTGTTTAAGACACAAAACTAATATAAATAAAAAACTTGCATATCACTTTTTTGTGCTATATATTTCGGTCAGAACTTTATTAAATAAAAAATAATTATGGAAAAGAGAAAAAAGAATGCGGTAATCCGTGCCGTAGAAATTATGAAATTAGAGTTTTTTGCAAAACGTTTTAATGTTCCGGTAAAACGCCTCTCTTGGGCCTTAATTGTCTCCGAAAATGAAGATGCCGAGGTTGAAACCACCGCTGCAATTCTCATTAAAGGTGATAACAACATCTTCATTGATATTCTCAATGACAGATTCATGCCTATGATGAATATATGTGGATGTAAAACCACCGCATATATTGCTACATTTAACCATGTACGTGCTGGTTTTAAATTTGTAGCTGGCAAAGAAGAAAAGTTCCTAAGCTGCGATGAAATTGAGAGCGTCTACCGCAACAAAATTTATTCCCCCTCGCTCAATGATGAGGCGGAAAAATTAAATTAAAAAAGAACACCGAATTTCTGAAAAAACAGAAACTCGGTGTTTTTTTATGTCTGAATAAAGCACAAAAAAAAGAGGGAAGAAAACTTCCCTCTTCTTAGATATATGATTTCCGCCCACCTATCGGACGTGTTGCCTCACACTTTGGACAATACTCATACCCAACACCTGATTGAATACGAGTTACCCATTCATGTGCGCAAGAAGCACGTCGAGCGGCAAGATTACGAGAATATTCCTCACTCCTGCGGCGAGCAGCTTCTTGCTTCTTATCTTCAGCCTCTTTTTCAGCTACATAGGTAGCATAAGAAGCTTCTCCGCCAAAGTAACGGCTAATTTTAATTGAGCCTGTTACTTCAAAGCCGCAGTGGCGGCAACGTGCGTTACATTGCACGGGGTTCATACCACCGCAATATACGTCGGTAGAACCGCATTTAGGGCATTTCAAATCTGCCATATTTATTACCTCCGCACCAATTATAGGGCTGGCTTGGAGGATTTAGTTTTAACCCATAATAATATTTTGCTGAGTTTCTTGACAGGTATCAGCAAATTCACCTGTTTTGAGAAAGCAAGAGGGAGCATACGCCCCCTCTCCTTATCTCAGCAACCTACCGGTTAAGCAAAAAAGTCCACAACGAACTTTTCCACTTCATTCTGGTCGGCATAGCCTCCCCAGAAACCAGAGACTGGCAAGTTACCACCAACCCAACCACCGAAGTGGCTGTAAATGGTATAACCTTCAGCAGTCTTTTTTCCGGTGTCTTCTCCCTGAAGGCGGAGGCACAACTCTCCGTTACCGAAGAAGTTTGATTCACCGTCACCAGACAAGATCAGCAAACGCTGCTCCTTGTCCTGAGAGAAGAGGCGGTCGCACACTGTGGCTGTTTTACTGTGCTCCATCTTCACGATGGTCACACCGTTAACAACCTCTGCGGCAGCAATGGCTCTCTCGGCTTCCGCTTCCTGCTCCGGTGTAATGCCCTGAGCGGCGCGATCAGCCAAGCGAACTGCTGCAACTTCTTCCGGAGTAGCTCCAAGAGCCAACATAGCCGGAATGTAGCCACAGTCGTTAGCTGCAACCAGCTGTTGGTAGCGGCTTGGCTGCTGTCCCAACAGGTTTAATACCTGCAGGATTGAAGCCGGCTTGCCTGAACTCTCATTATGGTGGTCAATCACAATGGCATTAGCCGGAACCTCAATATCGAGATTCAATTCGACTAATACAGGCTGCTTACCTTCAGAAACCGCAGCTGCGATTTCGTCAGTATAAGCAGATGCAGCAGCACCCCAACCGAGGTGCTTATCGCAAACTGCAACACCTGCCTCACGACAAGCATCAGCAATCGCCAACATTTCAGCATCGTATCCACCGAGCATAACTACCATGTTGCTATTTTTTTGTGTTGCCATAATCTATAAAGATTAAGCAGTTCAAAAAGCTCTCATAGAACGCCGGTTTTGAATCATGTTGTTCTTTAAATCAACTGAGGGATTGTTTGGTCTTAAATCATGTCCATCTATCGATGATCCATGGGACTAAATTAGCAACTGTCCTTCCAAAAACAATATCAATTGTCTAAAGCATCATTCAACCCATTGTTAAACTCAAACTTTTCAAACTCGTCCCAATAAACATCTCAATGAAGAGAGCAATAGGGACATTCTTAATTTATCTATACTAATTTTTTTACATTTTTAGTTATACCATATTTTTAAGGTTGAGTCAAATGCCCCACAAAAACATAGACAAAATTTGCGGATTCAAGATATTTAAAATACAAGTAAATTCAAATAGATATACTAATCAGAAAAAGCCTTCAATTTTGGAAATTTTTGATCAAGCATCAAACGTAGAATCGAATAATTACTGGAAGGAAAAACCTTAAGTTCAAACTTAGAATCTAAAACTTTATCATCATAAAAATCAAAGACATAGTTTTCTCTAACACAAATATCCGCCAAACGTTTACAATCATATCTTTTTTCTTCAACATTATTTCCACGATAGACCATTGTACGCAGTTTTAATGCTAAAGCATCTGAAATAAAGCCAGAATTTCCCATCGTTCCAATGTATATGCCATTTTCCAACACAGATAAAATTGCCAAATACATATCACCGCATTTCTGTTGTTGGTCAGTAAATTCTGCTTTAAATTTACCATCATATCTTTGAGCCAGTGGACCATTCAAGGCTTTTCTATTATAAAAAGACATATGATTACGCAAACAAAAATCATACATAAAATCTGTCACATCATCCGGTGTTGCCGGTTGATTCATAAAAATTATATGATAGCCTTTTGCAGCAAAATCTAAAGCTCTGTCAGCCATGCGCAATGCATCAGCCACATCAAATTTCACTTGATAATCTTTACTAATTTCACCCAATACAAATAAAATTTTCTTGTCATATTTGTTCAAAAGTTCCAACTCTTTCGACTGAGGCTTTTGCATGGCAGCTCGACGACACATTCCTTTACTCAACTGAAATGGTACACCTAAAGAAAGCACCGATTTTTCATTCAGAACTTTATCTTGAGCCCATTCTTTCTCCTCATCATCTGTCAACAGGCACTGCGCAAAATCGATAAAATCGGCATGCTGATAATGATAAAAAGCACTGCACATAACCAAAACAACTGGCTCTCGCATACTTTTTTCACAAAAAATTTTCTTAATAAAATATGCAATTTTATCCAAACATTCTGTTTCATCCAAGAACACATCTTGATAAGGCAGAACAATAATTCTGGGCAACAATTTAAATGAATCAGAAGCTTTTTCAATATTTTCACTCAACTTCTGACAAAAAAGAGACACATCGCTATTCAAAAGTTTATAATCAGGAATATCAAATTCAAAAACATGCTCTGTCAAAGCCTGAGATTGCAAAACATTGACCCAGCTCTTCAGCCTGAGATCATGTTCACTCCAACCTTTTGCGATACCGATACAAAGTTTCATCTTTCACATCCTGTAAAAATTATAGGCATATTATAATCCAAGGCTATTTAAAAAACATTTAATTCTTTACATTTAACGCTAATACTTTTATAACGCTTGTTTTTAAGGAATAACACATGATAAACAATAAGAAAAAAAATATAGAAACTTTAGCTGAGGTTTTTCAAATCTGCTACAATAATTCAAAAGCCTCATCCATAGATGCATTTTTAAAAGGAAACGATTTATCAAAACTCTTAACCAGCTCCGACTTGCAAAGATTAATAGACGGCAAAGCTTGTTTTTCAAAAGAAACCGTAATGGCTGTTTATGGTTTGCTTCCGCTCAAATTTAGATTTAACGGCATTGAACTCAACCTTTTTCCGCAAGCTTTTTATCGACTAAATCATCGCACCGGAAAACAAGATGATGTTGCCGTAATAAATATAAGTCTCTCTCGAGCTGATGCCATTTATCAAGAACAAACAAATAAAAAACTCAAGTTTATAAAAGAAAATATGAACCATCTGCGTCATGAAAATGAAAAAGCCAAAAATCCTCAATCTTTTATAGATGCCTGCCGCCGTTATTATGATAAACTCTCGGAACAAGAAAAAAAACGCCGTAATGAAAACAGAAAATTGCAAATGAAGCAATACAGAGAAGCTCACCCTGAAAGCATAAAGATAAACAATCAAAAGGCAAAGGAAAGACTGGCAAAGCTTTCAGAAATTGAAAAGCTAAACAAAACAATACAAAATCGTCTTCGTTGCAAAAAATATCGCGAGACACATAAAGAAGAAATCGCTGCACGCAATAAACTTTATCTGGCAAAACTGGATCCTGAAATTTTAAGACAAAGACAACGAAAATATAACCAATCAGAAAAGCGTAAAGAAAGTGCAAAAGCTTATTATGAAGCTCATAAGCAAGACATTATACTTAAAGCCAAAAATAACCCTCAAACAAAAATTAATCAACACCGCTATAAAGCCAAAATACGTTTTCAAAAAAGAACCGGTACCAAGATTTTGTCTTTGTTACAAGCTCTGGCTGAGGCTAAAAGCAGATAAAAAACATACATCGACTTGATAAAATAAACTTATTGATTATTATATAAATATCTTAATTTTATATGGAATTGATTATGTTTAATATATCTGTTGAACGTTTAAAGAAAATATTTATCCGCGATTTCAACCTCTGCTTTTTTGCGAGCTTATGTTTATTATCGCTGCATCCGCAAATTTTCAGCAAACTCAATTTGGCATCAGACATCATGCTTTATTGGGTTTTGCCGATTTTAAGTGGCTTGGCAATCGGACTTTTATTTTTATTCCTCAACCGCAACTTGGCTAAGTTAAAATACACCAAACGCTACTATAGTGATGATAAAAAATGCTTGTTTATTGTTGCATTTTTATCCGGATTTATGGCAATTTACATTTCCTTCTCGCCGATTTATACATATCTAATAAGCGCATTTATCATCTTTTTAGCGGTTATGAACATTAAGGACTTTATCGGTGAGCTTAAAAATATTTTATCTCCGAACACCTACGCCACTCCGAGTATTATCGGTGATTTTTTTAGCTTTTTCATCAACCTTGTCATTACCTTCACGGTTATCAACCTCTCCATTAACAGCTTGCATATATATAATAATGTGCCGCAAGCTTTTGCCTTTGGCGATGGTCCTGCCCATGTCATTGATGCCTTTTATTTTACCGTCATCACCATGACCACGGTCGGCTATGGCGACATCACCCCACAAACGCTAATAGCAAGAGTTTTGGTTTCTTTTGAGTGCCTCACTAGCTATTTGTTGCTGGGTATTATGATTGGCATTGTCACCCGTGGTATTAATTTTGACAACAAACAATAAAAAAAGAGAGGCTTAAACGGTCTCTCTTTTTATTAGGAGTGCTATTTTTGTACTGTTAATTACTTTTTGAGACTTTCCTCAATAGCAACGGCAACAGCAACCGTTGCACCGACCATCGGGTTGTTACCCATACCGATTAAGCCCATCATCTCAACGTGAGCCGGAACAGATGAAGAACCAGCAAATTGAGCATCACTGTGCATTCTGCCCATAGTATCTGTCATACCGTAAGAAGCCGGACCTGCAGCAACGTTATCTGGGTGCAAAGTACGACCTGTACCACCACCGGAAGCTACAGAGAAGTATTTCTTATCGTGTTCAACGGCCCATTTTTTGTATGTACCGGCAACCGGATGTTGGAAACGCGTTGGGTTGGTAGAGTTACCGGTAATGGAAACATCAACACCTTCTTTAATCATAATGGCAACGCCTTCAGATACATCATCGGCACCATAGCATTTTACTTTGGCTTTATCGCCGTTTGAAAAGGCTTTTTCTTCAACAATTTTCAAGTTGCCTGTGCTGTAATCATATTCTGTTTCAACGTAAGTAAAACCATTGATTCGAGAAATGATATAAGCAGCATCCTTGCCCAAACCATTCAAAATAACTCTCAAAGGTTCTTTTCTAACCTTGTTGGCAGAACGAGCAATACCGATAGCACCTTCGGCAGCTGCAAAAGATTCGTGACCAGCCAAGAAACAGAAACATTTTGTTTCTTCTCTGAGCAACATAGCAGCCAAGTTACCATGACCCAAGCCAACGGCTCTTTGATCGGCAACAGAACCCGGAACGCAAAATGCTTGCAAACCGATACCTATTTTTTCAGCAGCTTCGGAAGCGTTTTTAACATTTTCTTTCAAAGCAATGGCGCAACCCAAAGTATAAGCCCAAACAGCATTTTCAAATGCAATCGGTTGAATACCTTTAACCAATTTTTCAACATCAATACCTTTGCTCAAGCAAAAATCTCTTGTTTCTTCAATTTTTGAAAAACCATATTTTGTCAAAACCGGAGTAATTTTTTCAATTCTTCTATCATAACCTTCAAATAACATGGCTTACTCCTTTCTCGGGTCAATAACTTTGACGGCTTCATCAAAACGACCATAGGTTTTGATATTGTTTTCAAAAGCGGTTTTCGGATCAGTTCCGTTTTTGATAGCTTCCATCATTTTGCCTAAGTGAACAAATTTGTAACCGATGATTTCATTATTGGCATCAACGCCAATATTCAAAACATAACCTTCGGCCATTTCCAAATATCTCGGACCTTTAACTTTGGTAGAATACATGGTACCAACTTGAGAACGCAAACCTTTACCCAAATCTTCCAAACCAGCACCAATCGGCAAACCGTTTTCAGAAAATGCGGTTTGAGTACGACCGTAAACAATTTGCAAGAACAATTCACGCATTGCAACGTTGATTGCATCGCAAACCAAGTCTGTATTCAAAGCTTCCAAAATTGTTTTACCTGGCAAAATTTCTGCAGCCATAGCAGCAGAGTGTGTCATACCAGAGCAACCGATAGTTTCAACCAAAGCTTCTTCAATCACACCTTCTTTAACATTCAAGGTCAATTTGCAAGTACCTTGTTGCGGTGCGCAGCAACCACAACCATGGGTCAAACCGGAAATATCGGTAATTTGTTTAGCTTTAACCCATTTTCCTTCTTCAGGAATTGGTGCGGGTTCGTGTCTTGCCCCTTTATACAGCGGGCACATCTGTTCAACTTCATGTGAGCATTGATGTTTGCAAGTCATATAAAAACTCCTTAATTTAAAAACAAAAAACTTCTCCCATGCTCAAAAATGGTAGAAGTCATCAGCCTTACGGCGGTTTGGTTAATATTAACCGGGGAGAACATCATTCCCTTGAGCTTTTTTATAAAATATAAACGGATAAATTACAAGTTTTTTTCAGATAACTTAACAATAAAAAAAGCTCCTCTACTGAGGAGCTTTTCTTCTTATTTACTCAATGGTTTAAGCTCACTACTTTCACCAAAAGTGAAAGAATAGTTGAAACCGTTATCAATCAAACCGTCAATTTGTTTACCAAGCTTTTTAGAGCGTTTGAGCAAACGAACGGCAGTATATTGACTTTGCATCTCGCCAAATTTTTTCAAAACTTCTGAAAATTCATCATTATCAGAATAGATAAGAATAACTTTTTGTTCCGGAGCGGTTTGCAAGTTTTCATCTTTCAAAATCTCGCAAACACGTTCAAAGCCAATGGAGAAACCAACAGCCGGAACCGATTCGCCCAAGAATTTACCAATCATCTTGTCATAACGTCCACCACCGGCAATAGATGATGAAAATTTATTGCTGCTGATTTCAAAAACCATACCGGTATAATATCCCATACCGCGAACCAAAGACTTGTCATAAACAATATTAAATTTGCCGTTAGCAATTGTAGAAATGGTTGCCAAAACCTTTTTCACATTAGCCACAACTTCTTTGTCTGTAACATATTGTTCAACTGCATCAATTGAAGAAAGAGCATCGCCGGACAAAAGTTCCATAAATTTCTCAATCACATTTTGCGGATATTCTTTTTCTGCTAATTCGGCTTTCACGCCATCCAAACCAATTTTATCCAACTTATCAAAAATCACACAAACGGCAGGAATTTCCTCTTCAGCAAAACCGGCATATTTGATAATATCTGACAAGATTCGTCTGTCATTGATACGAATGGTAAAATCTTCAAAGCCGATGTTTTGCAAAGCTTGCGAGGTAACAAAAATAAGTTCCATTTCGGCATTGATGGTAGCATCACCGATAATATCAATATCGCATTGATAAAACTCACGCAATCTGCCTTTTTGCGGACGTTCGGCACGGAACACTTTATCAACCTGAATACATTTGAACGGCAAAACCAAGTTTTGACGATTATTGGCAAAATAGCGTGACAAAGGCATGGTCAAATCATAACGCAAACCGCTGTCAACCAAATCATTCTCATTCAAATTTTCTTTAGTCAAATCAAGTTTTTGACCGCGTTTTAAGAGTTTGAAGATGAGGCTTAAGTTCTCACCACCGTCACTTTTGTTCAAACGCTCTATATCTTCCATAATCGGAGTATTAATACGTTGAAAACCATATTTTTTATATGTATTCAAAATTGTTGTTTGAATATAATCTCTGAGCTGCACTTCATTAGGCAGATAATCTCTTGTACCGCGAACCGGCAATGCACTGATGGCCATTTTTTCCTCACTAAAAAAATCTGTAAAATTCAGCTATTAATACAACATGTTAAAATAAAAATAAAGACTTTTTTCTTGCCAAAAAAGAAAAAAATAGTATAAAGAGAATTCTCTTATTTATTATTTACTCTAAAAAAATATCATTATGAAAACAAAAGAAGAAATTGATTGGATTAAACAACGTGGTACAGAAAGACAACAAGAATTGCTTCTTCCCATTTTAGAAAAACTGCTTCAACAAGAAGAAGCTATGTCTAAAGAAGAAATTCTTTCCTACGCCAAGAAGATAAAACCGGTCATGCGCAGTACGGAAAATTATGTTGCACTCTCTCCGGAAATTGAGAAAAAAGATCTTTTTTGGATACCGGCATTTCCTATCAACACACAAAGTTTTAGTTATTCATGCCATTCTCCATTAAAACCGGCGGTTGGCTTGAAAGAAATTTGCCGAATAACAACCTATCATCGTTATGGCGGCTATCGTGCTTTTTTGCGTCCCTCAACAGATGAAGCGATTATTCAATGTCCGAAAGAAATTTTAGATAAAGTTTGTGCTTTTGAATTTCAGACCGAGACAATGGAGTACAACAAAATATACCATGCCGGACTTGACCGCCATATCTTAACAACCATCTATTATGAAGGCAAACTTCCGGATGATATTGCGGCTCAAGAGGTCACTTGGTAAAATTCAATCACAATTAAAAGGCTTTGAGAAAAACTCAAAGCCTTTTTTGTTTAACTAAAATTTAAAAAGTTTTGAAATATAATTAAAAAAATATTTTCAGAAGGAATAAATAAATGGAGAAATCAACCATAATAGGTGTTTTTGGCGGTATAGCTGCCGTTGGCGTAGGTATGGTATTAAAAGGAGCTGATCCCAGTACCTTAATCAATCCTGCCGCTTTTTTAATTATCATTGCCGGCACCATTGCTGCAATTTTTAACGCATTCACCATGGAAGGGTTAAAAAAAGTCCCCACCCTGTTTAAGATAATTTTTTGCGGAAAAAAAATTATCAGCAAGCAAGAAGTTTTAGAATTGTTTGTTTCTTTAGCAAAATCTGCCAAACATGAAGGTGTTATGGCCATTGAAAAAAAAGCCAATGAAATTGAAGATCCATTCATTAAAACCAGTTTATCTCTCGTTGCCGATGGTTTTAGCGCCGATTTTATTTATGAAACTTTAGAAGATGAAATCAAACAAATGGAAGAAAGACACCGTGCCGGAGCACTCATTTTTTCTCAATGCGGAATGTATGCTCCAACCCTAGGTGTGCTTGGTGCCGTTATCGGATTGATTGCTGCTCTAGGAAACTTATCTGATATTGAAATGCTTGGACACTCAATTGCTGCCGCCTTTGTTGCCACACTGTTAGGTATTTTTACCGGATATGTCTTGTGGCATCCTTTTTCAAATAAGCTCAAACAAATTTCTCAAGCAGAAGTAGAGGTCAAAAAAATGATTATGGAAGGAGCATTAACTTTGCAATCAGGTGCTTCAACCATGGCCATGGAAGCAAAGTTGCAAGCTTTCATTCCGGCATCTCAACGTCTGACCAAGAAAGCCGAAGAAAACGAAGGAAAATAGAATATGGTAAAAAGAAAAGCCGCAGAAGCTCCTCATGAAGAACATGCCGATGAAACATGGCTCATCCCTTATTCCGACCTTTTAACACTTCTTTTGGCCTTGTTCATTGTGCTCTTTGCATCTTCCAGCTTGGATAAAGACAAAATGGAAAAGATTGAATATGCTTTTGCCGCAGCTTTCAATGCCATTCCCGGAGAAGAAATGAACGGTAGTGTTCTAAACTTTATAGAAGATGTAAAAGATTTACATTTGGGCGATAATGTTGGTCTTGGTTCCGATTCAAAAGGCGCTGTCTTAAAAATTGCCACTGTGAATGTTTTTGATGGAAAAAGCATCAGTTTAAAAAATGAAGCAAATGAAATCTTACAACCTCTGGCAAATTTATTGAAAACCAATAGATATCGTCGCTATCGTATTGTTGTTGAAGCTCACACCGATGACCAAAACGGTAGCAGTGATGCTTCAAACTGGGAATTATCTTCTGCTCAAGCCGGAACAATTGTCCGTCAATTAATCAAACTCGGGTTAGATGAAAATCGTTTTCAAGCGATTGGAATGGCTGGCATTGCACCAGAATATCCCAATTATGATGCATATGGACAACCTATTCCTAAAAACAGAAAACTCAACAACCGCATAGAAATACACATTGAAATATAAAAAAAGAAAAGCATAGTTTTAAGAACTATGCTTTTTTCTTATGCAAAATTTTACGACCGAGAATAATAGCTATCACACCACTCATCATACTCAACAAAGCCCCCATCTTTGCCGCAGCTTTAATACTCTCTTCTTCATAAGCAATATCTGCGACAAATAAAGAAACTGTTAATCCTACACCAGCCACCATTCCTGTTAAAAAAAGTTCAGAATTTGTAAGTCTTTTAGGCATTTTCCAGCCAAACTTTTCACTTATTTTTACAAAAACAAAAACACCCAATGTTTTGCCAATAAACAAAGACAAAAAGATAATCAATGTCAAAACAGAAACGCTGGAAAAAGGCACACCGGCATTAGTAAGACCAAAGAAAAACAAACCAAAATCGACAATCGGTTTCAGGTCATGTTCAAACGCATCAATCGGAGCCTTTTTAACATCTGCCGAGCGCATAAAAGGCACAATCCATACCAAAGCCAAAGCCGGATGCAACCCTGTTTTAAGCATTCCCACCCAAGAGATAAGTGTTGGAAAAAGAAACCACCAATAAGATTTTACTTTAAGTTTTTGGATAGCATAACTTAAGAGCATAGCCGTCAAAACTAAGAGCAAAAATTCTAATTGCACCGGTTTATCGGGATTCGGATAAAAAATAGCAATAATACCAAGTCCGGCAAAATCATCGATAATAGCTAAGAAAAGCAAAAAAGAAAAAGCCGCATGTTTTTTAGGAAAAATAAATTTGGCAAAAAGAAGTGCCACGGCAATATCTGTTGCCGTACCAATCGCCCAACCATTGGCAAAAGAGGCTTGCCCGATAAAAAAGTTCAAAATGAAAAAAACAACAATTGGGAAAACAATTCCGCCCACAGCCGCCATAATATTAGCCAGAGCCTTGTGCAGCGGATGCATTGCTCCGTTTGGAGCCAAATCATGAACAATTTCAATAGAAATAAGCCCAAAAAACAAAACCAGAAAAATATCATTCACAGCAAAATGTACATCAAACAAGCCGCCGAGTTTATAATGCAAAAAATTTTGATAAGAAATGTAATTCACATTAGCCCAAACCAGAGCCGCGATAATTCCCAAAATCAGCGGCAAAGAATATTCTTCTGCCAAATGCCAAATTTTTTTCATTTTTTTGCCTCATAAAAAAAAGCCTGACCAAACTCTTTTCAATTTAATCAGGCTTTGACATGATTTCAAGCAAAAATCAAACTAATCCGTTTTTACAAAGATTTGCGAACACTGGTTTGTTCAAACCGAGTTCGGCAATAATCTCCGATGGTTTAAGATTGATTTTGATATTTTTCATGGAGACTAAACCGTTTTTAATTGTCTTCACCGCCGCACTTGGCAACTCCGCTTTACCGATGCAAGACGAAAGATAAACAAAGCATTCATCATTGTCAGCCAAATATTGTTTGGCGAGTTTGCGTGCATAAAGATTAAGGGTTAAGTCTGCCTTAGAAGCATCTTTGGTCCAAGGGCTGCCACCGCCAATCGGACAAGCTGTAGAATAAAAATCGCAAGCAAGCTTACGACCGGTGATACCGCAATCGGCAATGGAAGAATGGTATGTATAAGCCCCTGTTCCGTTGATGATGATATTTTTTGGTGTTTCACCAAGTGTATCAATCACAAATCGGGTTAAATCTTCTTGTTTAAGCATTGGAACGGCAGCAATAGCCGTTTCAATTTTTCCGTCATCATCAAGAGTGATTTGGGTTTTGATATCTAAGCCCAAATGGTCAGATTGCAAAGCCTTTTGATAAAGAGCGCGATTGAGTTTGCGTGCAAGATAAAGCTCATGATTTATCTGTCCTTCACCTTGGCAAGCATAACCGACAAACACGCCTTGGTCGCCCCATCCATCTTGTTCCACACCTTGGTTAATTTCGGCTGATTGCTGCCCTATGAGGTTAATCACCTTAATCTTGCTTGGTTCAATGGCATATTTACCCCATATTTTGGCATAATTTTCAGAATATCCAACTTTTTCAAGAGCTTTCAAAACATAATCGTTGAGCTTGTCCAAAGACACGTTGCCTTTGATTTCACCGCCCAAGATAACGGTATTATCTTTGAGCATCACTTCAACGGCATATTTCACCGTTTTATCTTGCTCAATCATACGGTCCAAAATGTAGCTTGAAATATAATCGGAAGTTTTATCGGGATGTCCGAGCGACACCGCCTCTGCAGTTTTTTGCATAGTTTAGTCTCCTTGTTTAGTCCTCTGTTGCGGGACAAGTCAGGTTAAATCCACATTTCAAAAGCTTGCGCTTTCATCTTTTATGATGCTCCTGACATCAGATAAAGTCAATATAAAAAAGATTGTATCATCACAAATTTTATGCTAAGTTTACTTTATAAAAAAACAACAAGGAAAAACAAGAATGAAAACGCAAAAAGTATATTTAGATTATCTTCCTGAATATGACACTTACGGAATTTCTGATGAAAAAATCAAACAATTAAAAGAGGCCGGCATCACCCCGATTTTAGAACTTTCACAAGAAGACGCTCAAATTTTATCTGAAAAACAAAAAAACAATGAAAAGCAACCAACCATTGGTTTTTTAATGGGGCGTGAAAAAGGACATTACACCATCGACAGAGCCTACGTTCAAGCTTTGAGCCAAACCGGTGCCAAGTTGCGCTTTTTGACTTTTGAAGATAACCTCGCCCAAATGAACGATATTAATGGTTTGGTTCTCCCCGGTGGCGCTTTTGATTCGCCAAACGAGTTTTATACCGATCCTAACAAAAAAACCGACAACACACCGGGGACACGCTCTTATGCTTACATTTCTTCCATTGTTAAAGCCGAACAAAACAATATTCCGATTTTAGGAATTTGTGCCGGAGCGCAAATGCTGGGCGGCATGCACCACATGAAAATGTACCGCAACCTTAAAGAATATACCCAAACATCAATTGAGCATAAAACCAAAGATTTAGAAGCACATGAGGTGTTTGTTTATCCGGATACCCCTTTGGCACAAATCTTGGGCGAAGGAAAAATGATTGTTAATTCCCGTCACAAAGAAGCTATGATGCCAAACGATAAAATCTCCGATATGAAAATTTATGCCTCATCTAAAGACGGCACACCCGAAGCTTGGGGCAATGCAGATAAAAACATTCTCTGCATTCAATGGCATCCGGAAGACTTTGCTGTCAAAGGAAATAAAAAAATGCAAGATATTTATAATTGGTTGGTAACAAAAGCCAAAGAACACCAACAAAAACAACAAATGAACAATATACTGAAACATCAAATGAAAAATTTTTTCTCGTGGTTAAAATGAAGAAAACATATCTTACCTTACTCTTGATGGCAGGGCTAATCTGTGCCTGCTCTCAAACCAAAGAAGTAAATGGAACACTGCGTATGGGACACGAAGTTCGTTCTTTTACCGATGCTTCCAATCATAAAGAATATTGGCTGATTGACAAATCACAAAGCCTTATGCCGGCTTATCAAAAAATCATTGGTCAAGAAGTTGCAGCTTATCAACCCATTCATGCCCGTTTACAAGTTAAAGACATCGGCAAACTTGAAGATGGTTTTGGCGCAGAATATGATGGCGGCTATGAAGTAAAAAAAATCATCGCCCTTTCCTATCCGCAGCTCTTGGGCGCTTGGATTGAAAATGTGCCCAATATACCTAATCTGAAACAAGGCTTCGTTTTGGAAGAAGATGGGACAGCCAAATCGGTCAATATGGCCACTTTGCAATACAGCTCATGGCAACAAAACGGCAATGAACTGATTTTGAGCGGCAAAAGCATCGGCAATCAGCAAACGATTGACTTTACAGACCGCTATAAAATTCAAAAATTGACAGAAGAAACATTGGTTCTGCAATCAGGTTCCAGAACTTATACATATAAAAAGCAAAAATAATGACTGAAAATTACCTAGAAAAATCACAAGAAAATCAAAAACGTGCCTGGGAAGTGGTAAGAAAATCGCGTCTTGTACCGCTTTGGGAAGGCATTGGCGCTAAGGTTAATCTGGTTGGTTCCTTAAAAATCGGTGTTTTGGGCAAACACTTGGATATTGATTTTCATATCTACACACCGGAGCTCAAGCTTGGTCAAAGTTTTGATATAATGGCACAAATTGCAGAAAATTTGAGTGCAAAATCTTGCCAATTTATCAATTCTGCTACGACGGAAGAAAAATGTTTTGAATGGCACCTCACCTGTGCCGATTCTGACAATCAGCTTTGGCAAATTGACATCATCCAAATCAAACAAGGCTCAAAATATGATGGTTGGTTTGAAAACATTGCCGAAAAGATAAAAGCCGCTATGACAGAAGAACAAAAACAAACCATACTAAGACTCAAGTTTGAAACACCTGAAAACATCAAAATCAGCGGTATGGAATATTACAAAGCAGTTATCCAAGACAATGTCAAAAATATGGATGAGTTGCTGGAATGGCAAGAGAAGCACCATTTTTCAGGTATAATTGAGTGGTAAAAGTTTTTGTCAATTTTGTCTTGACTTTTATATTTTATCTGTTTAGGATTAAAAACATTCAATAAGTAATTAATAAATTATTAACCTTTTTCGGGACGTAGGAGCGCCCCTTTCTTTAGTTTTCTCTAAAGATAAAAAAATACCATGTCTAAAAAACAAACAAATACCAAAATGGTTGATGCAACTCAGGCTGGTTTAGAAAAGTTCCGTCGTTATGCTGTGCCTCGTAGAATAGAATTGGACGAGAAAACGTATAGCATTCGGTCGGTTACTCACCGCAACAAAACAAGCCGATTGGAAGTAATCAACGCCAGTTGCAACGGAAAAAACGGCTGGGTTGTAAACATAGCCAACCGTCAACGTAAATTTGTGACAACTGACGATGGCTATTTTGTATCTTCAAAAGTAGAATGAAATATTAATCTAGCTATGAAAATTGAAAGCGTTGATTTGTCGGGAGACAAACAACGCTTTTTTATTCATCATTTGATTGTATCAAGAATGCAAAGAACAAAAACAAACGCAATCACATAAAACCCCATCAAGCTAACTGCAACATTAGAACATATCTCATTTCCGTAACTATCATAATGTATCACTTCACGGCGTTTATCACGATAATAATCAATAATCAATCCGACAATCAAACAAACAACAAAGCCACAAGCGGCAACAATGTAAAAAATCTTTTCCATAATACGCAATGATTAAAATTAATAATAAAATTTTGTAGAATTTGATAAAACACAAAGCAAACAAAAAGTCAAGAAAATCAATACACAAACGAAGATATTGACAAAATAGAAAAAACGTATAATGTATCTAACAATAAAAATATTATTAACTTTTAAATTATCTTGTTATGAAAAGGATTATGTTTTGGGCAACATTGTTATTGTCCTTTGTGTTTGTAAGCTCAGCTCAAGCACAAGAAAATGAGAAAAAGATCAGAGCAGCTGCAACTTCCGTTACTTCTCGTACTCCGGGAATTGATGGTGCAAACAATGTGAAGGAGTTTTCAAACGGAGAAACCAAACTTATGGTTACAAAAAACGCCTCTAAACGAAAACGGAAAGAAGCTGTAAAATTGAGTTATGACCTTTACAAAAAAGGGGAGATAACTTACGAAGAACATTTGTCTCTTACTAAGGATTTAGATTGTAAACCTGGCAAAAAATGACAATTTCTATCAAAAAAGGAGGATTTCCATCGAAATCCCCCTTTTTTATTTGTCTTGACAGTTTTTAGGCTCTTGATACCACTTATCGCAGTATAAATCTGCCAAATTTTTTCTCGTAAAAGTACGAGCAATAAACTGCCGACGATAAATCGGCTTTTCCGATTTAACACTAAACTTTCTTCTGGTCTCCTTCAATGTTGCCGCATGTGCTTTCAATTTTCCTCTTTGAAGGCAACGTAAGCAACATTCCTCGACACTAATCACTTGTCTGGCTCCATTGATGGAAAGACCTAGTAAAAACTGGTGATATTCAGCATTTACTATTCTCTCTAAAATGCACCACTTTAACTTTTCTTTAGGCACATTAAAATGCTTAGAAAAAAACTCTAAGCTTGAAAAATCTATTTTACTCATAATTAAATAATTATATATTATAGACAAAAATATATAACATATTTCATGCTTTTTGTCAACAAACATATTTAATGCTTTGTCTTAAATATTTTTTGACAAATGGCACTTATCATTACACAATATTATATATGAGGAAAATATAAGGGACTCCGTTATGGAAGAAAACACAAATAATAATCCGCCCAGAAAAAAACGACCACGCATTCAGCGTCCTCGCATTCAGCCGCAAACATTTACATTACCCATGTTTACGGACAGACAAAACCGTGAGCATATTGAACCGCAAAAAAGATTAAGTTTGGTTGAAGCTCTGCAAAATTTGGTCAAAAAACCCGAAGAATTTTGCCGCACCAATCCGCAAATGGTTAAGAATATTCTTAGCAAAATTGTTTCCGAATATGATATTGCCAAAGTATCAAGCGGAGATATTCTAACTTTGGTAAAAAAGTATGAAAATGCCATTGAAAGAAAATATATCACGTCAGCGGCACGCCAAGATATTCAAAACCTTCTCTCTGCAAACCCGCGCCCACTTCTCGAAAGAGACAATAAAATTCGTTTGGAATGTATGGAACAACTAAAAAAATTGTCAGAGAAAAAAGAAATCACACCTGAACAATATCAATATTTACATAAGACTTATTTTTCGGACATTATCTCAAAAGACAATCTGCCCCATGCACAAGTTTCTCAAATGTTACGTTGCATGGCTTCAGGAAAATTTTATGCTCCAATCGGTCCTGATAGAAAAATAGATAGAAAAAAATTTTCTCCAACATTTCTAAAAATTTTGAACCAAAAGAAAAAATCTAACATTTCAGCCAAAATTGAAGATTACGACTTTTTCGGCTTAGATAAAAATAAGCAACCCAAATCAAAAGTTTGGTATGCTGTTAAAGATAGTCGTAATTTTCAAAAACTCAAAAATATCATTGCCAAACGCTGCATAGAAAAAGGTATCGCTCCAGAACAAGCTTACAATCTTAATCCTGCAGATTTGTGGATGCTACTAGCAAAAGATATTGAAAAGACAAAACCCATTCCGTTTTCTTCTCTTTGCAAAGATGCCAATCCGGCACCATTTGAAGAATTTTCCGTTAAACTTGGTCAAATATTATCAATTGGCGGTGCCTTAGAAATGAAACAAGAACAAACAATAAATCTCTGGTTAAAACATTTTGCCTCTAAGCAAGAAAAAGAAGATTTTACAAATAAATATTCTCCCGACTTCAAATTGTTTATCCAAAGATGTGAACGCATTTATCAAAAGCTGGAACAAGATTTCAAACAAAATCACATCAATCCCAAATTTATGTCACTCTGGGTAGAAAGTATGCTCAAAAACAAAAGCATCAATCCCTCTTTGGTTGATTGTCCGAGAAAACCTTATAAAATAGACATTCACCACTGGGATAGATTATCCTCTCTGCAAGATGGTGATAATCCAGCCAAGAAAAACAATCTGGATAACTTTGGTGTGATGATAATGTATCATGACTATAGTTTTGATATTCATGCTCAAGAACACCAAGGAGAAAGCGCTCATTTTGTTCTGGCAAACAGAGAACAAACAACCATGAACAAAGACCGTCGTTTTCTCTTTGCTACCTCAAATTGCCTTTACATTAGCGATAATATAATGTATGAAGCATCAGATTATGCTCCTTTGAATAAAGAAGCTTCATCTCACAACTTAACCATAGACAAACAAAGAGCCTAATTCATGAACCAAGCTGTAGAAGAATATCACAGAAAGCGCAGAGCTTTTATTATCTTGCCCCAAGTTGGCATAATTATCGGCGAACATGGACAACCCCACTCACATCGCGAAATTTTAAAACATATCGGCTGCTCTGATGAGCAGATATCGCATATTTTAGAAAACTACCCACGCGGCTATTTTCTAAACAACAAACTTGTCATGTACCAATCTGATGATATGAAAGAAGGAGAAAGTTGGCAGCTCCAACCGGAGAATTATGAGCTTGTAAAAAAATATTTCCGCGACTTGAAAAAAATCTTCGACCTCAACACACAAAGCCAAATATTTTTAGGCGTATCTCGCGGCAAAGAAGGTGAAATCTGGCCAACAATTAACGAAGTTGATTTAGATTTTTTTAATGAGTAAAGAGTATGAAAATAAAGGCTTTTATCCTTATTTTATGTATCATTACCGCAATAGCAATTTATACTTACCGAAACAATATGGTACAAAAATTATATCGCATAACCTTAGACAAAGACTGTGAAGTCGGCGTTGCGGTTATCCATGGCAACAAACATTGGCTCCTAAATAATGATAAAAGCTATCCCTTGATGAGTGTATTCAAAATCTTTGTTGCTGCTGCCGTTTTAGAAAAAACAGAAAAAGAAAATACTCCATTAAACAGCCCTATCATTATCACACCGGATATAATTTATCCGACCTATAGCCCGCTACGAGATAAAATCAAGCAATATCCCTACCAAAGCTCGATTGAAGAATTACTTACCTATATGCTCGCACAAAGTGATAATATCGCCACAGATGTTCTTATATCTTATTTAGGCGGCATTGATAAACTCAATCAATTTATTTCATCAGCAGGCTTTCCTCAGATAACTATCAAAGTCAATGAAAAACAAATGAGTGAAGATATTCAAACTCAAAAATTGAATGTTGCTCATCCTCAGGATATTGCCTTATTTTTGAAAGCTATTAATGACGGAAAAATTCTTTCAGCAAAACAGGCAGAAGTTTTCAGAAATATCCTGAAACAAACACAGACCGGTCTAAACAAACTCAAGGCAGGATTACCAAACAACGTTGTTATCGGACACAAAACCGGCTCTTCCGACCGAGATAACAATGAGGTTAAAATCGGCGATAATGATACCGGATTTGTCGTTCTTCCTAATGGCGAAATTTATTACATTGTAGTAATGATTAAAAATTCAAAAATGAGTGACGACCAAAATGCCAATCTCATCTCCCAAATTTCTAAACTTGTTTATGAAAAACTAAAATAAGATACGGAGTAAATATGAAACTAACGGAAGCGCGCGACCAAAAACTTTTAGCCCAAATTCAAACTTTATATTTTGAGGCTTTTCCAAAAGAAGAAAGAAAACCCTTTTCTCTTCTGCTGGAAACCAGAGAAAAAGGACAAAGCGAAATTTTGGCAATAGAAAATGAACATAATGACTTTTTAGGCTTAGCAATTACGGCAAAACATAAAGACATGGTTTTGTTAGATTATTTTGCCATTTCATCACAGCAACGCAGCTCCGGCATCGGCTCAAAAGCTTTTCAAAACATAAAACAGCGCTATGCTGACAAACGCTTCTTTTTAGAAATCGAGCGCACGGATATAGCCGCCAATAATCAAGTTCAACGACAAAAAAGAAAGAATTTTTATCTTAAAAACGGCATGCAAAATGCCCCCTTCATGGTAGATTTATTTGGTGTTGAAATGGAAATTTTGGCTCATAATTGCCAACTGGAATACGAAGAATATTTCAACCTTTATCACACGCTGTTTGGCAACTACATCTCCCAACACATTCATTTGGTAAAATGAAAAAATCAGCCGCGCCATAAACAAACAAAAAAACCAGCCTCAAAGGCTGGCTTTTTTTCTTTTTGGTTGCGGGGGCAGGATTTGAACCTACGACCTTCAGGTTATGAGCCTGACGAGCTACCGGGCTGCTCCACCCCGCGATAAGTTATCGCTCATCGCGAACATCCCCTATTTACTCTTTTTTAACCATACTGTCAAGCAAAAATTTTATATTTTTTTATAAAAAATACAAATATTCATCAACTTTTTCTTAAAAAATCGGGTTATAAGCCCATTGCAACAAAGCCTGTCTTTGTCTTGGACGACAAAACAAATCACCAATCAGACAATTTTGTTCAACTTGCGCTTTGTGCCGCTTAAAAGCTTTCCATCGTTTAATTTGCAAAGCATCAACTTCCGACAAACGCCTACCCATATAATAGCGACAATACCACTGAAACCATCCGCAATTTAGAAGCTGAAGGAATCACAATCGACAAACCTACCGGCAACTGGAAAAAGCCGACCAAAGCCGGTGCAGCCGGTGCGTTGAACTTACTCCCCGGTGTCGGCAATTTTTATCTTGCCGCCGGCAATGCCGGAGACAGCGACCAATATCTTTATGGCTTTCTCAATCTGCTAACCTGACCGATTTCCGTCATTTGGGGAATTCCTGAAGCCGCTATCGATGCCAATAGCATTAATGAAAGAGAACTTGTTTATTTTTACACTTATGATGAAGCCGGACAACTTGCTCTTGCCCAACGTGGCTTCAAGCTCACCGCTACCGGCAGACTGGAAAGAATTAAATAATATACAAAAAAGCGGGCTTCAAAAGAAGTCCGCTTTTTTTATTTTTTTTGATTTAAATCCATCCCAACTCTAACGCTTTTTGCTGAGCCTTGTCGTTCAAAACACTTTTACGATGACAAAGTGTAACCAACTCTTTTGCTTCAGGTAAATCAAACAAAAGCAAATCATTATCTTCCCAGAAAGAATGTTGTGTCAAAATATAATATGTTAACATTTTGGCAGGATGAGGCAAAGAAAACAACTTTGCTTCTTCTTCCTTTTCCAATTCATTTCCTATGGCAAAATATTGCATAAAGATGTCTTCTGCATCCGGCAAATTAAAAAATTCGGCTATAACTTCACGGCTAAAACTAAGCTCTTTTTGAATACATAGCTTTATCACTTCAGAAGCATGAGGCAAACTAAACAACTTAACACCATTTACTCTGGAAATAATTCCTTCATTAGAGACATAATGTTTTACAACATCTTCTGCATCGGAAAAATCAAAAATTTCTTTTTCAAGACGATCATTTAATACACCATTGCGAGAAATAAAAAGCTTAATCACCTCACTTGGATGAGGCAAGGTCAAAAACAAATCTTGCTCATCATAAAAATCAATCCAACTCAAAATAGCAAGTTTCACAAGCTCTTCCGCATCAGGACGTTCAAAAATCTGCTTCTTTTCTTCAGGTGTCAAACGACGATCTCTGAGAATTTTGCTATAAATCAAATCCATAATATAAAAATTTTTTAATTAATAATAAATTATGCGAAAAGATATTTAACACACATTTTTTTTATGTCAACTTTCAAACTGTAAAAAACCTTCCGATTGCAATTGATAAAGATGATGAAACACTCCTTTTTTCTTGAGAAGTTCAGCTTGGCTACCCTGCTCTACGATTTTGCCTTTTTGCAAGACAACGATTTCATCCATATTTTTGAGCGTGGACAAACGGTGTGCAATGGCAATCACAGTTTTACCTTCCATCAATTTTGCCAAAGATTTTTGAATATAAACCTCACTCTCACTATCCAAAGCTGAGGTTGCTTCATCCAAAACCAAAATCGGTGCTTTGCTCAAAATTGCGCGCGCAATGGCAATACGCTGGCGCTCACCACCGGAGAGCAACACGCCTTTGTCACCGACTTTAGATTGATACCCATCCGGCAAATCTTTAATAAAGACATCACAATATGCTTCTTTAGCTGCTTTAACTACCTCTTCATCTGTGGCATTGACATTACCGTAACGGATATTTTCCATCAGCGTACGATTAAAAAGCAATGGGTCTTGTGGAATAAAGGCAATGTTTTTGCGCAAGCTCATTTGCGTCACTTTAGAAATGTCTTTACCATTTATGGTAATTTTGCCTTTTTGCAAATCATAATAACGCGTCAAAAGTTTAACGAGTGTAGACTTTCCGGAACCCGATTTTCCAACCAAACCGATTTTTTGACCGTTGGCAATCGATAAATTAAAATCATGGAATAACAAAGATTTGTCAGGATAAGCAAAATCAACATTTTCAAATTTTATTTCCGCTTTACGTAGTTTCAAATTTTTTGCATTTGGGGCATCAACCACTTCATGCGGTGCATAGATAAAATCAACCCCGCTTTTGACTTGTCCATAATCACGAAATATACCACTAACATTATAACTCAGCATTTTAGTTGACATTATCAAAACCTGTACCGAGGTCAAAATAAATACAATATCAGCCACTGAAAGCGTGCTATATTTCCAAGCAAAAAATGTAGCCACATAAAAAGTTAAAGACATTACATCATAAACAAAATTGTTGCGATAAGTAAGCTTGGCTCGAGTACATTTTTCATCTCGGTCTAAACGCAACCACTTTTTCAAACGTTGGTAAAAATAAAGGCGCTCATATTTTTCATTGGCAAAAGCCTTGACGGTTGCCGCATTTACCACACCATCCATATACACGCCGCCAAGTTCTGCCTCAGATTCCGTTACATTTTGCATATTACTAAAAATGGTTTTTCTGATTTTTGTTGTCAGCCAAGCAAAAAATAAAGTCACAGCCAAAAAGAAAAGAGCCAGATAACAATTCATAAAAGCAATAATCAACAACGTCACTCCAACCGTACTCAAATTCATCACCAAAGTAAGTGTGACATTTTTCAAGGCAGTTATCCCTTGAGAAATAGAGCCGACCATTTTTTCAATATTGCCGCTTTTTTCTTCATTAAAAAAGCGCAAAGAATGTTTATGCACCTGCATAAACAAATCTTTGTGCATAGTAGCCATAAACTTTGGTTCAAATTTGGCGTCGGAAAAATGAGCTAAGCAAAGGAACAAGCTTCCCATCATCGTGGTAACACCAAATGCTGCCAAAAGCCATACACCTTTGGCAATCGGCATATTATCGGCATCAAACTCAGCCACCAAGCCAACGAGTTGCGCACTAAAATAAGAATTGATACGCGCAGAAGAAAAACTCACTATATAAAGAATAAAAGACAAAACAAAATAGAACTTCACTTTGCCGAGATATTTACCAATAAGCTTTAAGACTGTCATATGAGTTCCTTTCTCATCTTCCAAGATCGGCTCTATTAAAGCACATTTTAGGGTTTTAAGCAAGCCACAAAAAACTCCCCTTTGAGATAACTCAGAGGGGAGTTTTTATTATTGAATAGAGGCATCGAGCGGATTAAAGCGCAAGAGCATTGTCTTCCATAAATCATATTTATCAGCATAGCGATTAGCAAAAATTGAATATGGTTGACAAACATAAACTGCACGTCTTGCACTCTCGGCCACTGAACGGAAAGCCTTATCAGAACTATAACGCGACATATCCAAAATTTTAGCATCACGCACCGTTCCGTCTTTATTGAGGAATACGCGCACCTCAATAATCATATCTTTAATACCTTGTGCACCGGGATCAAGGTTCCAACAAGCACGCAATCTGCCGGCAATGGCATCAATTTCAGAGATTGACAATTCGCTGAAATAAGAACCTCCGGTTCCGCCCTCAATACCCATATTAGCAACATCTGTGCCTTCTTTAATGGTTGCAGTTGCGCTCTTGTTACCGGTCTCTTTTTCCAAAGCATCAACAGATGCAAGCAAGCTCTTTAACTGATTAGCCAGTTTTGGCTCATCTTTGGGTTGGGGAGCCTCTTTTTTAGGTTGCGGCTTTTTCGGTTGTGGTTTAGGAGCCGGTTTAGGCGCAGCTTTTTTAACCGGAACTTTTGGCTTCTTGGGTTGTGGCGCGACTAAAAAATCTTGTTTTGGCGGCTTTGGAGTTTCTTTCGTTTCTGTTGTTTCTTCCTTAGCTTTTGCCTTAGACTTCACTTCTTCTTGGCGCACTTCATCTTTCGTATATTTTTCTTCAACCTTGCGCTTAACCTTAGAAGCAGCCTTATCTTCTTTGCCAAACTTGGCTTTAGGCGGCAAGTTCGTCATTTCAGATATTTTCACATCTTTCAAATCGACAATAATCGGCACTTGGTTTAATGTAGCCCGATTTGACCAAAACAAAGGCAAATCGACTATCATCATCAGAAAGACGACTAAATGCAATAACAAAGACTTTTTTACAGCCTTGTCCATATTTTCATCTTTAACGATTTGCATTAGGTTTCGGTTCCGTTTTCAATCCCACTTTTTCAAATCCGGCTTCTTTCAAGATAGCCATCAAGCCAATAACACGACCATATTCAGCCCCTGTATCACCGGAAATTGTAACGGTAAGTTCGCTGTTTTCTTTACGAATGGCTTTGAGCTTATCCACGATTTTATCAGCCGGAACTTCGGTTTTACCAATGTAGTAATAACCATCTTTATCCACGCTGATATTGACGGAAGTATCTTTACCTTCCATAGCTTTACCGCCGACTTTTGGTAAATCAAGCGCAATACCGGAAGTCATCAAAGGTGCTGCCACCATAAAGACGACCAAAAGCACCATCATCACATCCATCAAGTTGGTAATGTTAATATCGGCATTACGGCGATATTCACGATGTGAACGGCGAGATTTTTGAATAAAGGGCATTAATTATTCTCCTGCCATTTCGGCCTTAATAGCCGTATCATCAATTTCACGAGACAAAATGCTGGAGAACTCATCCATAAAGTTTTCCAATCGTTTGGCATATCTATCCAAATCGGAAGAAATTTTGTTATAAGCAACCACAGCCGGAATAGCGGCAATCAAACCGAAGGCAGTTGTAAACAAAGCTTCGGCAATACCGGGAGCCATAGCAGACAAAGAGTTGCTTTGTGTTGCAGCAATAGCATTAAAGCTGTTAATAATACCCCAAACAGTTCCAAACAAACCGACGAGCGGAGCAACAGAACCGGTAGAAGCCAAAAAGCCCAAACGAGTATCCAAGGCATCCAGCTCTTTATCCATAGAAACCATCATGGCTTTTTCAATACGCTGTTGTAAAGAAACACCGCGCAAACCTCTATCGGTTTTAGATTTCAAAATATTGGTGCGTTTCCATTCACGCATTGCAGAAACAAACATGGCAGACATAGGGTCTTGCGGACGATTACCGATAGAATCATACAATCTGTCCAAAGAACCACCGGACCAAAACTTTTCTTCAAAACTGCGAGAACGTTGTTTAACCTGACGAATGGTACCGATTTTTTCAATGATAATGGCCCAGCACCAAACGGAAGCAAAAATCAAACCGATCATTACGACTTTAGTGATTAAATCTGATGCCCAGACTAAATCCCACATAGACATTTCAGCGGCTTTTGTAGCAACTTCATTCAAAGCTTCTGTTTCCATATTTATATACCTTTTTTAGCTAAAAAAATTAAATCCGCAAATTCTTGATTAGAAGAATTAGCATAAAATATTAAAAATTCAATTAATTATTTTTCTTTTTTCAATAGAAAATTTAATCTATTTCACATAAGGCAAAGCAAAGAGAATATTAGGAGAAACCTTTCCTTGTTTAATATAGTCTTCCAGTTCCTGAGGCGTAAACCAGCGCACATCAGCCACCTCTGTTGGCTGTAAAGTCAAATCTTCAATTTTAGCTTCAGAATGAGCAAACCACACGTCAACCATACCGCCCCACGGGTCAGGCTCAGGGTTCTGATACACCAAGACCGGATTTTCAATTTTCAAACCGATTTCTTCCAATGTTTCGCGCTTGGCAGCTTCCAAAGAAGTTTCGCCGGTATCTGCCACACCACCATGAACCGACCACATATTCGGATCCACACGACGATTGGGCAAACGTTTTTGCATCAAAAATTGTCCCTTACTGTTTTTTACCCAAACATGCACACTCAAAAAATGTTTTTTCTGCGGCACAAATTCTTTTCGGGGTAAAACTTCCCCCGTTTTTTCGCGATTGATGGTAATAACGTCTACAAGTTCGGTTTCAGCCATTACAAACTCTCAATTTTGTTGACCAAAGCTTCCGGAATACGTATAGGACGCTTTTTATTCAGGCTGACATAAGCTAACTGTACCGTCATGGAAACAAGCAATTTATCTTGGCAATAAATTTCTTGTTTCATCTCCAAGCGCGCCCCACTTAGGTTCATCACCTCACAGGTAACAGACAACAAATCATCTAAAATCGCCGGCGCTTTATATTCAATATTGATACCTCTAACCATAAAGCCGCACATTTCTTCAGCTTGCAAAGCTTCGTGTTGGTTCACTCCCAGCGCACGGATAAATTCGGTTCTGGCTCTTTCGGCATATTTGAGATAATTAGCATAATAAACTACCCCACCGGCATCGGTATCTTCATAATACACACGAGCCGGAAAAGCAAAAACTTTACCATGAAATTGTCCTTGTGGTGCCAAAACTTCATAACCCATTATTTTTTCTCCTTCTAAGCATTATTATCGGCTTCTATGGCTTGCAACAAATCAAATTGCTCTGCTTGCGGACGATATTTTTTCACCCGCGGCATGCCTAAATATTCGCAGCCCAAATCAGAAATCACACGTCCGCGCGGTGTCCTTTGCAAAAATCCGAGCTTGAGCAAAAATGGCTCAATCACTTCTTCAATCGTGTCGCGTTCTTCCGAAAGCGCTGCCGCCAAGGTATCCACACCTACAGGACCTCCGCCGTAATTTTGCAAAATGCAACTTAAGTACCGACGGTCAAAAGCATCCAAACCATAGTTATCAACATCCAAACGGCGCAAAGCATTATCCGCAATTTTGTTATCAACGCTTTCAGCATTACAAACAGCACCAAAGTCACGCACACGACGAAGCAAGCGCCCCGCCACACGAGGTGTTCCGCGAGAACGTTTGGCAATTTCAATTGCACCCGATTCGGAAATTGGCATTCCTAAAAGATTAGCCCCACGAATAACAATTTGTTTAAGTTCTTCCGGCGTATAAAAATCAAGACGTAACGGAATACCGAAACGCTCACGTAACGGGGTGGACAACAAACCAGAACGCGTGGTCGCACCAACCAACGTAAATGGTTGCAAATCAATGCGCACTGAGCGTGCCGAAGGACCTTCACCGATAATCAAATCGAGCTGAAAATCTTCCATTGCTGAATAAAGCACTTCTTCAATGGCCGGATTAAGACGATGAATTTCATCAATAAACAAAACATCATTTTTTTCAAGGTTGGTTAAAATTGCTGCCAAATCACCTGATTTTGAAATCATCGGTGCTGAAGTGGCGCGGAAATTAACGCCCAACTCTTTTGCTACAATGGAAGCCAAAGTGGTTTTACCAAGTCCCGGAGGTCCAAAGAGCAACACATGGTCCAATGCATCTCCACGTTGCTTAGCAGCTTGAATGAAAACCTTCAAATTTTCGCAAACTTGACGCTGTCCGACAAAGTCATCCAAACTTTGCGGACGCAAATTAATAGGCATTCCGTTTTCTTTCTCTTCTTCCGTCTCGTGTGGAGAAACCAATCTTTCGGCATTCATCATGGTTTATAAATCTTTCTTAGCAAATTCTTTTAAGGACAAACGAATAAGTTCGGAAACATCCGCACTCGGATTTTCGCTCTGAACTTTATTAACGGCACGATAAGCCTCCATGCGTTGGTAACCCAAATTAACCAAAGCCGAAATAGCATCTTCACTGTTAGCTGAGTTACTCTCCATAGCCACTAAACTATCTTCATAAGCATTAACTTCTTGATCTGCATCCATATTCAGCTCCCTTTCCATTTCTGCAGTGGTTGAAGTTGCCGCTACCGGAATGGTAACGATTTTATCTTTAAGCTCGGTCACAATACGCGCAGCCAATTTTGGTCCCACACCGTTAGCCCGTGTAAATGAGGCTTTGTCTTGCGCTGAAATGGCTTGAGCCAATTGCACCGGTGTTAAAGCAGAAAGAATGCTCAAGCATACCTTTGCCCCCACGCCCTGCACTTTAGTCAACGTGATAAACCATTCTTTTTCCAAGGCCGAAGCAAAACCAAACAACGTGATACTGTCTTCTCTGACAACAGTTTCAGTCAACACCGAAGCTGCTTCCCCCACATGCAACCGAGCCAAGGTTTTAGCAGAAGCATAAACCAAATAACCAACCCCGTTCACATCAATAATAAAATAATCTTCTCCGATGGTATCAACCATTCCACGCAGTTTTGCAATCATTTTTATAAGCCTTTTGTTTCTATAATGTTCTCATGCTATACAAATTTGAGCCGACTTACAAGCAAATTTTAGCACCTCTAAACAAAAAAAGCTCCGTAACTAAATACGAAGCTTTTTTATTAATACCAAATATAAAAAGTATCCCCACTTTCATACATCTCATGCAACAAAGGTTCTTGTCGCAAATCTTTCACATTCTTAACCACATATACAAATTTATCAGTCAAAACCGGAAATTCCAGATTAACCGGATTTTGCACAAATATTTCAGCCATCCATCCATTTCGCCAAAAAACTCTCACTGCCGCTTTTTTTGTATCATTTACAAAATAATAATAAGCCATATCTTTAGGCAAATCCGGATTACCATCAAACTTTTGTAACACCATTTTCACGCCGCAAAACACATCCTCATAAGAACTAAATGATGATATTTTTCGCCATAAGCGTTTAGAAAAAACGTGTTTATTGATGAGCAACTGCTTAAAAATATTGCTCCATTGATACGAACTCAAATCAGGATAATGTTCAATCATATCAATCAAACCAATCTGGCCGAGATTTCCTGGCAACAATGTTTTGTGCAAATATTCCATCCAAAGTGTCAATCTCTTACGCAATTCCAGCATTTGTTCCTGCATAAATTGAAAATGCCGTGGTTGCATGGCAGAAATTGTCAAACCATAATCACAACGTTTGCGGAGCTCGTCCATCACATCTTTTTCTTGATAAATGTCAGGAACAATTCTCACCACAAAATACTTATTTTTGCAAAATCCGGCAATAAATTCTATATCAACAGCATGTAGAAAAGCTTTATCTTCCAACAAAGGAAAATGCATACTCTTCAAAAAAACACCGGAAACCACAAATTCATAAACTTGAACATCTTGCCCATAGGGTAATAATACAAAATCTAAGCAAACATCACTTTCCCACAAAGAATAGTTTTCAAAATCATCTTCTTTTAAATAAAAACAATCTGAATCCATCGGAAAAGAACTACTATGTTTCAAATTATACAAAATATTTTCTATAATTTTTGCCACACTGCGCAATCTTGGCAATGCCCATAATTTTTCATATTCCTCAGGTGTCAACAATTCTTGTAAAGATTTTAAATAAGGAATCATTTTCAGCTTCTGCCCAAAAGATAATGCCTCAACTTTTGATAAAATTTGTTGATATGTATTATTTTTGCACCCCAAACAACGATTTAGTTTTCTTCGTTGTTCTTTAAGTGTTTCAAACACTTTTGCCAAATTAACATTTTTCATAATATATAAAAAAAATAGGGTTAATAATAAATTTTATTAACCCTTTTATAACAAAGCATCTTAAAAATCGCAAGTTTTTTAAGCCGATTTTTTCATCTCATAATTTTTAAGATACTCAATCCACTCCGGACAATTATTTTCTCTAAAAAACTCATAAAGGAAATCGAACATAAATTGATGCCTGATTTGAGCTTCTTTTTTACCGGCATCAGTCAACATCAAATCTTTAAGTTTGAGCATTTTCTCAAAAAAATGATTGATAAAATTGTCAGACTTTCGATTAGGCTTTTTATATTCCGTTGCCGAAAGATTAACTTCAGGCCAAATATTTCTGTCAAAAATCTGGTCCGTTCCGGAATGGCATTTATCAAGAGCATATGCCAAACAACGCACAGTTCCCATCGCACCGATTGCTTCCAACATATCGGCATCGGAAACAAGCATTCCTTCTTTGGTTTGCGGACGAATACCTTGCAAACATTTGCTATATCCCATATTGGCAATTATATCACATACTTGAGTAGATGTTAGAGTATCCACACCGTTTTGTCGCATAATTTTCTTGGCATTGGTTAAATTTTTAGCATGTTCTTCACCAAAGAGTTTATAGTCATCAGCATCATGCAAAAGTGCTGCCAAAGCCACCACATCTCTGTTCACATTTTCATTCTTTGCCAAATCCAGAGCCAAAGCATAAACGCGCTCCACATGGTCAGCACCATGCCCGCTCTTATCTCCGTTCAAAAGCTTGCGAACATCTTCTAAAACACTTTTCATATTCATTTACTTCATTCCCAAAGCGCGAGCATTACGATAATTATAATGCGTAATAGCCATTGCCAAAGCATCGGAAGAGTCATTATTCTTAGGCTTACACCCCGGCAACAATACTTTTACCATGGTTTCGACCTGACTTTTTTCAGCGCGCCCCACTCCGACAAGAGCTTTTTTCACCTTTGTTGGTTCATATTCGCAAACCGGAATTCCATAGAGTGCCGGAGCCATAATCACCACACCTCTTGCCATGCCAAGCTTAATGGTAGATGTTGGGTTTTCATTCAAAAACACTTGCTCAATGGCTGCCTCTTGTGGCTGATAAGTCTCAATCACTTCTTTCAAAGTGTTATGAATAACAGTCAATCTTTCCGGCAACGGCAATTTTGGATCTGTTTTGATAAAACCATCAGCAACATAACGCAAATGATTATTCACGACTTCAATCACGCCCCAACCGGTAGAAGATAAACTCGGGTCCAAACCTAAGATTCGCATTTTTCCTCTTTCTTAAAAATAAAGCGGAACCTTTAAGCTCCGCCTTATTAACAATCACTCTAAAATTATTCAGCTTCTAAAGCTTTCAAAACTTCTTCAGAAAACTCTGCATTATGATAAACTTTTTGGACGTCATCATCGTCTTCCAAAGCATCAACAAAGTCTAAGAACTTTTGAGCTGTTTCCAAATCGGTAATATCGGTTTTAACATTAGCTTTCCAATCCAAACGAGAAGCAGATGGTGTACCGAATTGTCCTTCCAAAACTTCTGTAACGGCAGACAAATCATCTGGCAAAGTTTCAATCTCGTGATGTTCATCATCGCTCACAACGTCATTAGCGCCGGCCTCCAAAGCAGCTTCAAACATTTTATCAGCTTCGGCAACAGATACGGGATATTGAATAAAACCAATACGTTCAAAGTTAAAAGTAACCGAACCGGTTTCACCCATAGCACCGCCGCGTTTACCAAAAATGGTACGAATATTTCCGGCTGTTCTGTTTTTGTTATCGGTCATTGCTTCAACAATAACGGCAACTTTACCCGGACCAAAACCTTCATAACGAGCACTTACATAATCGGCGCCACCGGCTGTTTGGCTGGCTTTGGCAATAGCACGTTCAATATTATCTTTCGGCATACTTTCAGCACGAGCTGCTTGAATAGCCAAACGCAAACGTGGGTTTTTATCAGGTTCAGGCAAACCGCTTTTAGCAGCAATGGTAATATCTCTTGCCAATTTTGCAAAAACTTTTGCTTTTTTAGCATCTTGAGCACCTTTACGGTACATAATATTCTTAAACTGGGAGTGTCCAGACATCTTTATAACTCCTTAAAAACAAGGGCTTTAACCCTAAAAAAATTCAAAACTCGGTGTGTTTATACATCAATCCATTCGTTTTCGCAAGATTTTTTTAAAAACAGAAAACAAAATATAAAAAAAGCGGCATTTCAAACTGATGCCGCCTTTTTCTTACTCAATAACCATATAATCAACTCGTTGGTCATCAACCGATAATATTCTCAGTTTTACACCTTTGATATTAATCATCCCCGGTTTAGCCGGAAAACTATATTCTTTGAAACCACCTGTTGTTGAATCTTCATAATCATAATAAATAAACCACATGCGTCCTAAACGAACACCATCATATTTAATATCGAACCCTTTAATTGGTTTTGATTGTTCTGTTTTGGTAATAAATACCGGCTCAAAACGAAATTTATCATTATTAGATACAAATTCTTGACGCAACAAGACCAAACGTTTATTTTTAATCATACCTGTCTGATAATAAAGTTTGCCTGTTTTCTCTTCAGCCAAAACAACAAAATCTTCCATTTGCGTTGGTAAAAGCATATATTTCAGACCATCAATCGTAACATAGCCGATAATATCAAAAGTCTGATTATTTTTATATTCATAAGGAACAGACACATTGCTTAAAACCACATTACCAGCCGCACGCACTTTTTCAGTAACAAAATAGCTTCTTTCAAAAGTCTTATCACTCAAAACAGAATAGCCTTTAAAAGCTGTACGCAATTCATTTACTTTAAAACTTTTTTCATTAATATCTTCTGTTTTTACCAGTTTTGGAGCATTGTCTTTATAATCAATACCAATAGAATTAAACTTGTCAAACCATGCCCTTCTTCCTGACCAGACATCAACCTCTCCCGCATAAATACAAGCATTTAAGCACAAAGCCGCGCATAAAATAAAAGCTTTTTTCATCTGTTTTCTCTTAAAAATTTTAATGTTTTCCTAATTAATATAATATATTTTAATTGAAGTAAATAATTGATTCGTAAATTGGGGAAAATGATGGATAACAACAAAGACAATTGGCAAAGCCAAAAATCCGGTGCCTGTTGGCAAATTACCTTTGACAAAGAAGAAGAGTATAATGAAATTTTCACTAAGTTTTTAGAGGAATATTTCACCGTTGTCAGCTGCAACTATAATGATGATGGAACCGAGCAATATGTAGCTTATCAAAACAACCACTTTGATGAGGAAGATTTTATCAATACGGCCAAACAAAGAAACATCATTCTCCCGCCTTATAAAAAAGAATATTTAGAAAGCCAAAACTGGCTTAAAGATTATGTAATTGAGTTTCCTCCGGTTGAGGTGGAAGACTTTTTAATCTATGGCATTCATGAAAAGCAAGAACCAAAGACTGATAAATTAGCTTTAAAAATTTATGCTGCCACAGCTTTTGGCTCCAGCCACCCAACCACGCAAAGCTGCTTAAGAGCAATCAGCTGGCTCAATAAACAAAATGCCGAACATAAAAAGATTTTAGATATCGGCACCGGCTCTGGCATCTTGTCTTTAGCTGCAGCAAAATTATGGCAAGACTGCAAAATCATTGCCGTTGATATTGATGAAGAAGCCGTTTGGGTCACAAGACAAAACGCTCTGGATAATAATTTGCAAAACCAATTGGAAGTAGAAGTCAGTGACGGTTATCATTCTGAGCTGATTAAAAATAATGCTCCTTACGACATCATTTTCTCAAACATCTTAGCCCGCCCCTTAATTGAAATGGCTCCCGACTTATATAAAAGTTTGAAAAAAGGCGGCTATTGCATCTTATCCGGCTTTGTTGATGAGCAGGTAGATTGGGTTATCGGTGCTCATGAACAACAAGGCTTGAAGCTTGTTAAAATGTTTGAATTTGAAAACTGGCGCGCTGCTATACTGGAGAAATAATATGACATTACCGGAAATCCGTGCATACTTAAAAAAACATAAAATTGATGCCTATTTTTTACCACGCAACAATATGTTTTTGGAAGAAGATATTTTAGAAGAAGAAAACGAAATTTTCTTTTTAACCGGATTTTCCGGCTCTGCCGCCTCATTAGTCATCTGCCAAGAGAAAACCTATCTTTTTACCGATGGCAGATATGAGCTACAATCCAAAATGGAAACAAATCCCAAAGAAGTGGAAATTATATGCTCTTCGGCTGATTTTCCTTATTTGTGGCTACAAAATCATTTTGAGAATGGTAAGTTTACTTTAATGTATAACCCTTGGACAATCTCCGCCGGAACCATTGCCAAATTTACCGATATGTTTCCCAAAGCCAAACTCGTTTGCGATGAAAAAAATTTATTTGGAAACAAGCTGAGCTCAAAAAAAACACATGTATTTTCTTTGTCGGAAGAATACGCCGGTATCCGTGCCGAAGAAAAAATCAGTGAGATTATTCCAACCATCAAGCAAAACGGCTGCGATGCTTACCTTATCACCTCTGCCAATGAGGTTTCTTGGTTGACAAACTTGCGCTCAGATACTTTGCCCGATTCGCCGATTTTAAGAGCCTTTGCTTTGGTCAAAAAAGACGGCTCCGTTACCTTGTTTGCTGATAACACCGATAAAGCCGATATTTTACCGATGAGTAAGCTTGAAAAAAGCTTAAAATCTGTCAAAAAAGGCAAGTTGGGTATCGACAAAAAGAACTTGCCGCAAATGATTTGTGAAATTTTCGGAGAAAAAAATTTAGTTGATATCGGAGATATTATCAGAAGTAAACAAATCATCAAAAACGAAGTTGAGCTCCAAGGCTATATTGAAGCTCACAAACAAGATGCAGTTGCCATGATAAAGTTTCTCTATTGGCTCGATAATAATTATAAAGGCAAAACTGAATTAGATATTGTAGCAAAAGTTGATGCCTACCGCGCCGAAGATGATATGTTTATTTGTAAAAGTTTTGACACTATTGCCGCCACTGGTAGTAACGGCGCCATTGTTCACTATCACCCGAGCGAAAGCACCAATAAAGTATTGGAAAAAAACTCCGTATTGTTGTTAGACAGTGGTGGACATTATAAAAACGGCACCACCGACATCACCCGAACCATAGCTTTAGGCATACCCAAACAAAAAGTGGTTGATGCCAACACCATCGTTTTAAAATCACATATTGCTCTGTCTTGTACAGTCTTCCCCAAAGGCACAACAGGTTTGGCACTAGATGCCATCTGCCGCAAAGAATTATGGCAAGAAAATATGGACTTCAAACACGGCACCGGACACGGCGTCGGCTTCATCTTGAATGTGCATGAAGCCCCGCGCATTTCCAATCAAGCAAAAAATTCGCATTTTTATAAAAATATGGTCACTTCAATCGAACCCGGATATTATAAAGAAAATGAGTTTGGTATCCGCATTGAAAATCTATATTATACCAAAGAATGTGAAAATTCTGATTTGTTAAAATTTGAAGTTTTGACTTTAGTTCCTCTTGATAAACGCCTGATTAATAAATATCTCTTAAGTGAAGATGAGATAAAATGGGTTAATGAATATCACCAAAAAGTGTTGGAGACCATGAGCCCATATTTGGATAACAAACATAAAGAGTGGTTGGAAGATGCCTGCGCACCGCTCTAAAGACAAGGAAAAGTGAGATGAAAAAAGTGATAGCTTCTGCAATTATTTTGGGCTTTGCCACAACATCTGCTTTGGCACAAGAACCGGTTTATGAAGGAGGTTATAACCCCAACCTCACTTTTGAACAATATGAACAACTGGAAAATCCCAAACCCGAGCAATCACAAATTTTCATTTTTACCAACGGCGAGCCCTGCTATGGCTGCGAGCAGACCATTAATTTGATAACCCAAATTTATAATGAAAATTATCAAAATCTCTATCAGTTACAACAAATCAATTATCAAACCGATACCGAATATAATTATCAGCAAACATACAATTTGAGCCAGCCTTTGGAAATTGTGCTGGTCAAAAATCAATATGGTGAAAATTTAGGCTATCGTAAATTGGAAAATCTGCAATTTCAATATGACGATCCGGTCAGTTTTCAAGAAACTTTTATTACTGATGTAAATAGCTATTTGGGTGAAGAATAACAAGCTTACTTTTTGCGATATGGCGTCAAACGAGGCAAAAATCTCGGCACGTTACGTTTATATTCAGCATAATCTTTACCATAACGCTTGAATAACCCTTTCTCTTCGGAAAGTGGAAAATAAACGGCATTAATCGCAATAAAGATAAGCGCATAAATCAGCAACGCTTGCGATTGAAAAAACAATGCCTCTGCAAACAAAATGCAAAACACACCTGAGAGCATGGGGTTTCGCACATAAGCATAAGGACCTGTAACAATCAACTTATCAATCGGGTCCCATGGTGCAGGCGTTCCTTTGCCCACAGCGGCAAACAAGCGCATTGTCCAAATAACCAGAAAAAAGCCCAAAGCCAATAAAAACAACATCAAGATAAATTTGAATGAAAGCTCCGGAGAAATGATGTCAAATTGGCAAAAATACAAAATCACCGCCGGAATGGTGACAAGCACATTAAAAGGCAAAATCAAAATAGCTTTGAGCATAGTTGTTCTCCTTAATAACGGCAGTATAAACTCCAAAGCTTAAAAATCAGTCAAAAAAAAAAGAGGATTTCATTACGAAATCCCCTTTTTTCTTTTATGGAAATATCTCTTACATTACGGCAAGAGATATTTTTTCAATCATTCCTTCCGTGCTCGGCACTGCCAATTTTTCGTGAATAAAACCACACAGATTGGAAGCGCTGATACTTGTTTTCGGGATGCCGAATGTTGTTTCCACAAATCCGGCAACAGCATCGGCGAATTCCAAAATCACAGCTTCTGGAGCACCAAGGTAGAGTTCATCGACAACGATATATGCGCCCTCCATATCCTCTTTACCATAGAATTCGATATATGAACAAGCATATACGTCATCCGGCTTGGTGATATTTACCTGAGGGTTAGACATTGCAACCATCGCATCACCCCACTGCGGGATACAACCGATGAAGTCACCAAATAAGTGAACCCATACGTAACGCGCCGCCTTAGCGATAAAAATGGCGCGTCCTTGCTCATCAACTGAATGGAATTCATAACGAGCGAAGAACTCTTCGTTTTTCACGCCCCAGCTACCACCACCTGAGCAATACTCAACCTGCCAAACATCATCAGCAGCATATTCGGCTGCTTCGAATGCTCCATTGGTGTGTGCCATAATAAACTCACCTGTGTCTGCCTTGCGGGCATAAACCGGTTTCAGAGCATTTTTGATAGCAATAGAAGCGTTGCCGTCTTTGGCCATTTTGGCATAAGCGAGAGCCTTAAAATTTACGCCAACCACAAAGCAGCGATTTTTCTCGTTATAGAGCTCCCTCGGCACAGAAACCTGTTCCTGACCGTCAAAAGCAATATAATGAAGGCTTTCGTATGTTCCGTCGCTTTCGGCGGTGATGTAACCTAAACCATCGGCCTCCAACTCTTCCCGCTCATATTTTGAAGCAAGATAGAACTTGCGACCTTGTTTGTCATGCCACAAGATACCGGTCATCGGCACCATCTGGCAGACGATTTCACCGTTCTGATATGCAATGACGGGGTTCTCAGCCTTTTTCAAAGCCTTTGCGACCTTCTCGGGGTTAGAGGAATCAATCAACTTTGCCCAACGGCCGTTTCCGTCGGTGAAGAAAGATGATTTAACTTCCTTTCCACCTCTCACCACTACCGTCTTGCCTGTTTCGTCAAAAGTTACAAAGTTTTCACAATCTCTTAAGCCTCCTTTGACATTTACCAATGAATACTCGTAACCGGCACGGTCAAAAATTTTCTGTTCCATAAATAAATTGTTTTTATACCCTTTCGGGCGTTAATAATAATGTTAATTCTTAAGTTATCAGCAAAGAATATATCACAATTTTCACCTTTCTGCAAGAGATTTTAGACAAAAAAAGAGCCCCGTATTTGTACGAGGCTTTTTTTCTAAATCTTTCTTGCCAGTTTTTTATGGTGCTGATAACCAAGATACCATTCATAAATCAGCAACACGATGCTTGATAAAATCAGCGGCAAAACATAGTAGATGATTCGGTAAGCCAAGAGCGCACCAAACAAGTTTGCCATTTGGTCACTTCCTCCGGGGATGATGAACAAGAACAAACCTTCAAACACACCCAAACCACCGGGGACTTGGCTAAATACGCCCAAAACTTGGGCTATAATAAATACGCCGATAAACAAATCAAACGGAATATCTACAAAAGAAATGAGCACGGAATACAAAACCAAAGAAGCAAGCAAAATATCTGCCGCACCAAGAATGGTCTGCTCTAACGCTAATTTAAAGCTCGGCATATCAAATTCCACTTCTTTGATGATAAGCGGCTTCTTGTAAAACAAAGTTGCCCAAAAATAAGCTGCCAAACCAATTACGGCAACAATTGTCGTTATAAGAGTGGTCATTTTAGAAGCTGAGCCTTCACCAAAAGCATGGTCCGGTGTTAAAAAATAGCCGATGATGATGAGCAAAAAGCAACCAAACAAATATGTAAAGCCAGAAAAAGTAACCATACGCAAAATGTCAGTAGCCTTAAAACGCCAACGTGTGTAAAAACGATATCTGACTGTTCCACCCGATACAATGGCATGTCCGGCATTATTGCTAACAGAAAAGCCGATAAATCCAACAAAAATCCATTTCCAAGCCGCGAGCTTTCTGCCAATATATTTCAGCGCCAAATAGTCATATGAAGACAAAGCCACATATCCAAAAAATGAAGCAATGCAAGCATAAGTCAAATTTTCGGAAGGAATACTCAAAAGCGCATTTTTTATATCAGCCCAAGAATATTTTGAAAGCTGATTATAGAGCATATAAGCGGCAAAGGCAAAAAAGAACAAGCCAAGCCAAGAAATCATTTTTTTCAAAAATCTTTTGGTTTTTCCGGACATTTCACAAACTTCTCTTTAATTTTAACATTATTTAAAATATAGATAACACAACTCTTTAATTCAACTATAGTATTAAAGAAAAATTGTCCACAGAAATCGACAAGCCCAAATCACATTCCGATTCTTTGGTTAAGTTTCAACAAATCTATAATTGAAAAAATGCTGTAAAATTGGTTCACCACTTCACGCATTTTGCCATATCTGGCGGTTGTGGTGAACAAAGAGGTTGTTTCAAACATATCTTTGGATGTCGGAACCAGAATAAAAAGCTGATTATTAAAAAAGCTAAATTCAATTTTGGTTCCGTGAAAGAGTTTTTTCACTTTCAAAATGCGTTCCATAAAAGCCGTTGTCAAAACATATCTGGCTTCCACCTGATTGTTGCTGAAAGTTTCAAAATATTTTTCAAAACGACTATCTTCTAAAGTAACCTTATCCAATTTTTGTTTTTTAGAATCAATTTGACATCTTGGGCGACACATCAAAAAATTAAACATTCCCCAATCGGAACGCACCACCGTCTGCCCCGAAAAATCCTTATTCATATCCAAAACAATGATAACACCGTCAAACACGGTCTTTTCATATCTGCCTTTATTTGTCCTTATTTCAAATGTCAATTTTTCATTAGATACCTGCATTTTCACGCCATGATAAGTTCCGGAAAAGAAATCATCAGCATATTGATTATCAAATTTTCCAATCAATCCGGACTGATGTAAAATCTCATGCCTTGTTGCAGAATGTGCAGAATAACGAAAATCTCCAAAAAAAGCCAAAATCTTATCCATGACCATTTTTTTGGTCTTATCTTTATATGCAATAAACGGATAAGAAAGCGTTATTCCCATAACAATCAGATAAATTCCCCAAAACCATACAAACCAATCCTGCTCCAAAACACTCGGATGAATAACATGTATTTTAAAAAGAAAAATAACGATGAGAATACCCAAACAAAAAAGAATACACCACTTAAAAAAGAAATATAAATAATCTCGTCGGATGGGCTCCAATGCCTCAAACTTATCCCCCAAATTTTGCCGATAATATTGCAAAAAATTTGCATGCAGGTCAGCCAATTCTTTATTGATTTTGCGCATTTTAATCTCCTTTTAGGGGAGATTAGAACACAACTTAATAAATTTATTCTTAATTATTTTTTCGGAGCTAAGAAAAGCGCGCGCATGGCGTTAAGAATAGCAATCACGGCAACGCCCACATCGGCAAACACGGCTGCCCAAATTGAGGCATATCCCAAAGCACCTAAGCCCAAGATAATGAGTTTAACCCCAATGGCAAAAACCACGTTTTGTCGAGCAATGGCAAGCGTACCGGAAGATATTTTCATAGCCGTGGCAATTTTAGAAGGCTCATCGGTCATAATCACCACATCTGCCGCTTCAATTGCCGCATCAGAACCAATGCCGCCCATGGCAATACCGACGTCAGAGCGTGCCAATACCGGCGCATCATTAATACCGTCACCCACATAAAGGAGTTGTCCGCCTCTTTCTTTGTTCGCTAAAATCTCTTCGAGTTGATTAACTTTATCAACCGGCAAAAGTTCGGCATAAACATTATCAATTCGCAGTTCTTCGGCAATTTTAAGGGCAATTTCTTTGCGGTCGCCGGTCAACATCACAGTACGGGCTACACCATTTTCTTTCAGGCTTTGCAAAGCATGTACCGCATCTTCTTTAATCTCATCGGCAATCACCAAATGCCCGATGTATTTACCTTCTTCGGCAACAAAAATCACCGTACCGATAGCATTGAGTTGCGGACATTCAATATTGAGATTTTGCATCAACCTAACATTACCAACGGCAATATGCTTATTTTTCAGCTTCAAAGTCATGCCTTGTCCATAAACTTCTTGCAAATCGGCAACTTTTTTCTCATCAATCTTTTTGCCATATGCTTCTTTGATGGAAAGCGCAATCGGGTGGGTTGAAAAAGCCTCGGCATAAGCTGCAGTTTCCAAAACTTTTTCCGGATGTCCATTGGTGGCGTGAATATCCATCACCTTAAAGTTACCCTTAGTCAGAGTTCCGGTCTTATCAAAAACCACAATTTCGGCATTAGCCAAAGCCTCGAGATAGTTACTACCCTTGATTAAAATACCGGCCTTAGATGCGGCGCCCAATCCGCCAAAAAAGCTCAGCGGCACTGAAATCACCAGCGCACAAGGGCAAGAAATAACCAAGAATGTAATTGCGCGATAAAGCCAATCAGAAAAAGTTTCAGAAGCTATAAACATTGGCGGCAATATAGCCAGCAACACGGCCACAATCACCACGGTCGGTGTATAATAACGCGCAAATCGGGTAATAAAGTTTTCCAAATTGGCTTTTTTTGAAGATGCGTTTTCCACCAAATCCAAAATTTTGGCAACAGTAGAATTGGCAAATTCTTTACTGACTTTCACGGTCAAAACACCGGTCTGGTTAATGCAACCACTCACCACCTCATCGCCTTTTTCCACATCTCGTGGTAAAGATTCGCCGGTCAAAGCCGCCGTGTCTAAAGAAGAAAATCCTTCAATAATTTTACCATCCAGCGGAACACGTTCTCCGGGACGAATAACAATCAAATCACCGACTTTCACTTCTTCCGGAGAAACTTTAACAATTTCCTCGCCTTTTTGCAAATTAGCATAATCAGGACGAATATCCATCAACTCGGCAATCGATTTTCGTGATTGATTAACCGCATAGCTTTGGAAAAATTCTCCTACTTGGTAGAATAGCATTACAGCGGCCGCCTCGGCAAAATCTTGCAAAGCAAAAGCACCGATTGTTGCCAAAGACATCAAGAAATTTTCATCAAAAATCTGCCCGTGAATAATATTTTTTCCGGCACGTTTTAATATCGGCAAACCTACGATTAAAAAGCTTATGACAAAAACACTTTTTTCATAAATATTGGGCAGAGGAGCCAACATCCCAACCATAAAAAAGATGAGTGCAATCAAAATAAGTTTAAGATTTCTCTTGAGCTTTTTTGTCATAAGTCCTTCTCCTATCAGAAAATGATTTCGCAGTCGGGTTCAATTTTGTTTTTGACTTTTTCCACTTCTTTCAGCACGGAATCAACTTTTTCATCTTCCACTTCAAGCACCAATTTTTGTGCCATAAAGTTAACCGATGCTTTAATCACACCCTCAATTTCATTAAAAGCAGTTTCGAGTTTGGCTGCACAATGCGCACAATCCAAATTCTCTAATTTATAAGTCTTTAACATGGCTCTCTCCATTAAACGATTAAACATACGTTTAATTGTATCACAAAAAACAATCTTGTCAAGAACAATTAAACAATCATTTAATTGTTTATCGGACACTGAATATCAAAAATATCATCAATGGAGCGGTGTAAGAGTTGCGCTTGAGCCTCATCAGAGAGTTTATAATACATCTCTTTCCCCTCGCGACGGCTAGACAAGAGCCCTGCTTGTTTGAGCAAACGCAAATGATGAGAAACCGCTGGCGCACTCATATTGACGGCGCAGGCAATATCATTAACGCATTCCTCGCAATGGCACAAAAGCCACATAATTTTAAGGCGTGTCGGGTCGCTGATGAGTTGGAAAAGTGCCGAAACTTTTTCAAAATCTTTATTTTCGGGCATTTTTTCAATCATCTTTTCGGCATTTTGATTATGATTATGCAAATTCAATTTTTTTCTCCTTAATTGAACTTATAACGTTAAGAGTCTTAACAAAACGTCAATAACATAAGCAATTCTGCCATCAGGCAAGGACAAAGGCAACAAAGAGGTTTGCAAAAAGAACTTTTTACCCGAAGTATAATTTTTAATACGCATACCATGCATATTCTTGTCCACATCTATTCCGTTTTGTGGCACAACATAATTAAAGAAAAGCAATAAATCTTTACCATCTAACTCTGCAGTAACCTTTTTAACCGCCCCCAAATGAACAATCTGATTTTTCCCGCCTTTATCAAAAATCGTATCAAAACCATCATACGGACGATATAAATAAACATCATCCCCTTCACCGGCATAAAGAACATCATCGCCGGTCAGAGGAAGAAAGATATTGTCATCAAAATTTCTTCCATACAACGTATCATTGCGAGCAGTTCCTTCATAAACCATAGTTTCAATATTTTTCAAATCTATATCATCAATGATATGCCCAATAGATTTTATTTTATCAATCGGATAAAACTTAATAAAAGGATTTTGAGGCATAACCCAATTTCTATAAAAACTCCAAAGCATCATTTTGGTTTCAAAAGCACCGTTTTGCAGATAGTAAACTTCAACCATTTTCCTAAAAGCACTAATTTTTTTCGAATCAATCTCCCATTTTTTGCTTTTAGAATTATAACGAATACTAAGATTTTCATAGAGCGGACTCAAAACTCCATTTTTATCTAAAACATTTTGTAAATAGAAGTAAAAATCATCATAAGCTTTCCATATATAAGGCGAAGCGGCTCTAGTCGGATTAAGAGAAATTTCATTACCGCTAATAGTTCCTTGATATGTTCTATTCATAAATTTTTCTAAGAAAGCCAATTTTCTGGCATCCCCTATATAATTCCAGCCCTGTTCAGAAACTCTGCTCTGCAACGGCACATCTATAACATTTGCCCAAGCATATATAATATCATTAAGTAAAGACAGACGTTTAATGGCTTTTTGTTCGTGCATATAAGAATAAACTTTTTGCCCCAGCATGCCGGTTTCATCTTTGAAGATGGCATCTTGCAGAGCCGGTACTTTTCCAACTCCTGAAAGATTGGGAATATGAGTCAATTTCACTCCAAATTTTTCACGCGGAGCACGTTTTACCATCGGATCTTTTTGCAACCAAACTTCATAAATTTGGGATGCTGTTCCATCCGCAAATTCAACATTAATATAATCTCCAATAATATTACCGGAACTATCTTTCTTTTGATGAGGATACACTTTTAAATCTATACTTTTGATATTTTTTAGATTTTCCTTTTGTTTACCAGAAAGTTTATTAAAATTCCAAAAAGACAATTCCGGTAAAGAAGTCCTCGGTGTATTTATCTGTTTTTTATTTCCAACTAAATGGCGCAAAATATCAAAAGAACTCTGTTGCTCTTTCAATGGCATATCTGCAAAATAAGTTCCAATAACATGAGCCCCGTTTTTCAACTTATCCGACGTTTCATTCCATACCAAAATCACATCATCTGCACCTAAAATTGGCATTTGCTCGGCAATTTCATCTTGATCAAAATCAAAGAACTTTTTTGGGAAGCACTTCTGCAGAGATGACAAACCGCATAATGAAACACCGTCACCCCCAACATCCAAAACCAATATTTTTGTAAACTCATTTTCAAGCACTTCTTTTCCATTAGGCATTTTAATAAAATATCTGCGTGGCAATTTTGCAATTTTTTGAGATTGTTGACGTATAAAATCTCGTTCTTGAGAAGAGAGTTGTCGTAATGGCGCGCCTATTTTTTCAGGATTTTTAAAACAAGAGAAATACAAATCATAAATAATATATCCACCCACAATCAAAAAAACCGGAACAACAACGTTTAATAACAACAATAAAAACTTTTTCATGAGATATGCTCCATATAAAGATTGTATGGCTAAGGTAGTTTTAGCACCGTTTTTCTGTTTTGAGAAGAAAGAATTGAAGTTTGTTCAAAAAAATAAAAAAATTATATTGACAAAGAAAAAATGATAAGTTATAAACTCTTTCGTTGATGCCGACATAGCTCAGTTGGTAGAGCTACTGATTTGTAATCAGTGGGTCCGCGGTTCGAGTCCGTGTGTCGGCACCATCATAAAAAAGGCCTCCCATTGCGGAGGCTTTTTTATGATGATAACGCATATAGAGTTCTCGAACCGCGGAGGAAGCGGTTCGACTAAGAGGAGAAACAGACGGAAGTATGTTGGTGAGGGCATAGCCCGAGCGACGACGAAGCGGCGGAGCTTTAGCGACGTCAATCCTATATCTGCCCCAATTTTTAATCCATTAAAATTCAAGATTTTTTTATGTTCTTAATTTTCATCTCTTGACTTTTCAATATAAAAATATAATCTATTTTTCAATGAATTATAATTATGTTTAATCAAGAGGAACCGGTCAAATAAGCCTCTCAAAATATTCCGGTATAATTATGGATGAAAAAACTATAATTTTTATCTTGCTTGGAATTTGTGCCTTTTTGTTCTGTTTTGTTTTTGTAGTCGCAATACTTCAAGGTAACCAAACAAAACGCGAGTTATCCGGACAAGCCGGCGTTTATAAAGGACCTGCCGGTGAACCAAGATGGAACGGACAATTACCGGAAAAAGTGGACGATTATGTTTGTCCTCGCTATGTTTATGAAAATCTGGTTGAAAGTACCGATTATTTACCTGAAAACGGCAGAATTATCGGTTATCGTATCTCTCCTAGTTTAGTTATTCACAGCCGAGTACAATATTGTGTTAATTCTCCTGTTCTCAAGAGTTATATTCGGCGATTGGGCGGAAAGTTATTAACTCCTGACGAAGTGTTAACACTATTTCATAATTGGAAAGATGTTTCAGCTTTACGCGCTAAAGCCGGAGATACAACTTTAGGCAAATTTCAGTTCTGGTGCAGTTCTAAGGAAGGGTTTCCTGTTTGTTCAAACATCAAATATGGTAACATCATTCTTGAAGATATGGTCGGGTTTACGAAATTTAATGCCCCCCTTATCTTAAAAAGGTAAAGTAAAAGCCTCTTGTGCTAAACATTGCTCAAGAGGTTTTTTTTGCGTATTGTATTAACTAAAATAAACTCCAACAACTGAAACAATGCCTAAGATGAGGGCAAAAGTCTTTCTAAGTGTAAATTTATCCATTTTAAATAACACCGATAATAAAAACACTAAGAAAATTCTCATTTGAGCAATAATCATAACCACCGTAGGAGCGTCATTTATAAAGCTAAATGTTTCTAAAACATAATACAGGCTTTCTAATATACCGATAACCAAACCTAAAAACAGTAAACTATTCCACCATTTTTTAGTTTGAGCCTCTTGTTTAGAGCTATTAGAAAAAACATTATAAGCAAAATATGGAAGCGCGAGGATATAATAAGACAAATTTATAGCTATTTCATTGGCACCCAAACTATCAGAAGCCTTAATTAAATACGGCGCAGTAACATAAAATAGTACGGAACCGACCACCCAGACAAATCCTTGCCGTTCCATTTCCTTAAAAGAAGTACCTTCTTTATTTAAACAATCTTTGCAGAATAAAAAAATGGAATATATGAAGATGACAAACATTAAAATAAAATATGGTGTAATCTTTATATAGCCTACAAAAGAATCAATAAACAGCGTTAAAAATAAGTTACTGCTTTCTATCAAGCCCACTAATCCGAGGGGTAAATACTCTAAAGATTTAACAAAACATATATACCCCAACAGTACAAAAACGCCATGTACCAACAAATATGGAACAGAGGCATAGGTAAACATTATCCCAGTATTTAACCCATACAATAATTGAATTACAAAGGCTATAAATGAAGTATATAAAAGGACTTTGTGGTAATTATACCTATTAACGGCATAATCTAATACAGCATCAGAAAATGAGTTAGAAATTGTAGCAAAAACGGCTGTATATCTATAATCCATTTCAACCTCTCAACGGCGATAAATTTATTATCGCTTCATCCACTTATATCCCCAATCATCTTTCTTAAAGCCGAATTTTTGGTAGATATGAATTGCTGTTGGGTTATCTGAAGAAAGAAGCAATCTTTTAATCTTCTTATTTTCTACAAAAGCCATCAAATGAGCCATTAAATTGGTTTGTATTCCTTTAGAGCGGAATTTCTCCAGCGTAAAGACATTACAAACATAGCCATAAACACCATTATCGCAACATTGCGGCAAGGTTTTAAGAAGTGATAAACCGCAGGTGGCAATAATCGTGTCATCTTGAAATTCTGCAAAAATAAACAAATCTTTGTTTAAGTGTTCTTCCAAAAATTGCTTGGTTTGGGCAAAAAGTTCGTCATCAGAGCCTTGATAATCCTCTTGCCAATCGTCTTTTTGCTGTAATACCCTTAGATGAGATAATTCTTCAATATGCTTATTCTCGGTTTGTATAATCATAAAATCTAATCCTTTTTATGAAATTTGTAAGTTTGAAAGCCGTTTTCGCAAGGAAAAGCATTGATACATATATCGGCTTGCATTGTTTTGGGGGTAAATATACAGGCTCCGACTGTAAAGGATTTTTTTGTATCATGGGAACAGATTGAATAACCATATTTACCATATTCGTGAGATGACAACATTTTTTTTATGTCTTCATATTTTTTGATTTTTAGTAATTTTGTTTGTGCCGATAAAAGTCTTAAATGTGAAGAATTTGTTATATCCTGCCAATTTCCCTGATTAATCAGAAGTTGACTATGATTTGTGCAAGCAAAATGGGCGACATTGGTTAAATCTGCGTAGGCTAGCTGATTGGGCGTAACTTCTATGTAAAATACATTTTTAGAATTTCCTAATAATTCTATAAATCCCATATCATACCTTTTACTTTCTTTTTGGAAAAATTCTAAAGCTTCAAAAACAGATTCAAAATTTAATAAAATATCTTTATTGATGTCGTAAGGACGTGGATTTTTTCTTTTTATGTCAGGCTCCATTGTTAGACTGACCGCAAATAGACCATATTTATTTAAACCTTCAAAACGACCATTTTCATCTGTTATAAAAATTCCTTTTTCTGAAAAATCAACTTGCTGATTTTTTGGCATTTGTTTCAACATTCTATTTTTTAAATAATGGATAGTTCCTTTTTGGTCTTTCCAAAAGCCTGCAGTACACAACGTATTCTCTCCAGCGACATATTTTATTATTCATATTTTTAATAAATATTAAAAATATATGTTTAATATCTTCTTTATAAATCTATAACAATGGACATATTAATGATTAAAAATTTAAGAATTTTTCCAATTTTTGAAATATTTTACAGATTTACCCCTCATTTTTTAATTGCTCCTTTGTATTATCAAGAGATTTTAGGTTCATATACCTTAGCTATGGCTGTATTTTCTACAACTCTTATAAGTTGTTCTATTTCTGAAATTCCAATGGGAATCATTTCAGATTTTATTGGCAGAAAAAGAACTATTATTTTTGCCTCATTTTGTAATTTTTTTAGTTTTCTGTTATTTATTCTTGCTGGAATATTTGAACAATACTCTAATGTTTTGTGCTTTTCTGCTGCTATCGTTTTAGGATTATCTCAGGCATTATATAGCGGTACACTTGATGCTTTTATTTACGAAAGTATTAAAGCCAGCAATCAACTTGAAGATTATAATAGACTTTACAGCCGCATAAAAGGTCTTGGAGCTATGTCATCAGCGATTTCTGCTTTATTATCGGGAATTTTAAGTTATTACTATCCCTACATTATTTGTTTTTATCTATCTGGTTTTGCCGCTGTTATGACAATGATAATTGGCTTATTTTATTATAATATAGATTATTCTTCTGCATATTTTTCATATAAAAATTTAAAAGAACACCTTAAAAACATTTATCTTTTTTATAAAAACAATACAAAACTTCGTTGGATAAGTTTGGCTAAAATTATGGGAGATAATGTTAGTTATCGAATTGATATAATTTATTTTAAGATGTTAATTCCTGAATATTTATTAGGAACTCCTAGGATGCTGAAGAAATTTTGCGAATGTATCAGTTATATCTATGCTTCATATTTAATTGAAAAATTTAAGCCAATCGGCGTTTTGATTATCTCAAATTCATATATGATTGCCATTCGAAGCTTGGCTATTGGATTAAACAACTTCTTATCCCCATTTATAATATCTTTGGTTGATTTATTAGACGGGACATCTTCAACATCTTTCTCTAATTTATTACAGCATGAATATAGCGACAAACAACGAGCAACAATGGAATCTATTATAAGTATGGTATCAACAATTTGGACATCAATATTGTTGCTATTAATTGGTATTGTAATTGATTATACAGGTGTTCGTTTTGCTTTATTCGTATTAATCATATATAGATTTATTCGTTATTTTATTTATTATAAAGTTTTGAGATAAAAACTACAATTAAACCATATCTTAACTTGTCGGCTGTAATCATTATATTATGGAATGCGAAATGATTAAAATACTTTTGGTTACAAATGAAACTTTAGGAGAAGGTGAGGATAGTTTCTTGGCTTCTTTGTTAAAAGATGATTTTATCGTTGAACTGTATGATGTTAGCCAAGATATTCCTTCAGATTGTGCCAACTTTGATATTTTCTTATTCCGAAATGCGTGGCCTGAGCGTATTTATGACAGAAAAATTAAGTGTCTTATAAATATAGCGATAAAAAATAACATAATCATCTACAATTCTCTCCAGCAAAGGAGCAAATCTTTTTCTCTCAAAAGTTATTTATATTATCTCAACGACAATTTTGATAATGTTATACCAACATATAAAACATTAGCGGAATTTCCAGAAAATAAAGCAGTCTTAATAAAGCCGCAAAATGGCGGTTCTTCTTACGGTGTAAAGATTTTTGCAAATAAAAATAAGATACGCCGTAAGTTAAACAATTACATAATCCAAGAGTATATTCCTTTTGCGAAAGAACAAAGTTACTTTTTTATTGATAAAAAGTTTTGTTATGCTCTCGAAACAATAGCCTCCGGAATGGATAACAGGTGGGAATTAAAGGAATTCGCCCCAAACAGGAAAATGCTACAGATTGCAAAATCTTTTATGAAATGGAATAATATGCCCTATGGAATTGATAGAATCGACTTTGGCGTAACTTCCGAAGGGCTTATGCTTTTAATGGAAATTGAAAGCGACAGAAGCTATTTAAGCCTTGAGGAATTATCCAAAGATACTTTAGAGATGTTTATAAAAGAACTAAAACAATCCTTGAAAACTGTTTTTTTGCATAGTCAAAAAACTAAAAACCACTCATAGCTGATAAATTTTTCCCTGTAACAAGCTGATGGCAGCTTGTTTTAGCGTGGTAGCTCGGTGGTAGCTCGGCAAAAAAATCGCTAAAATTTTAAGATTAACATATTGATTTATAAAGATAATATTTTACAAGCGCAGTCGATTTGTAATCAGTGGGTCCGCGGTTCGAGTCCGTGTGTCGGCACCATCATAAAAAAGGCCTCCCCTTGCGGAGGCTTTTTTTATGATGATAACGCATATAGAGTCCTCGCCCTACAGAGAAATATCAATATTTAAACTCATCCCCCATCTTATTAAAATTTCATTTATAAAAAAATCATCTCCCCAATATCTTGAATATTAATCAAGACATTCTATTGACAACAATCATAAAAAATGGATAAGTAAATTTATTATTTTTTGCTGTAAAATATGTTTTATAGCCTTTGGACCAAATTTTATATGGAGAAACTTTTATGAAAATAGGTATCATTGGAACCGGATATGTAGGCTTGCCAACCGGTGTTGGTCTGGCAGAATTAGGAAATCAGGTTACCTGCATAGATAGAGAAACCTCAAAAATAGAAGCTCTCCAGTCAGGAAAAATTACCTTATATGAAGACGGCTTAGAAGACCTATTCCACAAAAATGTCAAAGAAGGACGTTTGCATTTTACAACTTCTATGAAAGAAGGTGTTGAAAATGCCGATGTTGTTATCATAGCTGTTGGCACGCCCCCTCATCCGGTGACCAAAGAAGCCGATATGAAATATATTCATGCTGCTGCCACAGAGCTTGCCGAATATTTAACCGGATATACAGTCATTGCCACAAAGTCAACCGTTCCGGTTGGAACCGGAGATGTTGTAGAGGGTTTAATCTCCAAAAAAAATCCGTTTGCAGACTTTGATGTTGTTTCTTTACCTGAGTTTTTGCGCGAAGGCTTTGCCATCCATGACTTTTTTAATCCGGATCGCATCATTGTTGGCGCCAATACAGAAAAAGCAAAAAATGTCATCAAGGAATTATACAAACCCTTTGAAGGCAAAACAAACATGTTGTTTGTTAAACGCCGCTCTTCAGAAACAATTAAATATGCATCTAACGCTTTTCTGGCCATAAAAATTCATTATATTAATGAAATGGCCAATTTCTGTGAAAAAACCGGAGCAGATATTTATGAAGTTGCGCAAGGAATGGGCTTAGATAGTCGTATCGGACCAAAATTTTTAAATCCGGGTCCCGGATATGGCGGAAGTTGTTTTCCCAAAGACACAATGGCCATGTCATTTATGGCGCGCCAAAATGGTGTGGACATGACATTGATTAATGCCGCCATCAATGGCAACGTCAACCGCAAAAAACAAATGTCTGAACGCATTTTATCTGCCGTAAAATCCATAGAAAATCCGAAAATTGCCGTTTTAGGGCTAGCCTTCAAAAATGGCACGGATGATTGTCGCGAAAGCCCAGCTATGGAAATTATCGGAGAACTCATCAACCAAGGTGCAGACATAACCGCCTACGACCCCAAAGCTATGGGAACTGCTTGCAGAATACTTGGCAACAAAATCCAATATGCCGACAATATGTATCAAGCTCTGCAAGATGCCGATGTCTTAGCTGTCTTAACTGAATGGAACGAGTTTAGAGAACTTGATTTAAGCAAAACAGCTGAACTGATGCGTCATAAAAAAATTGTAGATTGTCGTAACTTGCTCGACCCACAAAAAGCCAAAGATTTGGGCTTTGATTATCAAGGAATTGGAAGATAACCCCACTTATCAAAACTTAATAAATAAAAAAAGGTTTGAGTTTTTCTCAAACCTTTTTTTATTTGTTCTGGAAGATTAGCTTAATATTTTATCTAACTCTTCCATTTCTTTTTGATGCACAGACTTCACTCTGGCCTCTCTTTCAGCCTCTTCTTGCTGCATTTTGCGTTTCCACTCGCGCTCGTACTCTTCGGAAATTTCATCACTTGTTTTTCCTCCATACATGCGCAATAGTTTGGCTATGGCTGGATTATCTCCCCATACGTCCAATATACGATAATAAAGAGTTTCCGTACCGGTAATCATCCCATTATCGTAGCTGTAGCTTCTTTCTACAGGGACGCAAACAAGATTTGGATCAAAGCCCTTATCCAGAAATTTCTTCATGTTTAAGAAATCTCTCTTAGCGATAAATTCAAGAAATCTACGAACCATCTTAGGACACTCATATGCTTTCTTTAGCTCTGAGGCATAATTCTTTTTAGCTGAGGCATAAAAAGCCTCATTCAATACTAATGTTTTCATAATTTTTATTTTTTTAGGGAAACATCAAGCTTTTCCCTTAGATTACAATAATAACCTACGACTATTAAATGCTTGAAAAATAGCAATAGGCCGATAATAATTTCTTTGTAACACATTTATATCATCTTTTTTGTCTATTGTCTATATATTTTTTTATTGCTCTTTACGATGTTAAAATATAATTACTTTTTTATCCTTTAAAATTTCAAGAAAGGCTCAAGGCTTAATCGCAAATAAGTTGACAAAACTTTCAAAACAATATATTTTTGTCTATAGAGCAAATATAATTATAACTAAAAAAAATATACAATTATGAAAATTTTTAAAAGTTTTTTTGCAGCAAAAAAACGCCGTGCTGAAATGAAAGAATATCAAGCACAGATTGATGTGTTAGAAGAAAAAGTTTCTGATTTTATTTATGACAAGAGTGGTAAATACCACCCTATTCCTCGCATAGATTTGACTGAAAGATTGCCTGAGCTCATCTTGAGTAAAGATGATGCTGTCAATTTTTTTGCAAAGTTTCTGGGAGAAAAAATAAACCCTTATGAGGTTTCTTTGGTCAATCTCACAGAAGCATATGGTAATCATGCCAGCAATCTGTGTTGGGTTTACAGAAGCTTTTTGGTAAACTTAACAAAAGGCGAATATGGTTATTACTCGGAAAGAATGTTTTCGAAACTTGTCATCATTGATAAAGGTTTCAACATTCCGGTTGCGGCATACACCGACCTGAGAGTCCTCGTTCGCGGTGAAGAAATTTTCCCAATTGACATTATTTATGATGAATGGGGAGAAGTAGAGCACATTGAAAAGACATTAAAAGTCTATTCAGCCCAAACGCCTATGAGCAAGGTGCTGGAAGACATAAAAAAACTTTCATAAAAAAAGCCTCCAATCGCGGAGGCTTTTTTTGATTACAAACTATTCCTAGGGCAAGATTGGACGAGAACTTTCTTCCAGTTTTTTAGTTTTTTTGTTAAAAACCACCCCTTCTGTATGAAAAAAATTTTCCGGATGTTTTTTAGCTTGCCACAAATCACAAAATTCATACCAAGCAAAAATCAACTTTTTGATACACCATACAGACAAAACCCCGCAGATAGTCGTCAATAAAATTTTACTCAATAATACCATAAGCTTAAATTTTATAATTATAACAATACGTAATTATCATAATAAAAATGTTTTACGAAATCAATATAACATAATCTTTTAATTTAAACACTTGACAATTTTAATATATTACATATATAATACATATATATTATTAAATATATTGGAGACTTGCCATGAAAAAAATTGAAAATGTCAAAGAGTTTGTGGAGAAGATAGACAGCGCCAAAAAAGTCAATCCCAAAGACCTGTCTTCTGACCAAGATTTAACCATCGCCATCATGAACCTTATCAGCATTGAAGAACACCTTGTTTTCTCTGGCGCCAAAACCGGAAAAAATTCTTTTTACGATTTGGTACAAAACATTCGTGAAATGCGCAAAACCTTGATGCAAAAAGTTATTCCGGCTTATGAAGGCGAAGTCTGGTGCATATCCAAACATTTGCTGGCTTCTTCCATGCGTTTGATGGAGGTTGGCACCAAGCAACAATCTTTAGGTCACAAAGAAGAAGCCTACAAACTTTTCAACCAAGCCTATGAGCTTTATTGTCTGTTCTGGGGCTTGAATATGAATATGTTAAACGTCGCAGATGTAAAATGGATTGAAGATAAAACCGAAGACATGAAAAAACTTTCAGAAAAAATTGATGCCAACATCCCTAGCACACCTGAGGTTTCAGAAGAAAAAACCGGTACGTTGTCCAAGATGAAAGCTTTTGCCAGAAAAGCGGTTGACTGCTGCATAGAATAAGGAGAAAACAAATGAACAAAATCATCTTTGCTTTTGCATTAGGGCTGTTTGTCCTCACCGGTTGCGATAATCAAACCCAAACGGAAAGCACGGCTCAAACCGCAAGTGAAAAATCCGCTTTTTCAGAAAATAAAATCTATTTTTTCTATTCCAACTATTGCCCGCACTGCCACGCAGCATTGAAATATATCAAAGCCAAGCACCCCAATTTAGAGTTATCCATGGTCAATGTTGAAAATGCCGGTGGTTATAAACTCCTTGTGCAAGCGGTAAAAGAATATAAAATCAACGGCAGTTCTGTCGGCACTCCGCTTCTGCTCATGGGCAAAAATTATCTGATGGGCTGGGCTCCGGAATATGAAACCCAATTTGAAAATTATGTTCAGCCTTTTGTAAAATAAAAAATTCCCCGATGTTTTAAGTCGGGGAATTTTTTTATAATTGCAAATTGCCGCAGTTTGATATAGGCTGAAAGAAAAAATATCGGAGAAAAGTTTATGGAGCAGCAACTGCCGCCGGAAATCATGAAAAAAGCCGTCAAAGGCATCAGCTATATTGCCCACCCTTTGCGCTTGCGTTTGTTGGAATATATGGATGTCAACGGTGCCTCATCCGTATCCACACTGACCAAAGCCGTGGAGGAAGAGCAGATGATTGTGTCCCAAAGCTTGAAAAAACTCCGCGATGCCAATCTGGTTAAAACCGAGCGTAAAGGCATTTTTATTTATTACAATATTTATGAAGAATATCCGGCAAGCATCTTTGAGTGCATTCGTAAGCTTTTTGCCTATATGACCGATAGCTTCTTCTATCTGACCGAAAAAGCGCTTCTGCCCAAAGATTATACCACCATGGTTGCCAACCGCATCAAGCTCTTTGCCAACTATGATAAGATGCGCATTTTGGAATATCTCACTTTGTATGGCGAAAGCAATGTCTCGGACATCATCAACGGCATAGGAAGCGAGCAAATGAAAGTTTCGCAATACCTAAAGCGCTTGAAAGATGATGGCTTTGTCACCGCCCGCCGTGACGGACGTTTCATTTATTATGACATCACGCAAGGCGTGCACAAAACCGCCATTCAGTGCATTCATAAACGCTACGACAATCTTAAAAATAAGGCTGAATTTTAAATTTTTCCTTGTCAAAGGAAATTTCTACCGCTACACTTTAAATATACAAACAACAATTGGAAACTGTTTATGACTGACTATACTGTTCTCGAATTATTATTGTTCCAAGCTTTTTTAATTTTCTTGAATGCCGTTTTTGCTTGCGCTGAAATTGCGGTCATCTCCATCAATGATAACAAACTCAAACGCATGGCTGAAAATGGCGATAAACGAGCCGTTCGCTTAGCATCTCTCACCGCACAACCAGCCAAATTTTTAGCCACCATTCAAGTAGGCATCACTCTTGCCGGTTTTTTAGGTAGTGCTTTTGCCGCCGATAACTTTTCTGACCGCATTGTAGATTGGCTGATTGCGCAAGGAGTAACCATTTCTCCGACCAAATTAGATATTTTGGCAGTTATCGGCATTACGCTCATTTTATCTTACATCACACTAATTTGGGGCGAGCTCGTACCCAAACGCATTGCCATGCAACATGCCGAAAAAATCGGCTTATTTATGTCTTCGTCCATATATATCATTGCTAAAATTTTCTCGCCGATTGTATGGTTTTTAACAGTTTCTACCAACATTTCATTACGCTTACTTGGCATCAATCCCGAAGAAAAGAATGAAAACGTAACCGAAGAAGAAATCCGTATTATGATTGATGTCGGCACCGAAAATGGCACGATTGATGATAAAGAAAAAGAGCTTATCCATAATGTTTTTGAGTTTGATGACAAATTGGTTTATGAGGTCATGAAACACCGCACCGACGTGCAGTTTTTGGATGTGGAAGATGATACCGGAAATTGGGAAAAAATTATGATTGAAACACGATATTCCGTTTATCCGGTTTACAAAGATAACACAGACAATATCTTGGGTATTTTGAATATTAAAGACTATTACAAATACAAACCGCAAGGTAAATCAGCCCTCATCAACAAAGCCATCAAGCCGACCTTATTTGTGCCTGAAACCCAACATATAGACGACCTGTTTCACAACATGCAAAGAAGTCGCATTCACTTTGCCATGGTGGTTGATGAATATGGTGGCATCTCCGGTATTGTAACCATGAACGATTTATTGGAAGAAATTGTCGGCGAGCTGGAAGATGATATTACCGCACCGCCATCAGTTCCCAACATCAAGCAAATAAACAAAAATTCTTGGGTAATTCAAGGATATACGCCCATTGAAGAAGTTGAAAAAGCTTTTGAACTCGATTTATCGGAAATTGATTGTGAAACCTTTGCCGGCTTTATCTTTTCTTTAATGGATGAAATTCCACTGGAAAAAAAGAACATCAAGCTCAATTATCAAAATATTCGCATCAAGTTGGTCAAAACCAACGGACATAAAATTGAGCAAGCCATTTTGCAAAAGATTGAAGCTTAGTTTTGTACCTGCTTGCGAATACCGAGATAATATCCCAGTACTCCAAAAATCAGCATATAGAGCAAGCTGCCGCAAAGAATGTTCACCCCGATTTGTCCGGCAGCCTGAAAAATGCCGTTTGCAAACAACTCTTTAAGCTCGGCATAAGAAAAAGCCGTTTCATCTTGCCTTATATAAGCACCGGTCAGATAATAAAGATAAAAAAGCGGCAGATTGGTAAACACATTGGAAATAAACGTCCAAGCAACCGATATGGCCAAGCTGAAACGATATTTTGTGCGCCGCAACAACACCCACAAAGCAAGCACCACCGGCACCTGCCCCGGAAACGGCGCAAAAGCCAAGCCCATGCCAATGGCATTAGATCGCGCCAAATAAGCCGGATTTTTATAACTCCGCCGCATCGGCTCAATCACTTTTTTGCGCATATAAGCAAGCCAATTTTTCAGTTGTCTGAACATAAGATTTAAACCCAATACTTTCAAAGTTTCTAATTTTATCATCTATTCAATACTAATAAATTAAAAATTTGGCAAGAAAAGTATTTTTGCTATTGTTTTCAGACAAAATTTATGATATATTTTTGTCTGAAAAAGAATTATTGTGCTATTATTGTTGTCAGGTATTCAATGATGATAGATTTTATAAACTCGAGGAAAGATTGCCTGGTCTGTTCCTTATAAATATTTATAATTATGATTAACTTTTTAAAAAATCTCTTTTCAAAACCCTCTGTATGGGATCTGAAAAACTGTATAGAAGAAGCTCGTTATGAAGAAGTAGCCGAGCTGCTTACTAAAGATGCATCTCTAGTAAATAATACATTCTCAAGAAGAGTTTTCAATGGGTACATCGATGGTTATATTGAAGACTATCAAACAGAGTTTTACACTTTGTTAGATGAGGTCTTAGATAAAGAAATGATACGTCTCTTGCGTCATTTCGGAGCCAAAACCTATAATGAACTGAAGGAAGAAGAGATGCGTCTTCGAGAAGCAGAAAGAAAGAATCACAAAGAAACACCTGAAGAGAAAAAAGAAAGAGAAAGAAGACAAGAAGTCGCAAAACGCCGCCAAAACGGTAAGGCTATTGTCGATAAAATTTTGGGAACAAATTAATTTTCCTAAACCGTTTTTCAATAAAAAAGCCCCCGATTACGGAGGCTTTTTTTATGGCTGCTTCGCCTGGACTGTAAATTCCCATTGGCTTTTTTGCCAACGGGCCCCTTTCGCGCCGTAAGCTTCAACTTTGGCACAATTTCAAGCTAAAGCTAAGAAATTGCACCTTGTTTCAGCAACTATCCGCTCCGAACCAAAATCTTGGTTCTCGTCGGGCTGTGCCTTAGCCATAAAAAAACTCCCCTAAAAAGGAGAGTTTTTTTATGGCTGCTTCGCCTGGACTCGAACCAAGATTGACGGAGTCAGAATCCGCTGTCCTACCATTAGACGACGAAGCAATAGAACTAATAACGCATTATATCTATGCCTTTTTGTTGCTCTTGTCAAATGGTTTGTTACATACCTTCGCAAAAAAAATCCCCTCCTGTCAAATGACTTTTTTCGTGTTCTAATATTTATAGAGAAGGAACATCTCTTTCTCTAAAACAAAAAGATATCTATTATGAAAAACGTTCAAAACATATTTCAAAGAAAGGATATCAAGCGGTTTCAGCCGAGCCTCCGAAACATAATTTTTGCTTTAACTTTTCTTTCAATGAGGACTGCGTTGCTCTGAAGGAGGTGTAAGATGCTTACCTTCAGATATACAATTACTGCAGATGACATTGAAAAAGTCAGAGAAATTTCCGCCTCTGACGGAACTTATGAGCTCTATTGGTTGGTAACTCATGCTACTTACCAAGGGCGCGGTATTGGTAAACAAATCATCACTAAGTTAGTTGAGCACATCAAAGCTTTAGGCGGACGCAAACTTTACTTAAAAACCGACAGCAAGCCTGAATATAAAGCCACCCGAAAATTCTACAATTCATGCGGCTTTACATTAGAGGCAACCTTAAAACAATTTTACGACCATCATGATGACTGCTGTATCTACGGTATGTGTCTTGATGATTGTGATTTGGAAAGTTTATGCTTAAACGCTGCCGAATAAGATAATCATTTTATCAAAAAAAATCCTTCCTAAGTTTTCCCCTTGGAAGGATTTTCTTTTTATCAACTATTTCTTTTCTTCAACCGGAACCACGTTGATATGCAGTTCTTTGAGTTGTTGCTCGGTCACATAGTTTGGAGCTTGCATCATCAAGTCTTGCGCCTTACCGTTCAATGGGAACAAAATCACATCACGGATAATCGGCTCATCCAAAAGCAACATAACCAAACGATCAACGCCATAAGCAGAACCGGCGTGCGGAGGAGCGCCAAATTTAAAGGCACTAATCATACCGCCGAACTTGTTATCAACCACGCTGTTGTCATAACCGGCAATTTCAAAAGCTTTGTACATAATTTGAGGTTCATGGTTACGAACCGCACCGGACAAGAGTTCAACACCGTTGCAAACAAAGTCATATTGATAAGCCAAAATATCCAATGGATTTTTGTTCAACAAAGCATCCATTCCGCCTTGCGGCATAGAGAACGGATTGTGAGAAAATTCAACCGCGCCGGTTTCTTCATTTTCTTCATAGAATGGGAAGTCAACAATCCAGCACATTTTGAAAGAGTTTTCATCAACCAAACCTAACTCTTCGCCAACTTTGTTGCGCAAACGACCGCTGAACTTATCAAACTTCATGCCTTTACCGACCATAAAGATAACGGCATCACCATCTTTCACACCGTATTTTGCTTTGAGTTCGTTCAATTTTTCTTCACTCAAGAGTTTGGCAATACCTTTAGCACCGGCAGCCGCAAAAGCCACATAAGCAATACCGCCCATACCTTCTTCTTTAGCATAAGCATCGAGCTTATCAAAGAAAGAACGCGGTTTTTCGGCAATACCTTCAACCACCATGGCTTTAACAGTTTTACCTTCTTTAACCAAACCATCATAAACGCCAAAGCCGCTATTGCCGAAGAATGAAGTTGCATCTTGCAAGATGAGCGGGTTACGCAAATCTGGTTTATCGGAACCATATTTTGCCATAGCTTCACGGAACGGAATATGGACAAAGGGCGCTTGGTCAACTTTTTTACCGTTAGCAAATTCGTTAAAGATAGTACCCAAAGTATGCTCAATAACCTTGAACACATCTTCTTGAGTAGCAAAACTCATTTCCATATCCATTTGGTAGAACTCACCCGGAGAGCGGTCTGCACGAGGGTCTTCATCACGGAAGCATGGTGCAATTTGGAAATATTTATCAAAGCCTGACACCATCAACAATTGTTTGAATTGTTGCGGAGCTTGCGGTAAAGCATAGAATTTTCCGGGGTTCAAACGAGAAGGGACCAAAAAGTCACGAGCACCTTCCGGAGAAGAAGCTGTCAAAATTGGTGTCTGATATTCGGTAAAACCTTGCTCACGCATCAATTCACGAGAACGTTGAATAACTTTTGAACGAAGCAAAATGTTCTTATGAATACGGTCTTTACGCAAATCAAGAAAACGATATTTCAAGCGCAACTCTTCCGGCGCATCATCTTCAATAGCCACTTGGAAAGGTAAAACATCTGCTTGAGAATAGATCTCCAAACCGTTAACGGCAATTTCAATATCACCGGTCGGCATATTTTTGTTCACACTTTCACGTGCAATCACTTTTCCGGTAATACCGATAACCGATTCGGGACGGATGGATTGGATTGTTTCAAACAAATCAGAATGACTATCAAACACACATTGCGTGATTCCGTAGTGATCTCGCAAATCCACAAAGCACAAGTTTCCGAGATTACGTTTACGGTGAACCCAACCAGCGAGTTTCACCTCTTTATTAATATCTGTAGCACGAAGTTCGCCACAGGTGTGTGTGCGATAGCAATTCATATTAAAACCTCACAAAATATTGTTTATTATTTTTGCCTTTATGTTGTAGACTCAAAACAAAAGAAAAGCAACAAAAAAAGAGCTATGACTTTGGGTCATAACTCTTTTTTTTCAAGACAAACTCTTTAGATCATCTTTTCTGCGTGGAAGAATGTCGGTACCGATTTTGTAAAATGTTTACAAATATTCCGAATATTATCAAACCATTCGTCATTCGGAAATTCGGTGTGTCCTCTAAATTCCACCCAAGAAGCTTCCGGAGTTTTATAACACGAAATCAATACAGGCGTAAACTTTCTGGTCTCTTCAAAAGAAGCCATTTGCCATTTTTCAGCCCAACAACTGGAATCTTGAAAATTTCCATACACCGGTAAAACAAAGCTATTACACTCCTTCTGAGGTAATGTAATACAAAAATCCACCTTTGTAGGAACTTTCCAAAAATCTTTAGGATCAGCAGAAAACTCCTGTTTTAAGACTTCAAGAAAAGCAACATCGTTAAGCTCCAAAACCTGAAATTTGTGTTTTTCAGCTTCAGACACCACTTTCACTTCTGCTTTTTTTAAGTCAGGATATTTATCCAACACCTGCTGTACTTGCATTGCCTCGGCAACAACAAGAAAATAAGATTTCAATGCGTACATAGTAAAAAATTTAAGTTAATAAAAAAGATTAAAAATTACAAACTATCTCACAACTTTCAAATTTGATTTCAGATGCCACCCATTCATGTTCATCAGGCTGAATATTGTGAGCAAAATTGAGCATCAATTGCACCCACTTATCATCCGGATACAAAGAATAAGACTGAAAACAAATCTGTTTGGCTTCCAAATTTTCAAAAATTGCAAAACGCAACATTTTGATTTCATTTGTAGATAAAGAAGACACTACTTTACCACACTGACACCACACAGCATAGAGCTGCGGCTCATCTTCAAATTGCAAAGTAAAGGTACAAAGCTTAGCTTTACCTTCATCTATCTTTATTGGCAAATAATACTTAATTGCCGCATCTTTAGGATAAGGGGCAAGAAGTTGCTGCAGTTTTTCAGCTGACGGCGCTTCAATAGCCATTGCTTCTTCTCTACATCTGATACCAAAAACCAAAGCCTCACGACGTGTAAAAATATTGGGAACATTCTTCACAAAATTTTGAACACGATTTGTAGGCATAAGAACCACTGCGGGAAACAAATTTTTATTTTCCATAACTTAATTTTTTTAGGTTAGTTAATAATCACTATAAAAATATATTTAATGCCAACGTTCTATCACATTTTTAGACAAAAGCAAGCTTTTTTCTAAAAAATAAAATTTAAACAACAAAAGCTTGAGGAAAACTCAAGCTTTTTTACCTATTAACCAAGATGATAACTCTAACCCATTTCTTTAGAATTAAGCAGTGAAGCTAAATCAGCCAAACCAACCGTTTTGAGCTTTGATTTTGATTTTGTTGTTTTTTTGGCATCTTTAATTTGTTTCATACGTTCTTCTTTGCTTAGCTCTGGAAGAACCGGTTCCATCTCTTTTGCTTCCTCTTCCACATCAACTATATACTTAGAATATTCCAATTCTTCTTTTTCTTGTTGAATTTTTTTCTGGTTTAACTTTGCTTCTTCCAACAAATGACGAGCCTCTTGTTCTTGAATCTTTTTAGCTTCCGCTTTGGCTCTTGCCTCTTCTTTTGCCTTTGCTTCGGCTTGAGCCTTCTGTTCTGCCAATTTTTGAGCCTTCTTTTCATCTTCTTGACGTTTGATACTCAATTCAAGTTTTTCTATATTTTCGGGAGAATATGGTACGTTATATCCATTAAGCCCAAAGGTTGTATAGTCAGAGAACATTGTCTTATATTCGTCAACATTTCGTCCTTTTAAAATTCTGTTGCGTTCATCTAGTTCATCCAATTTTTCTTGGGGCAGAGCATAAAAAGCAGCATATTTCTGTTCTCTTGTTTCAGAATTTTCACTTTCTTTTTGAGGAACTTTTTTGCCCAAATTTTGCTTCATTTCAACAAAAACACTGGACACATAAGGATCTTGACGTAAAGTTTGTCCCAAAGATTTTTCAATATCACTGATTATTTTGGGTCCTTTATTTACCGGTAGATATGCGGCAATATCCACCATCAACTCTTTCACACCTTTATAATTGTTATTTTTAGTACGTAAAAATAGACCTGCAAAAGGCATGCCCGTCTTTTTACCGTGAGCAAATTCATTTTTTTGAAACGGAGATGCTCCGTTAACCAAAGCAAAAGCGGCAGCCTCGGCACGACCATAAATCAACATTTCATTCAAAAATGTGGTTTTAGAATCTGCGGAAAGATGATATGGGCGAGCCACATCTCTAAAATCAGAAAAATCCAACTTTAATTTCTGATAATCTCTATCTAAACTAATATCATTCTTTCCATATTGAATAAGCGACAAAGCAGGATAAATTTTGGGCTGAGGTGTTACGATACCTTCTTTATGGAGTTTTTCCCATGTAGAAGACATATACCCCAACCTATCCATATCTACTTGAGCCATTTTATTTAGCTTTTCAATCATTTTTGGCGTTCTGGCAATATTCAACTCTGCTAAAATTGCCAAATCTTGATAAGCAACTGTTTCTACATTTCTATCAACAACGTTTTTATCTTGAGCAATAAGTTGCTCTATCAATTTTTTGGCATTTTCAAAAACAAAATCATCTCGATAAAAATCAGAAGAAGCCTTTGCCAATTTTTCTGCTAGTTTTTGAAAAGCTCTATCATGATTGCCAAATCCATAACCTTGCAATTCTTGTAAAAACTTTTTATTAGGTGCAATGGTAAAATCTTCCAAATAATACAAATGTTTACCCTGAGCACGTAACATCTGATGAATTTTTGAATGTTGGGAGCCTCGCTTCAAAGAATCTTCTAAAGGAGTATCCATAAATTTATCAATTAATGCTGGTTGTTGTTCGATCATACGCGCAAGAAAACTTTGTTCTGTTCCTATACAAGAAACATACTCAGGATGCAAAGAAACAAAATGCGCCATAAAAGGCAAATATTTGTCAGATTGAAAATCCCGTTGAATTCTGCCAAAATCAAATTTCTGTTCTTTAAAATCTTGTTTTTTCAAAAACTCTTCAGGAAATAAATCACATAGAGCCGCAAAATTGTAGTTAACATTTTCGCTTAACATCTCAAATACGGTTTTATCATCGCAAGCCGGTTCTCTATCAATATCTTTCTTAAACAATGATTGATAAGCCTCACGTAAGGCATAAACTCGTGTTTTAAGCTCTGAAAGATATTCTTGATTAATATTATAAGATGAATTTGCTTGTTGAGAATATAATGATACCATATTCAAATAAACATCCAGCAAATGTTTTGGAGTAGACATATCTTCCTTTGCGTGCCCACGAAGTGTTTCTAAAGTAACAGCCTCTCCGTTTTCATTTACATAAGCAAAATTAAGAACGGAACTTTTGACCGTTTCATAAGATTGCACGAGTTTTTCATCTTGCAAAATTCCCGAAACAGATAATTGGAAATCGAGGATTTCAAAAGGTAAATAAGCACTTTCCCCCTGATAAGCGTGAGCTTTTCCATCATCAAATTTCCAAACCTGATTATCAACTTTTATCAAATGTTGTTCAGAATTATACCCTCCAAACTTTATTCCTTTAAGATTAAACATCTCTTGTTGTGTTTCTGCACTCATAAAGCGGAGTTTTTGATCATTTTTTACCACATAAAAATCTTTAGCAAAAGAAATCTCCTCACCTGCAGCACAAAGCTCACCATCTTTATACAATTTCTGTTTGCTATCAGATGCCAACAAAACCAAATCGTTATCAGAATACGGATTACTTAGAAAAGAACCTTCATCAATTTTCTTACCATCTTTGAACAGAGTATCAAGCTCTTTATAATTACTTTTTTTCAAAGCCTTATAATATTCGTAATTGTTATGATAGCTATAATTATCATAATTATTGACAACGCTTTTTTCTACGATTTCAAAACGATTGCCTAATTTCAATTCTGTACTCATGCTCAAAACTCCTTACTAGGATAAAACATAATTTAATATACCATTATTTTAATATCTAAACAAGCCGTTTTAAAAACAAAAAAATAACCCAAAATAAAAAATATTGAATCATCTGATGTTTTGCTTTATAAGAAAAATGAATTTGATTAAGGAAAAAATATGATAAATTTGATTGATACAACCGAAAAACTGGAACAATTTTGCGCATTATTAAATGATAAACCCTTCATCACCATAGATTTAGAATTTATGCGTGAAAAAACATATTACGCTGAGCTCTGCCTCATTCAAGTCGGTGCAGAAGATGAAGCCGCTGTCATTGATCCTATGAGCAAAGACATTAAATTAGAACCGTTTTTCAAATTGTTAGACAATCAAAATATAGTCAAAGTTTTTCACTCCGGTCGCCAAGATATTGAAATTTTATATAACCTGACCGGAAAAATTCCAACCCCTTTGTTTGACACTCAAGTTGCCGCCATGGTCTGCGGCTATGGGGAATCCGCCGGTTATGAAAGCTTGGTTAAAGGCATTTTGAAAATAGATTTAGACAAGACCAGCCGTTGTTCCAATTGGGAGCTCCGCCCCTTAGATGAAAAACAACTGCAATATGCTTTGTCCGACGTCACCCATTTGGTCAACCTCTACACTCACTTCAAACAAAAACTGGCAGAAAACGGAAGAGAAAGCTGGCTTGAAAGTGAACTTGACATTTTGCGCAATCCGCAAACTTATGACGTTGATCCTTATGAGGTCTGGCACAAAATCAGACATCGTTCACATAATGCCAAAGTTCTCACCTATTTGCGCGAGCTAGCTGCATGGCGCGAAAAAAGAGCTAAAAGCAAAAACACACCGCGTCAATCCATCATGAAAGATGATATGCTGGCAAACATTGCCGCTATCAACCCCAAAACGGTTGAAGAACTCTTGCAAATCCGCAACATGAGAAAAGACGTAGCTCAAGGCAAAATCGGTACGGAAATTTTAGAAGTATTGGAAAGATGTAAAGAAATTCCTGCTTCGGAGTATGTCCGTGCTGAAAAAGAAAAACCCATGTCTTCCGGTGCACAGGCTTTGTATGAACTCTTAAAACTACTTCTAAAAATCCGCTCGGCAGAACAAGGTGTTGTTGCCAAATTAATTGCCACGGATGACGATTTGAAAATGCTTTCAACTTTTCAAGATGAAAACTGCATGGCTCTTTCAGGCTGGAGATATGATATTTTTGGTAAAGATGCCATAGAACTCAGAAACGGCAATGTCTGCATTGCCTATGACAAACAAAAACATGGCATTGTTTTAAAAGAAAACAACCCCGAAAATCAGGGTTATTAATTTGAATGAGAGTTTGAATCCGGCATAATATATACTTTCAAATGCTGTAAGGTTGATTATAAAGTTTATCCATAAAACGCAAGAGCTTAACCACTTTGTCATTGCGAATGGAATAATAGATTGTTTGAGCTTCTCGCCTTGTTTTCACAACATTTTCAGCACGCAAAACCGCCAAATGTTGTGATAACGCCGATTGGCTGATTCCAACCATTTTTTCCAATTCACCGACATTGAGTTCTTTTCCGAGCAGAAAGAACAATATCTCAAGCCTTTTTAAGTTTCCCAGCGCTCGAAATAATCTGGCGCCTTTTTCTATAGCCATATTTTTCATTTACACCTCCTGATGTATATAATTACAATTTAATTTAGCATAAATTGAAATACTTGCCCAGTTCTAGCCAAACTAATTGTTATATATACTTAAATACATAGCCGATAGTTTTACTTTTAAAATTGCCAATCAAAAATAAGTAGATTATGATGAGAGCAAATTAATAAAGGAGAAGATTATGCCTGAAAATGATATTCAAAATTTGAGCTTTGAAGATGCCCTCATTCAGCTTGAAAACATTGTAAGAGAGTTGGAAAGCGGACGCATCAAATTAGACGATGCCGTCAAAGCTTATGAAAAAGCCGTTGCTTTGAAACAACTTTGCGAAAAGAAACTCAAAGACGCTCAGTTGAAAATTGAAAAAATTGAAATTGCACCCAATGGTGAAATGACGACCACCCCGTTAGATAAGGTAGAAGAATAATGTCTGATATCAAAGAAAAGCTCAAAACCTTCTCCCAAGACTTCAACACAAAATTGGAACAATATTTTCCCTTACCCAATGGACCGGAAAAACGCGTGGTTGAAGCCATGAAATATTCCGTTATGAACGGCGGCAAGCGTTTGCGCCCGTTTTTGGTGTGTGAAACAGCTAAACTCTTTGGCGTTTCCACCTACCCAACCGCCGCACTTGTATCTGCTTCTTTAGAGATGTTGCACTCCTATTCGCTCATTCATGACGATTTACCCGCCATGGATAACGATGATTTGCGCCGTGGCAAACCCACTTGCCACAAGGCCTTTGATGAAGCAACCGCTATTTTGGCCGGAGATGGTTTGTTGACCCAGGCTTTTGAGCTTTTGAGCCACAAGACCTTGAATATTGATGCCAACATCCGTTGCGAGTTGATTAATTTGCTTGCTAACGCGGCTGGCGCTTATAATGGCATGATAGCCGGACAAATGCTCGATATTTATGCCGAAACCGCCCCCAAAGAAGAAAATAACGAGAAATTGATTTTGCATATTGAAGAAATGAAAACCGGACGTTTAATCCGCTATGCTTGTGAGGCCGGTGCCATTTTGGGCAAAGCCGATATGGATGAGAGATTGGCGATTGTCAATTATGCCAGAAAAATCGGTTTGGCTTTCCAAATTGCCGATGACATCTTGGATGTGGAAGGCAATCAGGAATTGATGGGTAAAAAACTGCAAAAAGATGAGGCACAAGGTAAAGCCACATTTGTCAGCATTTATGGCTTGGATAAGGCCAAAGAAATTGCCAAAGATTTAATCAAAGAAGCCAAAGAAAGCATCGCCATTTTCGGTGCCAAAGCCCAAACCTTGCAAGACCTGGCTGACTTTATTATCGAAAGACAGAATTAAATAAGAAAGGCAGTCTGACTTTTGCAATCGAACGCGCTGCGTTTGGTCGGCGGCAGCCAAATTCGGCATAACAGCATAGAAGCAAAAAAAAGCAACATATCTAACAGAACCGAAAAACGGAGCAAATTAATGATGACAAATTTATGACATCTTCATCTTTTGCTCAAACGGATTTGACAAAATTTTCCAAATATGCTATTTTCTTTTTTAGAAAACAATTAAAATAGATATATTATGAAAGAAAAAAACATCTTGCAGGAATATCCCTGCGCCGTTTTATATACCGACGGCACAATGACAACAGTTCCCCAAAATGGCAAAACCCCTTGGGGCGTTGTTGTAAAAGAAAATATTGTTGTTGAACTTAACCGAAGCAAAGGCAATTTGAAAGAAGCGCAAAAAGCTTTGGCTTCCGCCAAAGTCGGAAAGATGAAGCAGCAATGCCTTGAATATAAGCAGTACTTGTCTATGTTTTTATACCTATATAACAATAGGCAAGTTTTGAAAAATATCAATGATACGCTTCTGGCTCTGGGCGGGGCTCCGCTTTCTGGAAAAGCCATGAACTGGATGCCGGATGGCAATGTCTTTGGTTTTGAAGCAACAAATTCTGATAATATGCTTATCACCTGCACGGATAGATATCCGGTAACGCAGATGATTGTGGCTCCTTCCAACGAGAGTATGAAAAACATGCTTTTATTTGAAAAATTCAAAAACTGTATTATCTGGAATTGGACTGTTCGCCCTGAAGACACCGAATATATCAGGGCATTTATCGAATTTGAACAAAAAAAATCCTTTAGTGATAAAATCAAAGGATTTTTTAATTAAAAAAAAATTAAAAAGGAGGATTTCTTATGAAATCCCCCTTTTTTTTGTTGGAACACTCATTTATTACAATCTAACTTTTGCGCTCAACGCACTGTGTTTACTATACCTCCGGAATGGAAGAATGAGTGCGTTTTTCTTCCGGCACCGGCTCGTCTTTTGATTTATCAATCGGCTTTCCGGCTAACAAATCGTTGATTTCTTCACCGGTCAAGGTTTCATATTCCATCAAAGCCTCTGCCAATTTTTCCCAATCTTCGCGATGTTCGGTCAAAATCTTTTTGGCATTTTCGTAACCTTGGTTGACAAAGGCTTTAATTTCTTCATCGACCAAAGCTGAGGTTTCTTCACTCATATTTTGGTTTTGAGTAACCGATTTACCTAAAAAGACTTCATTGGAGTTTTCCGAATAACGAATTGGTCCAAGCTTATCGCTCATCCCCCATTCCATCACCATTGAGCGAGCCAAATTGGTCGCAGCCGAAATATCCGAAGATGCACCGGAGGTTACCGCATCATAACCAAATTTCAGCTCTTCTGCCACACGTCCACCCATCATAATGGTGAGGGTTGAGTGCATTTTAGCACGGGAATAAGAATATTGGTCTTTTTCCGGCAATTGTTGAACCATACCCAAAGCACGTCCTCTCGGAATAATCGTTGCTTTGTGAATGGGGTCAGATTCCGGAACATGAAGTGTACAAATCGCATGTCCGGCTTCGTGATAAGCGGTATTGCGCTTTTCTTTTTCATCCATGGCCACGGATTTACGCTCATTACCCATCAAAACCTTGTCTTTGGCTTCATCAAAATCAGCTGATGTCACTTTGCGCTTGTTTTTACGAGCGGCAATCAATGCAGCCTCGTTCACCAGATTTGCAAGCTCGGCACCTGAGAACCCAGGGGTTCCGCGCGCAACAACGGTCAAGTTAACATCTTTAGCCAAAGGCACTTTGCGAACATGAACTTTAAGAATAGCCTCACGACCACGCACATCCGGATTTGTTACCGTAACTTGACGGTCAAAACGTCCCGGACGCAACAAAGCCGGATCCAAAACATCAGGACGGTTGGTAGCGGCAATCAAAATCACATTTTCGTTCTCGTCAAAACCATCCATCTCGACCAAAAGTTGGTTCAAGGTTTGCTCACGCTCATCATTTCCACCGCCCAAACCGGCACCACGGTGACGACCGACGGCATCAATTTCATCAATAAACAATAAGCAAGGTGCGTTTTTCTTAGCTTGTGCAAACATATCACGTACGCGAGATGCACCCACACCGACAAACATTTCCACAAAGTCAGAACCTGAGATGGAAAAGAACGGCACATTTGCCTCACCTGCAACCGCTTTGGCAAGCAAAGTTTTACCTGTTCCCGGAGGTCCTACAAGCAAAACACCTTTCGGAATTTTGCCCCCCAAACGTTGGAATTTTTCCGGTTCTTTCAAAAATTCAACCACTTCTTCCAATTCTTGTTTAGATTCATCGCAACCGGCAACATCTGCAAAAGTCACCTTTTTATTGTTTTCAATCAAGCGAGCGCGCGATTTTCCAAAGCTCAAGGCTTTATTGTTACCGGAGTTGGCTTGGCGCATAAAATAAATCCATACACCCACAAGCAAAATCATCGGGAACCAAGAAACAAACACGCCCCAGAATGTATCGGAAGAATTATCTTGAGGAGCTGCCGTAACTTTGGCACCGCTATTGCGAATAGTCTCAACCATGGTCGGATCATATGGTGCATAGGTCATCAACTTTTGCCCATCAACGGTTGTACCTGTCACATCGGGACCGGCGATTTTGACCTCAGCCATACGTTTGGCATCTACCTCGTTCATAAAATCAGAAAAGGCCACTGTCTGATATCCGGCTTTTTTAGCATTACCGTTAAACATATTCAAAACGGTGGATAAGGCGATAAAAGCCACAAACCAGATGATTATACTTTTTCCTGTTCTCATCTTTTTTCCTTATTTTTTAACACAACTTATTTATATATAGGGACTAATTTCAGCAAAGACAATCGCAATTTGTAAGGTATCTTCAGTTTCTTATATTTAGGATGCAAATTGCAAAAATCTTCCCAATCTTTTTTGGACGGTTTGTTTTTGATTTTAAGTTCAGGTACAATCCAAATTTGCCCATATTTTTTGATAATTTCACATCCACCCAAAGTACAAGAAACAAAATCATCTTCATTTAAGCGCATCATCAAACGATGCAGTTCGGCAGCCTCGGGCTTATATTTTGCTTTGCCTTGTTGATAGAGTAAAGTTCCTAAAACGCGGAATAAAAGTTCTTCATGCAATTCGCCTAAATTCTTTTCAGAAAAAGAAACCCCTGCTCCATCCCAATAACGAACATGATTTTTAATATATTGATTAACACGATATTGCACATAATCCAAAGTGGATTGCAACACCTTCATTGTCTCGACCAAGCGCTGTGGCGTAATACCTAAATTCTCTTCGATTTGCGGCATAAACTTGCGCACGCGCACCCGCAAAAAATCATCACATTGGTTAGACGGGTCTTCCACCCATTCAATTTGACGATTATAGAGATATTTTTTCAAATCCTCAGGCAAAATAGAAAGCAAAGGACGAATAAGCGTCAAGCCACTGCGTTGTGTAACGGCACGCATACCACATAAACCTTCCAAACCGCTGCCTCGTTGCAAACGCATGAAAAATGTTTCGGCTTGGTCTAGCGCTTGATGCGCAATTGCAACAACTTTAATATTATGTTCTTGGCACCAATCAGCAAGCAAATTATAGCGTGCTTCTCTGGCCGCTTCTTCAATACCGTTTTTGGGCTTTTCTTCATTCCATGTCAGAATATGATGCTCAATCTGATAAGCCTTCATAATCCGCCCAACATAAAGAGCTTCTTCGGTAGATTCTCCACGCAATTTGTGGTCAACCGTCAGCGCCACAATTTTTTTGCAAAGAGGTGCAAGTTCTTCTTGCATCATTAATACCAAAGCCAAAGAGTCTGCCCCACCGGAAACGGCAACGGCAAACTCTTTCTCTTCGGATAAACCATATTTTTCTAAAAACTCTTTAATCAAAGTTGAATTCTCTTTTTATCCCAAAGTTACTTACAACCAAGCTTTTTAGCTTCTTCAGCAGCTTTTTTCTTAATTCTGTCTTCAGCCTTAGGAAATTCAGAATTCATATTCATAAATGCTTCACATGCAGCATCTTTATTTTTAAGTTCACTCATACTCATACCGAGCTTAAGTAAACCATCGGCACCTTTAAGTCCGTCTTTATAATTTTTATAAACTTTACCAAAAGCAACAGCGGCTTCTTTATATTGTCCTTGAGAATAATAAACTTCACCAAGCCAAAATTGCGCATTGCCGGCTAACTTATCTTTAGGAAAACGACGCAACACTGAATCAAAAGAAGCTTCAGCCTTATCATAGTTTTTAGCTTTAAGATATTCCAGCCCTTCTTTATAAATTTGTTCTGCATTTTTGGTTGGTACGGAAGGCAAATCTGTTCCTTTATCAATTTCTGCTCCGAGCAAAGACTTAGGTGCATTTTCAGCTACTTTGGGAGCAAATTTTTCTTTTGGTTCTTTAATTCCGGCACCACTTGATTTTATAGGCTTTCCCTCAATCATAGAAATACGAACATCAATATCTTTATTAATCATATTAATGCGTTCTTCAAAGGTTTTGAGTTTATATTCAATCTCATCCAGACGTCCGTTGATTTTGCGCATATTTTCATCCATTTCACCAACACGCAAAGCCATATCGGAAGAAGAAACAGGTCCGTAAGCATCATCATTTTTCATACGATAAGCATCTCTTTGCAGAGCACGCATATCTTCTTTCAAAGCCTCAACTTCAGCCTCAAGAGCACCAAACTGTTGTGCATTTGCAGCGGAACACAATAAAAAAGCTGAAAAAGACAAAACAACTACTTTGCTAAATTTCATAATTTCCTCGAATAAAAAAATCATATACCAAGCAACAGGTTAGAACAAAAAATATATAATCTCAAGCAATAAAAAAAACGTATCCCAAATTAGGATACGTTTTTTTATCAATCTCTTATAACTGTAAATTATTTAGAAGTAGCTTTAACTACAGTTACAGCACGACGGTTTTGAGCCCAAGCAGCTTCGTTGTTACCCAAAACAGCCGGTCTTTCTTTACCGTAAGAAATTGTAGAAATTCTGTCAGCAGCTACGCCTTGAGAAATGAGGTATTGTTTAACAGCGTTGGCACGGCGTTCACCCAAAGCCAAGTTGTATTCGCGAGTACCTCTTTCATCGCAGTAACCTTGAACGATTACGTTAACTTTTTTGTGATCTTTCAACCATTTTGCTTGGCCATCCAAAACATCGGCAGCTTCGCTGGAAATAGCAGAACTATCAAAAGCAAAGAAAACTCTGTCTTCTGCATTAGCCATGAAATCACGAGCTTCTTTAGAGTCGCATTCAGCGCCACCAAACAAACCGCCATCAAAGCCTAAAGAAGAACAACCAGATAATGCAACAATTGCAAAGAATAAACTAAACAGTTTTTTCATATTATTAATCTCCATATGGGTTTAATATTTAATTGTTTAACAATTAATACAGAAATAAACTTAAGCAATAAAAGTTAATTTTTCAACAACAAATAAAAAAATTCGCAGGTTTTATACAAAAAAAATCAAATTTATCTTTTGCTAATATAATAAAGCTTACTTTTTTTTCCAAAAACACCATAAAATGTTTTCAGAAACATCAAAAATCCGATTCGGTTATTCTCGATGATAAGGATGATGATTAATAATCGTCTGAATACGATAAATTTGTTCTGACAAAACCGCACGCATAAGCATATGCGGTAAAGTTAACTTTCCAAAAGAAAGTAATAAGTCTGCTTTATCTCGGGTTGATGGTAGATGTCCGTCAGCACCACCGATTAAAAAACAAATTTCAGAAACTCCGTTTAGTTGCCAATTTTCAATTTTAGCCGCAAGTTCCAAACTTTTCATATTTTCACCGCGCTCATCCAGAACAATAACTTTGGCGCCATGCGGAATATTTTCTTGCAAAAATTTAGCTTCATCCACCTGATCGGAATTGTCTTTTTCTTTTATAACCACATTCCATGAAGAACGCTTAATATACTCTGCAATAATCTGAGCTTCCGGCGAGTTTTTCTTACATTTTCCTATTGCTAAAATTGTAACTTTCATCCATTTCCTCTCTTGACTTTTTTTACAAAAAAAATAATCTTAAAAACAAATTATTACAATTATAAAAATTATTAAACTTGAATATTATGAAAAAAGAAACTTTCGATGCCATTTCTTCTTGGCACCAAAAACAAAAAAAATTGTTAGACACTAAGTCAAAAATTATTTCTGAACCGCTGGAACTGGTAACCTTATCTCAAAACATTCTTGACGAAGAGGATGCTGCCAAAGCTTTATCTGAATATTTGGAAACCCCAATCTCGTTGCCTATGTTGTTTTTAGGTGTTCCCTACAATTTACACGAACAAAACATACATAGAATTTGCGCCGGATATGTTTACACCGTAAACAACTTAGGATGGTTAATTATTTGGAAAAACACAAACAAAATCCTATTTCTGGATAAGAATTTATATGGAATGGAAAAATGTTACCGATTTCAGACCAAAGAAGCGGCTCAATACACATTAAAACAAAGTATTAAAATCAGAATATGTCTGATTGGACTATTTGTTTTAATAATACTATTAGCCGCTTTATGCAATTAATAAAAAAAGCCGGAAAACAATCCGGCTTTTTTTATAATTATTTTATTCTCCTCCGACTTTTTTCAAAGTACCGATGGAAGCCCACATTTTTTCCAAATTATAAAACTCACGAACTTCGGGTTTAAAAATATGAACAATCACATCAAAGGCATCAATCAAAACCCAATCAGCTTTTTCTTCACCTTCTGCCATTGAAAGATATCCGGCTGCCTTAAGTTTTTCTTGAACTTTTTCTGCCAAAGAGGCAACGTGTCTTTGTGATGTACCACTGGCAATCACCATCTGATTTGCAATTGAAGATTTACCTTGCAAATCAATAACGACCATATCTTCAGCTTTACCTTCATCCAAGGTATCCAAGACAATTTTCAAAATTTCTGCAGCTTCTTGCTCGGAGGTTTGTTTTTTTGTTTTTTTAATCAAATCTCTGCTCCTCTTTTTGCACCACTAAATTGGTGACCAACCTTTAGTTTCTTGTTTTTCTTCAACTATTTCGTCTTGATTCTTTTTCAGTCTGTCTCGTATAATATAACGATTAACATCTAAAAGACAATCAAACAATCCTTGTTTTGCCACTGCTGAAATGGCATAAACTTTTTTGCCACACGCTTTTTCCAAAGCCGATACTTTTTGTTTCACCTCTTTATCACTCAAGGCATCGCACTTATTTAAAGCAACGACCTCTGGTTTGTTGACCAATTTTTCATCATAAAGTTCCAATTCTTTACGAATGACTTGATATGGAGTCACCACATCTTCAGCCGTAGCATCTATCACATGTAAAAAAGCGGCACAACGTTCAACATGTTTTAAAAATCTGTCACCGAGTCCGGTACCTTCATGAGCACCTTCAATCAATCCCGGAATATCAGCAATCACCATTTCATAACCATCGACCCATGCCACACCCAAATTTGGATGCAATGTTGTAAACGGATAATCGGCAATTTTTGGACGAGCCGAAGTAACAACTGAAAGAAAAGTCGACTTTCCGGCATTAGGCAAGCCCAACAATCCAACATCGGCAATCACCTTCAAACGCAACCATACCCATTTTTCTTCACCGGGCCAACCGGGCTCAGCATAACGAGGGGCTTGGTTAGTAGAAGATTTAAACTGAGCATTACCGCGACCACCATCCCCGCCTTTTGCAATCAAAAAGCGTTGACCGGGCTCAATCATGTCAACAATAACCGTCTCTCCATCTTCGGCAACGATCTCTGTTCCTACCGGAACTTTAATGATTATATCTTCGCCTTTAGGACCTGTTTTTTCTGAACCGCTTCCGTTATATCCTTTATGAGCTTTAAAATGCTGCTGATAACGAAAATCAATCAATGTATTCAGATTCTCGACTGCCTCAAAATAGACACTTCCGCCCTTACCGCCGTCTCCACCATTGGGTCCGCCAAATTCAATATATTTTTCACGACGAAACGAGACGCATCCGGAACCGCCATCGCCTGATTTTACAAATATTTTAGCTTGATCCAAAAACTTCATAACACTGACTTTACAACAGATTAAAAAAACAAAAGGGGGATAAAAACTCCCCCTCCGCCATAAATTGATTTTTTTCTAAAAATTATTCGGTAACAACAGAAACAACTGTTCTATCGCCGGCTTTTTTAGAAAACTCAACTTTACCTTCGGCAACAGCAAAGATTGTGTGATCTTTACCCATAGCAACATTGTTACCCGGGTGGTAAACAGTACCACGTTGACGAATAATGATGTTTCCAGGGATAACAGCTTCACCGCCGAATTTTTTAACACCCAAACGACGTCCGATAGAGTCGCGTCCGTTATTGGAACTACCGCCTGACTTCTTATGTGCCATAACTCAATACTCCCTTATATCTTATTTACCACAAACATCGGTAATTTTAACCAATGTAATTTGTTGTCTGTGGCCATTTTTACGACGATAGTTTTGTCTTCTTTTCTTTTTGAAAACAATAACTTTAGCGTCTTTAGCTTGTTT
>CASFJK010000006.1 GCA_949295025.1 uncultured Pseudomonadota bacterium
CAAACCTACTTCATCAAAGAATTCGATAGATTTCGGATCACCACCGTGTTCACCGCAAACACCCAAGTGCAAATCAGGGTTGGTAGCGCGACCTTCAACAGAAGCGCGACGAACCAATTTGCCAACACCTTCAACATCGATAGATGCGAACGGATCAGCAACATAAACACCTTTAGCACGGTATTCATCGAGGATTGCACCTGTATCATCACGGCTCATACCCAAAGTTGTTTGGGTCAAGTCGTTTGTACCGAAGCCGAAGAAACCAGCGGTTTCAGCAATGTTTTCAGCTTGCAAAGCAGCGCGCGGCAATTCAATCATGGTACCAACGAGGTATTCAATCTTCTTGCCTTTTTCAGCGAATACTTTTTCAGCAGTTTCATCGATAGTGTGTTTAACAATATCCAACTCTTTCTTAGAACCAATCAAAGGAACTTCGATTTCAGGAATTACTTTAATACCTGCATCTTGGCATTCCAAAGCAGCTTCCAAGATAGCGCGAGTTTGCATTTCGGCAATTTCAGGATATGTAACAGCCAAACGGCAACCACGGTGACCAAGCATCGGGTTAGCTTCATGCAAAGCATTAGCGCGAGTTTTAACTTGTTCCAAAGTCATGCCCATTTTGTTAGCCAATTCTTGCATTTCTGCATCAGTATGCGGCAAGAATTCGTGCAAAGGCGGATCGAGCAAGCGGATAGTAACCGGCAAGCCGTTCATGATTTTGAACAAATCTTTAAAGTCTTGTTTTTGGTAAGGCAACAAACGAGCCAAAGCAGCACGACGACCTTCTGTTGTGTCAGACAAGATCATAGCGCGCATATCCGGAATACGGTCAGCATCAAAGAACATGTGTTCTGTACGAGCCAAACCAATACCTTCAGCACCGAAGTCAAGAGCTTGTTGCGCATCTTTCGGAGTTTCAGCGTTAGCGCGAACTTTCAAAGTGCGGATTTCATCAACCCAGCCCATGAGTTTACCGAAGTTACCTGTCATTTCAACGTTAACAGTCGGGATTTGACCTTCAATGATTTGACCTTTAGCACCGTCCAAAGATACCCAGTCGCCTTCTTTAATAACAACACCAGATTTTGTGGTCATTGTTTTCTTAGCATAGTCAATAGTGATATCGTTAGAACCAGATACGCAAGGAGTACCCATACCACGAGCAACAACGGCTGCGTGAGAAGTCATACCACCGCGAGCAGTGATCACACCTTGAGAAGCGTGCATACCGCCAATATCTTCCGGAGAAGTTTCGTTACGGATAAGGATAACTTTTTCACCTTTGTTAGCCCAGTTTTCAGCGTCTTCAGCATTGAATACGGCGCGACCAACAGCAGCTCCAGGAGAAGCCGGCAAACCAGTAGCGATAACGTTTTTCTTAGCTTTCGGGTCGAGCATCGGGTGCAACAATTGGTCTAATTGGTCAGCACCAACACGCATAATGGCTTCTTCTTTATTGAGCAAGCCTTCTTCAACCATTTCAACAGCCATACGAACGGCAGCAGCAGCGGTACGTTTACCGTTACGGCATTGCAACATCCAGAGTTTACCGTGTTCAATGGTGAATTCCATATCTTGCATATCTTTGTAGTGATTTTCGAGGTTGTTTCTAGCGTCAACCAATTCTTTGTAAAGGTTCGGCCACAATTCTTCCAAAGAGTTACCTTTGCCTTCAGATGCCATCGGTTGCGGAGTACGGATACCAGCCACAACGTCTTCACCTTGAGCGTTAACGAGGTATTCACCGTAATATCTGTTTTCACCGGTAGCCGGGTCACGAGAGAAGCAAACACCGGTAGCGCAGTCATCACCAGCGTTACCGAATACCATGGTTTGAACGTTAACAGCTGTACCCCAGTCACCCGGAATGTTGTTCAATTTACGATAGGTGATAGCACGAGCAGACATCCAAGAACCGAAAACGGCGCCGATACCGGCCCACAATTGATCCCAAGGATCTTGAGGAACGATTTTACCGGTCTTTTTACCGATTTCTTTATATTCGTTAACGAGTTCTTTCAAGTCGTCAGCAGTCAAATCTGTATCAGATTTGTAGCCTTTAGCGGCTTTCATTTTCTCCAAAGCGCCTTCATAGAGGTCTAAATCGGCGCCCAAAACCACATCGGAGAACATTTGCAAGAAACGACGATAAGAGTCGTAAGCAAATCTTTCAGAACCACTGGCTTTAGCCAAAGCTTTAACGGTTTCATCGTTCAAGCCCAAGTTCAAAACTGTATCCATCATACCAGGCATAGAAACGCGAGCGCCTGAACGAACGGAGAACAATAACGGGTTGTTGGCATCGGCAAATTTTTTGCCCATAATTTTTTCAACGCCGGCAACAGCTTCTCTAACTTGATCTTTAAGATCAGCCGGATAAGTGTTGTTGTTTGCATAGTAGTAAGTGCAAACTTCGGTTGTAACGGTAAATCCTGGAGGTACCGGCAAGCCGACCTTGTTCATTTCAGCAAGGTTAGCACCTTTACCACCAAGGAGATTACGCATGCTGGCGTCGCCTTCGGCTTTGCCGTTTCCAAATGTATATACCCATTTAGTCATGTTATAATAAGCTCCTTAAGCTGACCGTTTTAATCTAAGAAAATAAAACAGCCATAGGTTAAAAACACAGCTTTAAGGGCAGATTCGCCCTAAAGCCAATTCATACTGGTTGAAAAATATAACAGTGATTCCGATTCTTGCAAGCAAAATATTACAATAATTTTCTCTAACCGACTCTTTATACACAAAAAAAGCGAATCTAGCGAGATTCGCACCCAGCAAGACTTAGCTCAATTTCCGATTCCTTTGACAAAAAAGCAGATTGTGACACTTTTGTTAAATTTTGCGCCAAAGAAAAGGATTCATATCTTTTTATTGTATTTTTAACCAATTCATGCTATTATAATTTTGTCAAACATCTTATTCTGTCATCACTATTACATTGTCCGAGTAATAGCTCATCATATTTAATTATGGGAGCTACGGCTCGCTATAATTATCAATTAACGAAATTTCATAAAGTTGGTTTTTAAGGAAAGTAAATCAATATAAGGGTTTATTTTTGCTTGAAATGAGTAAGGAACGTCTTCTTGTAACAGGGAAAGCTTCTTGAAATCGGACAGACCAACACTGAAGTAAAAACAATATAAAATTTAATCATATGCGTAGTTCATTAAAAAACAAGAATCTCATGACAAATATCATGAGCCTTGCAGCTTTTTTATTAGTTTTATTCGGTGCATCATGCTCCGACAACAACTTCATCCCTAGTGATGAAGACAACAGTGGCAACACTGTTGTTGAGGACTCAATCTTGTCATTTAGCGACTTCAAGCTGAATGAAGAAGCTTGGTCATACAGCAACGGTCTGGCAACCGCCAATGACCATTATTTCGACGGCTACGTCGAATATAAGGTCGACGGGCAAGTCGTTAAAAGCGACCTCATTGAGCATGAAAATGCTCCGATGAGCATTTCTTGGGATCCAATTAAAGAGGATACCACAGTAACTGCTGAAAAAATGTATCTTGGCTCTAGCGCAAGCGAAGCTAAGTTCATTGACAGCAAAAAGAACCAAAAAGTAACCTTCAAAAAATACGAACGCGAGTGTACACTCAAATTCGTAGGTATGGAAGTCGTACTGAAAGGTTCTTGGTACGAAGCTTCTTTAGGCAACAACTCTAAAGCAGTTGGCTGCCGTTATGAAAAGACCACGGTGGCAACACAGGAGCCAGATACCGCTATGGTAAATGGCATAAAAGAAGAAATAATCGTAAACGGTAAAAAATATAACCGAGTAACCATGACGGCGAAGGCTGAAAATCATTTTACAGACCTGCCGGCTGGAGAACCTCATACAGAGGCTATGGACATCCAATACTCTGTATTGGTTCCGGTTGTATTCACACCGGGTGAAAAAATCTATCAAGGCTCTGCTTCTGTAGAGGGTACTGGTAGCTACACCAAAGTATCTGAAACAGAGTACAAGAGCCAGATTGATCTGACTCACTATTTCATCCAAGACGGAAAGACATCAACAGAGCAGGAAACTGTATCTGGTTTGGCTACCGTAAAGACTTGGGTTGAGACCGCCGGTAACAAACTGATCGTGCCTAGCATCGAAATCGGTAATCCAAGTGTAAATGTATCAACTTCTGTTTCTGAAGATTTCTATCAGAAGGAAGGTTATATCTACGCTAAAATGTATAAGACCACATGGACTTATACATGGAGCAACGGTTTCCAGAAGAAGGTGTACAGTGAAGTTGAACGCCTCTACTACCGCCGCGAGGCAGGAAAAGAGGTTGCTATGCCTTATGGTGAGACTAGCACTTCTTTCTCTAACTTCAATGCAGGTAACTCTGTTGAGAAGAGCGAGAATGGCAAAAAGTACAACGCTTATCCGGAAGGTATCGTTAGCTTCTCTGGCAGCCACAAATCTACAACTGGAAATGTAAATGACCAGATTGCAGGTTTGAGCGTTGGTCAGGAATTCTGGGTAGAAGTAGTTGAAGAAGATAAATTCATCGACTTTGACTACAAAGTTATCAAAGGTGACAAAGACAATGCTTCTCAAATTATTATCACTGAGCATTGGTCAGTTTCTGGAGATAAAGAAATCACATTCACCCAGAACGCTAACTACTCTTTCACTGTCAGCGGACAGCAGAGAGTATTTGGTGAAAGCTTGTCTTTCACCAGCGGTCTTGAAAAGTCAACTGATGCAACGGGCTTCAACAAAGTAAAGGAAAATCAGTACGTAAGTACTGTAACCGATACTTATACAGCTAAGTTTAACCCTGATTGCGATGTAAAAGCAATTGCCGGTTATATCAAAGCTTATGTTGAATACCGTGGTAAGAAAATAGATTTCCAGTTTGCAACAGCAACAGTAGAATATAAGGGTATCAACAACCCGACAGCTACTGAAGTTGAAGCTGATGGAAAATTATATTCTCGCAGAAGCTATGAAGTTACCTTTGCACACAATTTGCTTGGTAACAAAGTAGCCTCTGTTTTGGTTGATAAAGAAATAAACCTCGACCCGTCAACACCAGACGAATGGGGAACTCTGGATATCGAAAAAACCAAGAATTATGGAGGTATCTGCATTTCTTGGGAAAAGGTTGGAAATACCTTCAAACCATTTTATTCTGGCACTGTTATCACTTCTAAAGGAATTGTTTCCTTCAAGAATGGATATCAGAAGTTTACAGCAATGAACACCAACTCTATTAACAATAAAGTTGGCAATGCATGGGACGGGGCAAACCTTTACCCTGCATACATTACTGTTGACAAGTCAGCAGCCAACCTTTCTTGGGCTTACAATGACGTTACAACAGGCACACTGTTGACCGACGTTCATTCTAGCAAAATGGAGGTAGAAGGTGGTTTTGATATGGAACAGCCTTTTGTAGCCAATGGTGGTCAGGCAAACGTATACGAAATTTCTGAAAATGGAAATGTAGTACGCGTTGTTGTAACCTTCAATGGTGAAACGATGTTCAATGAAGTTTTCGCTAAATAAGAGGACGAAGACTTTTCATTTCAAAATAAAAAACTCTTATACGGGCCAACTCTCACTTTATGACGTGTTCATAATTGGTGACTGCGCCCACTATTTATAAACTTAAAAACAAAAAATATGAAAAGATATATCGTTATGCTGTTGGTGGCTTTAACAGCCATGACAGCAGTTCAGGCTCAAGAAACTACTAACACTCCGGCAGCTATTCCGCCGGCAGAAGTGTTCCCAACCACAAAGTGCGCCTATTTCAGGCACACAACGTGGAAGGAAAACGGAGTTGACTACATCCAGTACGAGGCCAATGTGTGCCAACGCTGGGAGTGGTTGGTAGCTGGCTCGGTAGGCTTCGAGCCTGAAAAAAGTTACGGTGTAAGCCTAGGTGGCGAGTACAGATTCTGTTTCTACGAAAAATTCGGTGTAACGACCGGTTTCGAAGCAGAAGCAAGAAAGCTCAATGAGCTTTACGTATACCAAGACCAAAAGGCGATGTTCTTCCACCCGGAAGAATGGTCGCCAGCGGTTTACGCCACTGCAGGTATACATACCGGACACCTTCTCTCTCACGCCCCAGGGAAAGGTGTAGAACTTGGAATTAAGGGCGGCTTGGGTGTGGGACTCCACAACACAGAGTTCCCTCAGGCAAATGGTGAGGACAACGTCAAAGACGGCGTTGACATAACATTTGCTTGGAAGGCCCAAGCATACTGCAAATTCGCTCCCGGAGCGAAGATATCTCCGTTCATCGCCGTTGGCGTTGAAAGTGATATCTTCGAAAAATACAGTATGCCAACTCGGCTTACTGTATCTGTTGGGTTCAACCTGAACCTGATGGGAACGAAGAAAAGCGCGATATTGAAAAAAAGTTCATTAAAAAAATAATGAGCTAATTATTATACGCGAAAGAGCTGCAACTACTGTTGCGGCTCTTTCCTTTTTTAAATTTATAAAATTTCAATATCTTATCTCATCTGTTTCAGTTTTGTTACATTTTACAAAAAATGCTTTTTTTGTCTAAATATGGTTGCCTTTTCATTAATTTTACACTATAAAAGATACTGAATAACTATAATTATATTAAACTATGAAGAAAATTATTAAGCAGGATCTGCTTGACTTATCTTTTTTTACACATGGGATAACTCAAGCAATGGGGAACATCAATCCTACCCTGAGTCTGATAGATAGAAAATCAATCAATATTAATAACCACTAAATTTTTGCTTTATGGAAAAGAAAAAACTCCTGAGATTTCTGTTAGCAATTGTAACAGTTATCTTCACAGCAGTCAGCTGCTCAGACAACGATTTTTATCGTGGAGATACTCCTTCTCCCAATCCTGATCCCGACCCAACCCCAGATGGCAAGGTCACTCTTGTTGAAGGTTCCTCTGACATCAAGCACGAGTGGAAATATTCCAACACGCTTGTTTCAGATGTCGTAACCTCAATTGCAACGCTTGAACATGATAATGGAAAAGAAATCACCGAAGAACAAATCAATCAGTTACTGCCGTTTGAAATCAAATGGGCACAACCGGATGAAATGACCAGAGGTACAAAAGTTTTCACTCTCCAAGAAAAAAACTTTGGAGAAAAAACATTGTCGGCACAAGAAAACAACGACAATATAATTCTAAAAACTTTTGACCAAACATTTTCATTCGTTTTTGATGGTTTGGAATTCAAGTTTGAAACCTCTTATCAAACAGATTCCTCTAAATATGAGGGTATCAAGCTGCCAAACTGCCTTTTAGACAGCATTGTTTATCAATCTCAAGAGGCAGAAATATTGGATAAATATTTTGTTGGTGAACGTCCGTTCATCAGAAGCAAAGTCACATTTACTTTTGATGTCTGCCGCCACCACACACACAACAATGAAAAGCATACAGACAAGATTTATCCGTATGTCATTGTTTCTGCTCCTGAGAAGGTAGAGCCCGGAGAAGATATTTTCAATGGTGCCGTCATCATCGCCGGCACAGAAAAACTTTTCTTCAATCGTGTGCTTGATAAAACAACCGACATTTACACATCACAAGTAGATGTTTGGGAGTTCTGGACTGAAAGTGGTAAAAAACGCAAAACTTATTCCACTGAACTTGAAATCAAACGTTGGATTGATGACGCAAAAGAAGCTTGGAAAGTGCCCAACATTGAATTTGGTTATCCAAACTTCAAAGAAGTAAGCAACAACATTTCAGAAGATTATAGCAAAGAAAACGTAAGTGATTATGTTTTCCAAAAAACAACTTCTGACTGGGTTGCCACATGGTCTTATGCCAACAACTATCAAATTGGCGTCCATGGCTCTTCCGAAAAAGCATGGAAAACCTATCTTGGGGCTAAAATTGTAGCAATGCCTTCAGACTTTCAAGAATTCTACTATGATAAATATACGTACGACAAGTACACCGAAATTGCCCTCGATGGCAAAAATTATTTATCATATCCAACCATGATTTATTTTAATGTTCTCTATAATGGAGATACGGATAAATTAAGTCAAACACAAGAATTCTTGGTAGAAAAAGGCTCTGTTGATCCTCCTGCTCCCAAAGATTCAATTACATCTGAAAAGATTATATATGAATTGGAGAACAACAACGGAAATTGGATTTCTAAAATCATTTTCCGCCGTATCTATTCTCAAAGCGGACAAAGAGACTCAATTGCTTCTCAAGCCCTGAAACGGGAAACCAATTTAGATGAAAAAGATCCGTTTATCAGACCTAACAACTCGTTGAATCTGAAAAACATGTTAGATCCGGTCAAGATTTCTGAATCTACCAAAACAGATGAAACAACAGGACATGTTGTTACTACAACTGTAAACAGGCACGCCTTTGATTTTGATTTCTTCACTTTCAACATTGAAGAAACTTATCAAACAGCCTACACTGTTTACAAAGGTGAACAGCTCAATTTCTTGGCTCCAGTTCCAAGCGTTGCTCTGAACGGTCAAACTCCAAATGACAAAGGTCAAATTACTGGTAGCGACGGCACCAAATACAATCGTACGGAATATACTCTAAGCTTTAAAGAAACCTATGGTAACTTTAATGCCATGTACTATCCGCTGATTAATATTGATGTCAAAGATGACAGTAAACCTGAAACTGATGACATTATCAGTTGGAGCTATGACAGAGAACGTAATGGTTTTGACACTAAGGTGATTTTACATATCACCAGAAAGCTAAGCGGCACAAACGATTCTATTGTTCCTGCCAAAATAGCTCAGTCTCATACCATGTCCAAAGCGCAAGAATTCTTCTGCCGTGACAACGGTTTAAGATTAGCTGATGCATCATCTTCGGTTGAGACCTCAGAAGAAACCAAGAACGGCATTACATACGTAACAACAACCACAACCAACCGTTTCAAATATGATATTTCTAATATCGATGGCAACGAATATGTTGATGTTGTAACAACTACGGATGTAACCGCATATATGTATTTCCAAGGCACAAGAATTGACTTCTTGGCACCGGAAACATCTAAGGTTTCTTATTCCGGAAGCACACCGACAGATAAAGGCGAAGTCAATAAAAATGGTAAAAAGTATAATCTGACCACATACACACACACTTACAAAGAAGAGTATGACGGTAAGACCGAAACTTTGACCAACACTGTTGACTTATACGTTGAGCCAGAAGAAGTCATCCGCACCGAGTGGCGAGCTTTGAATGAAGGTCTGGAAAGGATTAGTGATACACAGTGGAAGAGCTACTTCACTTTATATGAAAAATTTAGTGACGGTAGTGAAACAAACAACTATAAGGAAGTGCTTTTGAACGTTTATGCTCAAGCACCGGCTAAGAGAACTTTGCAGTTGAATTCAGCCGAATTTGATTACACGTCTTTGACGCCGAAGTCTGTTTCCACTTCCACACGTTCCGGCGGACAAAACATTACCGTAACCACGCTTAAAACACCTTACACTTTGGTATATACCAGCAAGGCTAATGAAGCGGTTAGTTCCGAGTTTGTTTTTGTTTCAGAAACAGCTGTGTACAAGGATGGCGACATCACTGTTAATTTCAAATCTGCAGACTGGGCAAATATCCAAAATGAAGGCTATTCTGCTCCATTGCAAGGTTTGGTTGGCGATTATAACCGTTACAATGCTGCATTTAACATCAGCGGACAATATAACGGCGTAACCTATCCGGCATCAGCCTTGGTTGATGTAGATGTTCTCGTTCCTCAAGATCCGACAATGCCTGAACTTGATATAGAGAAAACCAAAAAATATGGTAGAATTTGTATCTCTTGGGAAAAAACTCCTGATGGAAAATTCAAGCCGATTTATACGGGAACAATCTTTGTCAAGCCAGGAATTATTTCCTTCAAAGAAGGTTATCAAAAACTTACCGAAATGGATACTGACATCATCACAAAAGAAGTTGGTAATGCATGGGATGGAACAGATCTTTACCCATCATACATTACGGTAGACAAATCTAGCTCTAATATCACTTGGTCTTATAATGATGTTGAAACCGGTGCATTATACACGGATGTTCACTCTGCCAAGATGGAAGTAGAAGGTGGATTTGATAAAGAACAACCTTTTGTTGCCACAGGAGGCGATGCAACAGTTTACCAAATCAATGGTAATAAAATCGTCGTTATTTACAATGGCATCAAATTGTTTGAAGGATACTTCTAAACTAAACACTAAAAAGCTGCACAAAAAAGTGCAGCTTTTTTTTCGTCTAAAAGCATTTTAACACAACATTAATCAATTTAAGTTATAAATGTAACATAAATGTCATAAAAAAAAACTTGCATAATATATATATATATGATAAAAATAGACAAATTTTGAAAATATTGACAATTTTTTATTGGAGAATTTTATGCAGAAAAAAATCTTAACCTTTGCCGGAGCTCTGTTACTCTCAACAGTTATCTCCGGAACAGCAGCTGCTAGAGATGGTTGGTATGCAGCTATCCGTGGAGGTGTTACCAACTCTAATATGAACTCTGTGGAAGAATCATCAACAACCACAGCTACCGCCGATGTCGATTTTGATAATGTATGGATGATGAGTGGTGCCGTTGGTTATCGTTACTCCTACTTCCGTGCAGAGTTGGAATATTCTTATCGTGAAGATCACGAAGAAACTAGTAGTTCCGGTGGTAGTGGTACCGAATTTGGCTTCCACAACTTAATGTTAAATGGTTATTTTGACTTTCTGCCTAACTATGTTGTCAGCCCATACATTAGCGCCGGTATCGGTTGGTCTCAAATCAACATGGATATTTTCAGTACCAACTTTGGTGAAAGAATTACTGAAAATAATGATACCGATAACTTCACATGGAGTATTGGTGCTGGTATGACTGTTCGTGTTAACAAATGCTTGAATATTGATGCCGGTTATCGATACTTAGATATGGGTGATATTGATAACGCCAACATCAATGCTCACGAAGTATACTTTGGTTTACGTTACACATTTTAATATATCTGCCTAAAGGGGTGCTTTCTTTGAAAAACACCCCTTCTTAAAAAAATGCATACATCTCCAAAATATAAAAAATCCCTTCTTAACTTTTATTAAGAAGGGATTTTTTTCATAACAAAAAAATTACTCTTCGTTTTCTTCGTAAAGCTTTTTTTCCATAGCTTCATTCAGTTCTTTAATATCTTCTTCATCAAGCTCTTCTGCCGGAATGGCATAACTCCCGTTGAGCCAATTTCCCAAATCAATATCTGCACAACGCTTAGAACAAAAAGGACGATACTTCAAATCACTGAATTCTTTTTTGCAGATAGGACATTTCATTTCATCACTCTCCCTGTTCCTTGGCAACTTTCGCATTCAACCGAAAGCATATCCAACAAACTTGGGCGTTTACGAACTCTGATAATTTCCACATTTCCGGCACGGCTTAAACCCAAAACCGTTGTACGAGTAGCATCTTCAGCCACTTCTTTTTCCAAAATTTCGATAACAGATTTCAAATAACGATAATCTGAAGAGCCTGCAAAGTCGATAATAATTTTTCCCGATAAATTACGCAAACGTATTTGTTTAGCAATCTCCACAGCAGCTTCTTCATTTAAGTGAGATAAACTGCCTCTGCCGTTATCACGACCACTATCAACGTCAATAGCCACAAAAGCTTTAGTTTCTTCTATAGTTACACGACCTCCGCTCTTAAGCTTTACATTTTTATCCAAAGCCTCAACGATGGCATCTTCCAAGCCAAATGTTTCAAAAGGCTGAGCATCAATCTCAGTATTCACATTTTCACCAAAGCGAGCTTTAATTTCCTCTTCTACATTTCTGCTGTTCAAAACCACCTTTTTAAGCTGAGATTGGTATTTATTAATATATTCAAAAACAGGATTAGCCTTTGCCAAAAGCAAAGCCGGCGCAGATAATTTTCTGGCATTTTGACGAACATTTTCATACAAGGAACGCAAATAAGCCATTTCATCTAAAATTTGTTTTTCTGTTTCATTAACGGCAGAGGTACGAACAATCCATCCCTCCTGTCCGGTTGTATTTTCAATCACCAATTGACGATAAGCCTCTGCTTTGGCTCTGTCATTAATTTTTGAAGAAGCTTCCACCGTCAGTTTATAAGGACAATAAACCAAATTTTCTCCGACAAACTGTAAAGCTCTTGTTACTTTTGGACCTTTTTCTGCACGTTTTTCTTGTGCCACTTGAACAACCAAACTTTGTCCTTCACAGATTTTGAGTTCATCCAAACCATATTCTTCGGCATTAAGAAAAGCTTCTCTTCCTTCTCCCAATTCTACAAAAAAGCCAATTTTTCCATTAGCAAGTTCAACCTTGCGAACAACTTTTCCCAGATAAATATTTCCTTCAAGAGCGCGATTCGCTTCAATAATTTCTAACTCTTTTAAATCGCCATTTCCTAAAAGAGCAATACGCGTTGCTGCATTTTTTGTCTCATAGACAATTGTATCGATACTCATTTTATTCCCACTCCTAAAAGCAAATTTCGGGTTTCATATAACGGGAGCCCTACCACACCTGAATAAGAACCGACTAATTTTTTCACATAGGCGGCCAACTTTCCTTCGATTTTATATCCGCAACATCCCACCCATTCATGAGATGCAACATAATCATCAATTTCTGTAGGAGAAAGATTTTTCATCAATATACGGGTAGAATTCACACGCACGCAAACCTTACCGTTTCTATCAACAACACAAACGGCACTGATAACTCTATGCGCTTTTCCGGACAACAAATTCATGACTTGGCGCTGTTCTTCATCAGTTTTAGATTTATGCAAAATCTTTGTTCCCACCACAACAATTGTATCTGCGCCTAAAACAATTTCATGTGGATATTGGGCCGATATGGCCAATGCTTTTTCCATGGCCATACGTTTGACATAAGCAAAAGGTTTTTCTCCAACTTTTTCGCTTTCATCAATATCGGCAGGAACAATTGCCTTTGGCGACAATTCTGCTTGTGCCAACAGTGCCTTACGCTGCGGAGAGCCTGATGCCAAAATAAAATTTTTTACCATCATCAAGCTTAAGCTTCGTCGTCGTAAGTTTTTTCCATTCTTTCATGGCGCTCTTGTGCTTCAATAGACAAAGTAGCCACAGGTCGTACTTCCAAACGCTCAACCCCAATTGGCTCACCTGTTTCTTCACAATAGCCATACACACCATCTTCAATACGTTTAATTGCTTCATCAATTTTAGAAATCAATTTACGAGCACGATCACGTGTACGCAATTCCAAAGCTTTATCTGTTTCCAAAGAAGCTCTGTCAATTTGATCAGGCTGATTCAAGCCACCTTGTTTCAACTCATCCAATGTATCTTTAGATTGATTAATCAAAGATTTTTTCCAGTTAATAAGTTTCTGACGAAAATATTCCAACATAACCGGGTTCATATATTCTTCATCAGCACTCGGACGATAATCCGGCGGTAAAATTGCAACAGGTTCCATGTTCATACTCCTTCAAAATAATTGAACTGGTTTATTTTTTAGCAAATTATAAAGGAAAAAACTTAACTTCAAGTTAAATAATTAAGTTTCAACCGCTATTTTGTTAACTTTGCCAGTTCCACCTCAACGCGCAACTCAATTTCTGCAATAATATCAAGCAAGCGCTTATCTTCACACATTGTTTTTTGTTCTTTAACCATGCGTGAAATTTCTATCAACTCATCTTTTGCAATATATCCTCTCAACAAAGCAGAGCGAATATCATCAAGTTTATCAAGCAATGTTTTACCGCGTTTTATCATTTTTTTGCGGCGTTCTTTCTCTTCGATTCCATCAACCATTTGTGTCGCAAAAATTGCATCCAAACTAGAAACATTTGTCATTCCTGAAACAGGCGCACTTTGTTGATTGGAAATTGGTTTTAAAAAAGAAGCAAAATCACCACCCGTTGATGATCTTTTTACCTTTCCTGAAGAGATTTCACTATTTGCATTTATATCACTAACTTTCATTACCATTCAAACTCCGCTTATTGAAATGTCCATTCTATCACATTTTCAGAACTTTTATCTTTGCACATAGAGGCTGCATCTTTTAATGCTACTGGTAACTTATGTGACGTCCCCGTTCCCGTCCAGCTATAAGTTTTTCCACCGGCTTTCAGTTTTATCAAATCCGAAGTATTATTAACGGTCCAATCCATCGCCAGTAAATCGATACAAGCAGATTTTTTCATATCAGAAAACACAATTGTATAATCATATTGAGTTCCGGATAGCTGCACATCTCCTTTATATGCATGAAAGACTCTATCCCCGCTAACCATATCAAAAGGAATAACTCGTTCCTTAATCAACGTCGTCATAATATTGGGTTTAATCAAATCTCTATAATCGGCTGCAGCGGAATAACGCATTTGAATGTTTTTTTGCAAATCTCTTATCTGCTGCACAATTGCCGTTTGTTTATAGCGGTCATAAACTTTTGAAACGGTTGAAAAGATTCCGGTTGTAATCATCGCAATAATACCGATAACACCGATAGCTTCAATCATAGTAGAACCTTTTTGGCAATTTCTTAACATCATCTCACCTGCCTAAAACCATTATATTTGTTAAGGTTATCACGTTTTTTTATCATAAACAATCATTTTGTAATATAAATTTACTTTATTTTTAGAAAATAAGTTGTAAAGTATTGTTTGTATAGATTTTAACAAGCAAGTTAAAATCTGACAAAGGTTAAACTTTATAAAGGAAAAATTAGATGAAAAAAACTATTGGTGCATTGATGGTTGCTGCATCTGCCATTGCAATGGCTGCTAATGCAGAAGCTATGGAATACAATCCGTATGTTGGTGCTGAATATGGCTATTCTTTCTTGAATGGTGGTATTGATTCTAACAACTTCAACTCTGGTAAAATCTTCGTTGGTTCTCAATACAACGAAAACTTTGGTGTTGAAGCTTTCTACCAACGCACAACTTCTGATAAAAAAGCAGACAAAGCTGGTAGTGTAGATAAAACCAAATACGAAGCTTATGGTATCGATGCTTTAGGTTACCTCCCCTTGGGTTGTGATCAAGAAGTTGCTTTGATTGGTACAGCTGGTTTAGCTTACTATGACTTCAAAGGCAAAGAAGAAGGTGGTAAAACCGAAGGTGAAGGTATGTGGGGTTACCGTTTAGGTGCCGGTGCTGAATACAATGTAAATGAAAACATTGCTGTTCGTGCTTTAGCTCGTTACACCAAATTAGATCAACGCGTTGCTGATGCTAACGACATGATGGAATATTCTATCGGTGCTAGATACAACTTCTAATTTGTAGACGCTATTTCAAAAAAGGGAAGCAATTTACTTCCCTTTTTTATTGCCTTATTACCAAGATTATCCTACAATTCATCATAATTTAATTTTTTATACCAAGGATCCATAATGAAAAAATTTTTACTTCTTTTTCCTTTACTTTTGCTTATAAATGCCTGCTCTGATGAAGGTGATAATTCCAATAAAACAACACAAGAAATTGCCACTAAAGAAATTCAAATGTTTTCATTACCCAGCACCGATATCATAAACAGCCAATTTTCCTTTTCTGCAAACGATGCTGATTCTGTTTTTGCCAACAAAAATGAAATTATTAACGCCATCAATAACGTTATAAAATGCACCCTCTCTCCCCAAAATCAAACTTGCAAACAAGCAACTTTGCCTAAGTTCATTTTAATGGAAGATGAAAGCTTACAACGCCCAACACAAATACAATATAAAATCACACAGATAAAACCACTTGCTGGAGGTCTTCTTCATATCCATACCCAAAGCCAATGCAACAACAACTGGTTTGGTCTGTGTCAAGGAAACATTATTTATGTTTTGCAAAACCAAAATAACTCTTGGTTCGTAAGCGATATTTTTGCTCTTGAAAGCACCAAATAAAACAAAATCCTATTGACGAAACCAATGCAAATTGTTAACCTTAAAGGGTTGCATGGATAAATAAATAATGGAGAAAAAAGTGCAAAATAAAAAAGTCATTGTCTGGGATTTAGATAACACTCTTTATGTTGAAACAGACGAATTTAAAGACATGCTTGATGAGGCTACAGCCATTGCCTTAGTCAAAGATTTAGGCTTGAAAATGGACATTCCGACAGCCAAAGCTATGGTCAAACAGTCTTACAAAGAATATCGCAACGGCGGTGAAATCTTTATTAAGGAATATGGCATTGACCCCAAAGCACTTTTTGATGCTTATCATGAAAGAAAACCTGTTGATGTAATTGAACCCTATGATGGACTTCTTAACCGTTTAGAAAAGCTTCCTTATGATCAATATGTTTTTACAACCAGTAGCCGCAATGCTGCTGAAAGAATTTTAAAACGCATTGGTCTTTATGAATTTTTTAAAGGAAAATTCTATTCTGTAGAAGATTTTGGTGTTTATAAAAAGAACGAAAGTTCTGAAGTTTACTCTCAATTTTGCAACAAAATTGGGACAAATCCGCAAGATTGCATTTTTGTAGATGATAGCTATTCAAATTTGGAATTTGCTAAAGAAATCGGCATGACAACCGTCCGCATTTTTTACAATAACAACTCGGCCAAAGACAAAACCTATATTGATGCTGCCTACAAAGGAATCAATGCATTTATAGATGCTCTTTTAGCTAACGGCGAAAATGCTTTGCATTAAAATTTCTGCAAATATCATCTTCAATACTATAGTTGGTCTGATTATCGAGCTTGCTTTGTTCTAAAGCGAGCTCTTTTTTAAACACCGCCAAAATTTTATTAAATCTTTCTGTAAACTCTTGCGTAATATCATCTGTTGCCTGATCAATCTGAGAAAGTTTTTGAATATGGATGGGTGTTATATCTTGAGCTATCTGAGCTGCTGCATATTGAAAATATGGAATAAAATAATCTAAAGCCGTTTTATTAATCCGCTGATGGGTTTGTTCATGCAATATTACTAAATTATACTGACACGAATTTTTTGGTAACTCATTAGAAATATAAATAATCGGACGACTAAATCCCACATACACATCAATAACTTCAGGAACCACGCAATAACCACCATTATTTTTCAATGGATAAGCCTGCGTTCCTAAAACATATTCATTATCAACATTAACTGTCGCTAACCCCGTAGCAAAAGATGAACGTTCTTTATTTCCAATTCGAGCTGCAATTTGCGATATTGTTTTTGTATTTTTAGAAAAATCATAAGAAAGTTGCCCATAAGAAGTGGAAAATTTAATTTTTGGCTCAACTTTAACTTCTGCACAGGGAGACGCCACCTGAGCAAAGGCTGGATGGTAAAATAAAAAAAAGAATGTTAATATAAAAACAAGTTTTTTCATGTATAGTATTATAAAATAAAAATGTTAAATTATGGTTGCAAAATACGGAGACAAATAATGTTCAAAATATTTTCTATAACTTTTGGATTTTGTTTGATAGCTGGAACCGCTTTATCCCAGCTTTCTCAACCATATGTTCGCAAAAAGATTCAACCTAATTTTTTCATTCCGGAAGGAGCTTTAGCTGAAAGCCATCCTGAAAAGGTTGCTATTCCTCAATACCGCAAGGGAACAAGTACTGCCAAACGCATTTCTTCAGAACCAACTCCGGAACCACAAATGGTTAAACAACAATATACGGCTCCGCAAAATGAAGAAAAAACAACTTCTCTTACAGCATTACCTGTAAAAGAAACGTCACAAAACCAAATTCAAGAGCCTCAGCAAAACATTACTACTGAGACACCCTTGCAAACAAATATAAATACAAATCAAAATCCAACAGATACTCCAAATTATCAAAAGATGTATCAAGATTATCTTCAAGACTTAGATATAATTGCCAAAAATGGAAGTATCAAAGATTCACGCATTGCTGATGATTTAAATGTTATGAACTCAGAAAAACGCATCCAACTTGATCAAGAATTCAACAGCAAACGCAATGTAAAACAAGACATCCTAGATGCTTTAAAAAAATAAAGATCTGAATAATTATTCAGATCTTTATTTTTAGAAAATGGGTTAAATTATACAGCTTTGCTAATTGATTTTATAGATTTTTCAATCAACTCATCTTGCATTTTGTCATTCAATTTTTCTGACAAAACTGTTTTTAATGTCTTTATTGTAATATCAGAAGTCATATTCACAATTTCATTCATAACTTCTGTTTGAGATGCTTTCAATCTTTCATCAGCTTCTTTTTCTTTGATAGCCATTTCAGCTTTCAGTTTTTCTAAACTTTCTTTTTTCAAGAGTTCAATTTCTTTTGCTGATTTTTGTAAAATAGCATTTGCTTCAGCATCTGCATTAACAAATTTTCGTTCATATTCTACCAATAATTTTTGGGCATCATCTTTTAAATTAGCGGCATCATTAATTTGCTTAATAATTCCATCAACACGATTTTGCAGCATTTGCTTTGCAACTTTGCCAATAGGTTTGGCTAAAAAGAGCACAACCAAAACAAAAGACAAACCAACCCAAAAAACCGGATTTTCATAAAAAACAGCATATTCATGAGCAGGCAAACTGACATCAGAAATCAAACTATCGGTAACATTTACAACAGCATCTTGCGTCATATCAATAAACTCTTTTCCTGAATTAACTTGGTCTAAAGACATCAAAATTAATCCTAATCATTAACTACTTTTTCAACACCTTTTTTAATATCTTCGGCATCAATTTTCGTCAGTTCCAATTTTGCCACAATATCCAACGCCCACTCTTTTGAAACATTTTTCACTTCTTTCAAAGCTTTTTCGCGAGTTTCTTTAATCTGAGCTTCGCCTTCCAAAAGTCTGGCATTTAATTTCTTAGCCATTTCATCTTGCTTTTTGGCAATATATGCATTCATCTCTTTACGAGATATGTCTAGAGCATTATTTGCATCTGCAGTCGCCTGAGCCAAAGCTTCTTGATATTTTTTAAGAGATTCTTCAGCCTGCTCTTTAATTTGATTTGCTTTGACCAAATAATCATCTATTTTGCGTTGTCTTTGCTCCATAATATCTTTAATTTTAGGAATAAAGACTTTGCTCATCAAAAAGAGCATAAAGAAGAAACAAATGCAAAGCCAAAAAAACTGAGAAATAAACCATGTCGGATTTAACTGAGGCATAACAACTCCTTACTATTTCTATTTTTTGGCAGCGGAATAACCGCCGCCAAAATTAGAAAACAATGATTATTTACCGGTCAACATTACCAAAGCAATAACCAATGCATACAAAGCAATAGCTTCAACGGCGGCAAAACCTGCCCAACCGTAAATATCAACGTCTTTTTTAACCTGCGGATTGCGACCGACAGTAGAAATAATTGTTGTCCAAACTTGAGACACACCCCAAGCAGCGACCATCATAGACAAAGCGCACATACCAGCGCCGATATAAGCCATAGGTTCCATTTAATATCTCCATTTTTTAGAGCTGCAAAGCAGCTACTTCAAACCAACAACAAACATAATTATAACCGGCATACATTTAGTGTCCGTGAACAGCGTCACTCAAATAAATGCAGCTCAAAACTGTATAAATAAAAGCTTGCAACAGGGCAATAAAAATTTCAAATACCACAATGCAACTATTAAACAACACCGGCACAACACCGCCAACCCCCAAAACGAGAACAAATCCGGCAATAATCTTTAACATAATATGACCAACTGTCATATTTGCAACAAGACGGACTGTCAAACTAAAGGGTTTAGAAAGAAAAGAAATCATTTCAATCGGAACAATAAGCGGAGCCAATGCTGCGGGAATTCCTCTTGGCATAAAGGTTCTCAAATACCCCCATTTCTTTTTACGAATACCAATACACACATTAAACAGCAACGCAATTAAAGATAAACCGCCAACAGCTGCCACATGAGATGTAAATGTAAATGAATAAGGAAACAGACCTAGCAAATTACCAAAAGCAACAAACAAGAACATTGTAAAAATAAAAGGAAAATATCGCAAAGCTTCCGTTCCGGCATTTTCTCTTAACAAATTTGAAATAAATTCATAAATTGCTTCCGGAACTGATTGCGACAAAGAAGGAACAATGGTTCTTTTGCGCAAACAAACTGCAAACAACAAAGCAGAAACAACAACCGCCAACACCATAAACAAAGAAGAATTTGTAAATGAGATATCATATCCTCCGACCTTAATCGGAATAATCGGTTGGATATTAAATTGTTCCATTGGGTTAGACAAAGCTTTTACTCCTCACGTTGTTTTTCTTCGCTTTTCGCAAACCTATATACATTCAGGACACCGGCAGCTCCACCCAAAAACAGGAAAACAATCAATAATAAAGGATTGGTCTCAAGCCAATCATCTAAAAAATAACCGATTGCTCCTCCGGCTAAAACTCCGGACAACATCTCCGTTCCAATCCGAAAACCGATTCTGGAAAAACGAGAAAAATCAGACTCATATTTAACACTATTTTTTTCTATGTGTTGTTTTTTAAGCCTTTCTATGCGTTCATCCAGTTTTTTCAAATTTTCAGGAAGTTCCTGCATAATACCTAATCCTTAAAATATTACTGACATGGTTAAAGAAATGCTAATTTTTTACTTTTTATCATCAGGCATATATTTTTGAATAAGAGCATCAAAGGTTTCATAATCTGGTGCACCAAAAATAATTTCTCTTCCTTTTGTGCTTGAAATAACAAATGTCGGAGTTCCGCTAATGCCTAAATTAGCAATACCAAACTGACGAACCGCCATAATCTCTTCTGCCTTTTCTTTATCGGTCAAACATTTTTCGGCATCTTCTGCGCGCAAACCATTCAAATATGCATATTTTAAGAAAATTTCTTTTGGCTCTGAGCTTCTGCCCCATTCATTTTGTTTTTCAAACAACATATCAGCCACTCTAAAGAATTTGTTACCGGAAAAACAATGAGCCAACAAAGAAGCTTGCATAGAATTTTTATCTAAAGGAAAATCATCAAAAACAAGACGAACCAATCCTTTATTAATATAATTTTCTTGAATTTTGGGCAGTGTTTTCAACTGAAACTGTGCGCAGTGATAACATCCGAAAGAAGAAAATTCATAAATTGTAACTTTAGCGCTATTGCTTCCAAGCTGAGGTCCCCATGGAATAAGTAAATTCGGCGCAATTTTTCCATCTGCGCCAACTTTTTCAGAAGCCTGAGCTTCATTGACCAAGACAATACTTCCGTCCGGATTCATTACATATCCTTTCAATGACATGTAAAAACCAAAAGCCAAGAAAAAAACAACCAAACCGGCAGCAATTGAACTACACTTTTTTATAAAATTTTCTAACTTCATTTTATCCTACTTTTCTTTTTTGTGATTCTCTTTGAATATAGATTGACCTAACTTTATTAAAATTTCTTTTAATTTTGAGCTTTTAACTTCTTCTGATAAAGATTTTATATAACAATTTTCATCATCAGACAAAACAATTTCTTTTTTTTCTTCAACATCATCGAAATCTTCAGGCAAAGAAATCACGCTATTTTGAACAATTTTTAAACCACAAACAGCATTGTAACCAAAATATGCATTTATCTTTTCTAAAATATATTTTTCTCGATGAGCTATTTCTAAAGCAAAAGCACCGCTTGGCACTTGCAAGTGTAATATACCGTTATTTTTTTGATCCCGCTTAAAATCTATCTTTTGTGGAAAACTATAATTGGCCAATTCTTTACCAACAATTTTATCCCAATTTGTTAAAATACTAACTTCCACAAAACCTTTTTTGCCAAACAGCTGTTTTGTCAGCGGAGCCATTGTTTTAGACAGCGCTGTCAAATCTGCAGCAATACGAGCACTTTTTGGCGCCGGTTGCTTTATGTCAAAATCTTCATCACTCATAAAAGTCAAGTTACCAACAAAATATCAACAAAGCAACAGCTGTTTGTTGCTTTGTTAAGATTCGTTGCTTATAATGCAAACAAATTAAAGTGAGGTTAAAAAATGGATTTTATGTTGTTATTAAAAGCAATATTGTCACTATTGTTTGTTCTGGGTTTATTGCTCGTAACATTATGGGCAATAAAATACATGGAAATCAGCAGCAAATCCGGTAAATTTTTCAAAAAAATCAATATCAAAAACAGACTAGAAATTATTGAATTCAAGCGCATCGATAGTCGCAATTCGTTAGTCTTGGTCAGATGTGATAACAAAGAACATTTATTGTTGATAGGTCCGTCTTCTCAAATTATTGAAACAGACATTCCAACAAAATCCAAAGAGAAAAAAGGCAAAAATCATGACAAAGAAAATTAGTTTAGCAATCGTTTTACTTTTTTGTATTTGCTGCCTTGCGGATTCGGCTTTTGCTCAGTCAATCAGTCTCAATGTAGGAGATTCTCCAACCACAGGTTCAACTACGGCCCGCATTTTTAATGTCATTATGATGATAACCGTACTATCGGTTGCACCATCCATTCTCATTATGATGACTTCTTTCACTCGTGTGGTGGTTGTTTTATCCATAACTAGAAGCGCTTTGGGCACCAACTCTACCCCGCCGAACATGGTTTTAATATCTCTCGCTTTATTTTTAAGTATGTTTATTATGGCTCCGACTTTTGAAAAAGCCTGGGATGAAGGATTGGAACCAATGTTTGAAGAAAAATTGGATACGATGGAAGGCCTAGAAAAAGCCTCAGTTCCATTTAAAGAATTTATGGTAAAAAACACCCGAGAAAAAGATTTGCTTCTTTTTCAAAACTTGAGCCAAGAAAAGCCACAAAAAATTGAAGAAACACCATTAAAAGTCGCCATTCCGGCATTTATGATCAGTGAATTAAGACGAGCCTTTGAAATTGGCTTTTTAATCTATATTCCGTTTTTGATTATAGATATGGTCATTGCCTCAATTCTCATGTCTATGGGTATGATGATGTTACCGCCAACAGTTTTAGCTATGCCATTCAAAATTATCTTTTTTGTGTTGATAGATGGCTGGTATATGCTTGCCGGCTCACTCATCAATTCTTTCCATTAACAAAAAGCCATGTTAAAAAACATGGCTTTTTTTATAAAACTTTTTACCCGATAGCAACGCTCTAATCGCCCATTATACGCGCTTTTCTAAAAAGACGGAGAATGCGATAAGTAGAGTGATTTTAGGAGCAAGAAAAATCCTAGTGTACAAAAAGGTACATGGATTTTTCGAGACGACGCTAAATTGCTCTAATTCCCCATTATACGTCTTTTCATATGAGCCGGATATGTTCCTAAAATATGCACATATTCTGCAAAAAAGTTAAGCTCGGCCAGTGCATTTTGAAAAGACTTTTGCGCAGGATGAGCTTCTGCTTCCAAATAGAATTGCGCTGAAACAAATCTACCGTCGAGCAGATAGCTTTCCAATTTTGTAATATTAATACCATTAGTCGCAAAACCACCAAGAGCTTTGTAAAGAGCTGCCGGAATATTTTTTGTCTTGAAAATAAAAGAAGTGATAAAATCGCCACCATCATCTTCAGGAATAATATCCTCGCGAGACATAATCAAAAAGCGGGTAGTATTATTTGATGCATTTTCAATATTTGAGGCTAAAATATCCAAGCCATAGATTTGACCTGCAAGCTTGGAAGCGATTGCCGCCATTGTTTTATCTTGAGCTTTGGCCACATCATCACAAGATTTTGCCGTATCAATACGAGCAACCGGTGTAATATGATGACTTTTAACAAATTCAGAACACTGAGCCAATGCTTGCGGGTGAGAAGACACGGTTTTAATATCTTCAAGCTTTGCCCCTTTCACACCCAAAAGTTGGTGTTCAATTCGCAAGAAATACTCACCTACAATATGCAATCCGGTTTTAGGAAGCAAAAAATGCACGTCAGAAACGCGACCGGCATTAGAGTTCTCTACCGGAATCATTGCAAAATCAGCATTGCCATTCTGCACCATATCCATGGCCAGCTCAAAAGTTTCACAAGCAATATATTCTTGATTAGGATAAACATTCATTGCGGCAATATTCGAATAAGCACCAGCCACACCTTGATAAGCAATTTTTAATTTATGTTCCATTTTTCCATAAAAAAAGGCATCGCCAAAAGCGACGCCTTTCCTTTCAATGATTAATTATTTAATATATTTCAAAGCTTCGGTCAACTCTTCCGGAGTATTAATATCTGCAGGAGCTTTATCGTTCAAAGTAATATGATCAACCACTTTAGCACGAATGGTCATACCATTTTCCAAAGCTCTGAGTTGTTCCAAAGACTCTCTTTCTTCCAACACACCAACCGGCAAGTCTACAAACTTCTTCAAAGAAGATGCTTTATAAACATAAATACCAATATGGTGATACAAATCATGATTTTTGCATTTTGCTGGGTCTCTGGTATATGGAGCCAAAGCACGTGTAAATGTCAAGCAACGTCCTTCTTTTTCTCCTTCACGCAAACCCATCACAATTTTAACATTAGTCGGGTTTTCAGCATCTTTTTCAGATTTGAAAACAGAACCGCATGTTGCAATATCACAATCTGTTTTTTCGACTAAGTCAATCAACTCATTGTTAACGGCAGGATCAACGTTCAGACCATCACCTTGGAAGTTAACAACGATATCATACTTGTCCCCTTTAGGGTCAAGTTCTTTCAACGCAGCCGCAATACGATCTGTTCCTGAAGGAAGTTTCGGATCTGTTAAGATTGCTTTTGCGCCAAATTTTTTACATTCATCAACAATAGCCTGATCACCTGCGGCAACAACCACATCTCCGGGCACTGTCTTTTTTACATTTTCATAAACACGCTGAATCAAAGTCTTGCCATTAATATCAATCAAAGGTTTATTTGGCAAGCGGGTTGAAGCCATACGTGTAGGAATTAATGTAATCACTTTAGGCATAACATATTCCCCATTAAATTAAACTTGCAACCAAGTCGAGTCTATATTATAAATATTCCAAAAAGTAAAGAGGAAAAATTATGAAAGTGGATATTTTTGACTTTAATTTAGACAAAAGTCTAATTGCAAATAAGCCTGCAGAGCCCAGAGATACTTGCAAACTGCTAGATTTGACGGAAGAAGACAAAATCTCTGATCGAGTGTTTACCGAGCTGCCGGATTTACTTGAAGAAGGAGATTGTCTGGTTTTCAACGACACAAAAGTCATTCCTGCAAAGCTCTACGGGAAACATGGCTTAGCAGAAGTACAAGTAACATTATATCGTCCCGTAGATGGAATTAATTGGTGGGCATTTGTAAAAAATGCAAAAAGATTAAAAGAAAATGATGTCATCACTTTCTATACCGCAGGAATTGAGCCTGAAAAATCTGATTTCACCGCAATCGTCATTGAAAAAAACGGCGAAGAAGGCATTCTTTTGCAATTCACTTGCGAACCTTCACAACTTGGTCATTTGTTAGAAAAATACGGTTCCATGCCCCTACCACCGTATATAAAAAGAGAAAAACCCGTCATGGGTGGTGAAGATGGCATCTGGGATAAATATAATGATAAAGAAAACTATCAAACCATTTATGCCAAACATGAAGGTGCGGTCGCAGCACCGACTGCCGGTCTTCACTTTACGCAACGTGTGTTTGATGCTTTAGATAAAAAAGGTGTGAAACGCGTTTTTTTAACGCTGCACGTTGGCGCCGGAACCTTTTTACCTGTTAAGGTAGAAGATACTGAAAACCATAAAATGCATGCAGAATACGGTGTCATAACTCAAGATGTTTGCGACATAATCAATGAAACAAAAAAACAAGGCAAACGCGTAATTGCGGTTGGAACCACGTCGCTCCGTTTGCTTGAAAGTGCAACCGACAATCAAGGTATCATCCATCCCTTTGCCGATGATACGGATATTTTCATTACGCCGGGATATAAATTTAAGATTTTGGATATGCTCATAACAAACTTTCACCTTCCGAAATCTACCTTGTTTATGTTGGTATGTGCCATTGCCGGAACCCAAAGGATGAAAGATGCTTACCAACACGCCATGGATAAAAAATATCATTTTTATTCTTACGGAGATAGCTCAATTATCAAATGTGTAAACAAAATTTAAACGCATTAAAACTAAAATAGGAGTATCTTCAAAAAAATATATAAGGAGAGAAACGTGAATAAAATTAACGCCTACATTGAACAATTTTTTCCGCTGATAAAAAATATCTTCATGCCGGCGTTATTATTCGCCCTCTCCTTAATTTGTTTTTATGCGCTGCATGAAATTTCTGTTTCTTCTTTAACAACACTGCACTGCTCATTTTATATCATCAGCTTCATCAGTTTTATGATTTTGCTATATTTTAATCAACGCAAACCAGCCTTTTATATTTTGATGATGCTGCTGAGCTACATTTTAATCAACATTCTCAAAAACAAATATAATCAAGATTATGCCACCACATCTTATTACATTAGTTTATGTTTTTTCTTGCCTTTGAACCTATTAGCTTTTTATTTTATTCCCGATAATCGCTTATTATGCCGAACCAATGTGTTTTTATTGTTGGCAATATTCTTACAATTTTCTATCGGAGAAATTTTAGGACGTTATGATTTTCGTCTTAACTTAACTCTGTTTGACGGACATCTGGGCAACCTTAGTTCATTAGGTTTAATCTTCTTTATCATCACCTTAACCACCTTTTTCATCAAAGCATCAAAAGATGGTTTTATTATGAACTATGCTCTGTTTTTTTGCAGCTTAAATCTTTTATTTGGCTTCATCTATTCAGACAATCCAACCGCATTAACAATCTTTTTCTGCTGTGCGGCATTGACCTTGATGTTGGCTATAATTCACAGCATTTACTACAACACCTATAAAGATGCTCTTACCGGTCTTCCCAGCCGCAATTCATATATCATTCAATCAAACTCTTTTCCGCTTAAATATAGCATCGGCGTGGTCAGTATAGATAATTACAATAACATGAAAAATATCTTTGGTAAAAAAGATCGCGATATTTTAGTCCGCATGATTGCAGGAAAAATCATTGAAGAGTTTGGCGAAGAACATTTATATCGCTATAGTGCCGACGAATTTATTTTGATTTTCAAAAACGAAAATAAGAACGAAAGCTTTGAACATCTGGAACAAATCCGTCGCGCCATTGCCTCTGCCGAATTTGTATTAAGCAATCGCCGCAAAAGTATCAAACTAACGGTTTCAACTTGTGTATCCGAAAAGAAACGTAGCGACGCAAATTCGATAGAAGTTTTGTATCGTATCCGCAAAACTTTGCAAAAAGCCAACGAATTCAGTCACAACATTTCATCAAAAGCTTAAGCTTTTTTACGACTGACAAAATACAATACACATAGACCAAGCACAATCAGTGGTACGGAAAGAATTTGTCCCATTGTAAAGTAGGTAAAGAAATATCCCATTTGAATATCGGGTTCTCTAAACTGTTCCATCGAAATACGGAAAATTCCATACAAAATGACAAACAAAGAAGAAACCACACCTTGATGAGCTCTAACCCAAGCAGAACGCCATAAAGAGTTAAGCACAACAAACATGACTATACCTTCAAAAAAAGCCTCATAAAGCTGAGATGGATGGCGTGGTAAAAAGCCCCCTTTCGGAAATTTAATTGCCCAAGGAACATCTGTCACACGCCCCCAAAGTTCATCATTAACAAAATTTGCCAACCGTCCGAGAAAAAGACCAATCGGAGCATAAAGTACAACCAAATCGGTTAGAGCTAAAAATTTATAATTAATTTTGCGTGCAAAGAGATAAGTTGCAACAATCACGCCTATTGCTCCGCCATGAAAAGACATGCCGCCTTTCCACACTTCAAATATTTGCAGAGGGTTCATCCAAAATGCAGTTCCTCCGTAAAAAAGAACATATCCGAGCCTTCCTCCGATAACAATACCCAGAGTAATATAAAAAACAAAATCTTCTATATTTTCTTTTGAAAGTTTCAAATCATGTTTTTTAACATTACGATTGATAAGCAACCAACCAATGATGATTCCAAGCAAATATGCCATTGAATACCAGCGAATATCAAGAGGTCCGATTGAAAACATAATTGGTGAAATTTGAGGAAAATCAAGCCCATTCATTTTTTATTCCTTTTCTGATTTTCAAAATTGCTAAGATTATATTAACAAAAAAAAATATATCCACATGAAAAAAATTTTTTCATCTACACAATAAATGTAATTGTTTGATTTAAAACAAAAATATTTTTTATTTTTTTTATAAAAAACAAATTAAGTGGAAAACTGCGACTCGGTACTTGTATTTCACGACTCGGCAATGCAATCTGTACCCAGATACAAAAAAAACACTATCGTCAAAACTTTTTTTTCAAACGGAGAAGAACATGCAGTTGGCACAGAACATTGCCTTTGAATATAATCCCATAGATTTGGTTGAGAATATCTTCTCCACAAAATCATTCGAATTTGAACGCCGCTCAATTAACGAAGTTGTTGTTGAGGTCCAAGGCAAATGGAACAACATGCTCTTGTTCTTTTCTTGGGAAGAAAATATGCGTTGTTTGCATCTTTCTTGCCTAATGGACATCAAAAGCACCATAGAAGATCGCAGCAAAATTTTTGAACTTTTGGCTCTTGTCAACGAAGATTTATGGTTAGGGCATTTTTCCTATTGGACAGAACAAAATATGCCTGTTTTCAAACATGCCATACTTTTAAATGATGAAGATGAGCAAATTTTAAATGGCAAAATCTCACAAGTAATTGATATCGCCATCCGCGAATGTGAGCGCATGTACCCAATATTCAAAGTTGTTTTAACCAAAGGCATGGATCCCAAACAAGCTCTCTATCCTATGCTGATGGAAACTTTAGGCCAAGCTTAGATAACAAAAAAAGCCGTTTTCTTTTAATGAAAACAGCTTTTTTTTCAAGAGTTACTTTCCCCTCACACCACGCCGATTAATGTTTTTAGTTTTTGCACGAAATTTAGTTTCTTTCAACCTCATTCTAGCATCCACATACTCTCTTTTTTTAGAAAATCGCGGTGGCGTAAAAAGTATCCTTTCTGCTCCAAACTCAAAACTTGCAATAACAAAGGCAAGCCTTGCAATCAACCAGTCAAAAAATTTCATAGCTAAAAAATTTAAGAACAACAAATTATAATTAATACAAATAAAATAAACAGTACTGCTTCTGCAACTGTGACAATCTTAATTTTCTTTTCCATAAAACTTTTTTATAAACATAAATGAACTATAGTAATAATTAAGTATCACATATTATTAAACTCAATTACTTTTACTGTAAATAAAAAAGTGTACTTCCATCTAAGAAGCACACTTTTCAATGTTATTCGTCTTAAAAGAAAATACGTTTCTATCTACCGTCAAAGGAGAACTATTTAGAAATTTTTTTCACCCAGCTTTTTACATTTTTATTATGTTCGGAAAGACTTTTAGAAAAATTATGTCCGCCATCTCCGGTTGCCACAAAAAATAAATAATCTGTTTCAGCAGGCTGCGCTGCAGCCCAAATAGCATCTTTTCCGGGATTACAAATCGGCTCCGGAGGTAGACCAAAATATTTATAAGTATTATAAGGGCTATCAACTTGCAAATCCTTGCGTTTTAAAGAACGACCAAGATCAGATTTTCCCTGTGTAATTGCATAAATAACGGTTGGATCTGTTTGCAGTTTCATCCTTGTTTTTAAGCGATTAACAAAGACTGAAGCCACCAGCGGTCTTTCTTCTGGCACACCGGTTTCTTTTTCAATAATGGAAGCAAGAATGAGAAGCTCTTTCTTATTTTTTATGGGCAATGTCAAGTCACGAGCATTCCATGCTTCATCCAATGTTTTTTGCATATCTGTTTGCGCTTCGCGTACCAATTTTTGACGTTCTGTTCCAAATGGGAAAGTATAAGTCTCAGGCAAAATGGTTCCCTGAATATCTCCGACAACAACATCTCCTTGCAAATACGGATTTTCTGATAACAATTTAGCAATTTCTACATTAGTCAAACCTTCTGGCAATGTAATTTTACGATAAAACACATCTCCTTGCGCAATTTTTTGCATCACTTGCCATAAAGAAATTTTGGGCTCAAACTTATATTCTCCGGCACGCAATTTCTGAGACAAACCTGAAAAACGAGCTATAATTTTAAATATAAAAGGATGGGAGATAATTCCTTCATGGCTCAAACCATCGGCCATCATATTAAGGGAGGTTCCTTTTTCCACTCTAATATATGCGGTTTTAGAAAGAGGCCCCGCCTGCACACACCATAAATAAACTTGCAAACACAACAAGGCACCTAAAACGACGCCGATTCCAAAAATTTTTTTCATAAATCATCTCCACAAATCTTGAAGATAAAGCTACCCTTTAGAGAAAAGAGAGTCAATAACAGAAAAATATATCCAAAGATAAAAAAAACACTGTCCAACAAAGGACAGTGTTTTTTTATAATCTATTAATCTCAAACTATTCTTCGTATTTTTTCAAAACCAAAGAAGAGTTTGTACCGCCAAAACCAAAAGAGTTTGACATAACGGCCTTAATTTCACGCTTTTTAGCTTTTAACGGAACCAAATCAAAATCAGATACTTCATCTTCCACATCATGCAAATTCAATGTTGGAGGACACATTTGCTTTTGCAATGCCATAATAGAGTAAACTGCTTCAACAGCACCAGCGGCACCAAGCAAGTGACCAACGGCTGATTTTGTAGAAGACATAGAAAGATTTTTAATTTCATCGCCAAACAAACGTTTAACTGCCAAAGCTTCACCAACGTCACCGGCCGGAGTAGAAGTACCATGCGCATTGATGTAGTTAATATCTTTGAGTTCAACGCCATGTTCTTTAGCATGATCAGCTGCCATTTTCATAGCGCGATATGCACCATCACCGGAAGGAGCTGTAATATGATAAGCATCACCGCTCATACCATAACCGACAACTTCGGCATAAATTTTGGCACCACGAGCTTTAGCATGTTCCAATTCTTCCAATACCAGAGCGCCTGAACCTTCGCCCATAACAAATCCGGAACGATTTTTATCCCAAGGACGAGACGCTTCACTCGGACGATCATTAAAATCAGAAGTAACAGCTTTCATACGAGCAAAACCAGCCAAAGCAATAGCATTAACAGCTGATTCTGCACCACCTGCAACCATCACGTCAGCATCACCTCTAGCGATAATATTGGCGGCATCACCAATAGCATGAGTACCGGTAGAACATGCTGTTACACATGCGTGGTTAGGACCTTTAAAACCATATTTGATTGAAAGGTTGCCAGAAACCATGTTAATTAAGCAAGACGGAATAAAAAATGGAGAAATTCTTTTCATACCATTTTCATTAAAAGCGAGAGAGTTATCATAAATAACTTGCAAGCCGCCGATTCCTGACCCCATCATTACACCTGAACGGAATTGATCTTCATCGGTTTCAGGTTTCCAACCGGAATCTTCAATAGCATCACTGCCAGCAGCCAAACCATAAAGAATAAACTTATCAACTTTTTTCTGATCTTTCGGAGCCATAACTGTATCAGGATCAAATTGGTGTTCTTCTTTACCAAAAGGAACTTGTCCGGCAATATGTACCGGAATATCTTTCAAATCAAAACCTTCGATTTGACGGATTCCAGATTTTCCTTCAATCAAACAATCCCAGTTATAATCGACGCCGCGACCAAAAGGAGAAACGATACCAAGACCGGTAACAACAACTCTTCTCATATAATTACCTCATAAAAAAATTTCTTTAAATAAGCACAATGTGGCTTTTGTAAAGTTTTTATATGAAAAAACTCGCTTAGTCAAGCGAGTTTCATCATTATTCAAATGCTAAATAAGGCTTAAGCATTTTTAGAAAGATAGTCAATAGCATCTTTAACTGTGAGAATTTTTTCAGCAGCTTCATCAGGAATTTCGCAACCGAATTCTTCTTCAAAAGCCATAACCAATTCAACAGTATCCAAGCTATCAGCGCCCAAATCATCAATGAAGCTAGCAGTATCGGTAACTTTAGCTTCTTCAACACCTAAGTGTTCTGCAACGATTTTTTTAACGCGGTTTGCTACATCAGTCATATGATAAAACCTCATAAAATTAAAACAAATTATTCAGGTCACCGACCTGTGATTTGGTAGATAGCACAAAAATATATAATTTGACAAGCATTATTTTTTACGTTCATAACAAAAAAGCATTCATCTTTTTGATAATTCCTTATTTTTCAAGCCATACGACCAGATAAAACAGGTGGATAAAATATTCTTTTCTTCCATAAATATATCATTGTATACATCCTTAGATATATTGACTAACTCATATCGATAATATATGTATAGATACATACACTATTTATAGTTTTATTTTTGAAGGAAAATCCAAATGAAAAAATTAGCATACATAATCTTAGTTGCCGCTATTTTATTGTTAATTTCATATTTTGTAAAAAATGAACAAAACATCGCTCATGAGCCTGAAGCTCAAGCTGCCGTTTTGATGGAAACTAATGTTGCTGCAGCACCAAGTGCTGAAGCTCCGATTGCAGCTCCAAGTGAAGATAGTGATGTTGTTAATGTACAGGAAACAACAGAAGATATCATCATTGAAGAAGATACTCCGGAAGATGATGGTGCAATTGATGTTGAAGAAACATCTGAAGCGACCACTGATGAAGAAGAAACTATTCTTCCTGAGTAATATTTTGTAAAAAAAAGTTACAAAAAGGCAGCTTTTTTGCTGCCTTTTTTTATTGTCTTTGAAAAATAAATCCCTATATATAAGTAAAGAAAAAGATGAAATACATTATTGGGTTATAACCAAACCCCTAAGGAGGAAAAATGAAAGTAGGAATTATCGGAGCTGGTTCAGTCGGCAGCGCAACAGCATTTGCACTTGTAATGAAAGGTGTTGCCCGTAAAGTTGTTTTAATTGATGCCAACGAGAAAAAAGCTCAGGCAGAAGCTGCTGATATTGCACACGCTGCTCCATTTGCTTATGCCAATAAAATTAAAGCCGGTACTTATGAAGACTTAAAAGGTGCAGAAATTGTTATCGTTACTGCCGGTGCCAACCAAAAACCTGGCGAAACCCGTATTGATTTGTTAGGACGCAATGTTAAAATTTTTGAAAGCATCATTCCGCAAATTGCTAAAAATGCTCCGGATACAACCTTGATCATCACTGCTAACCCGGCTGATATCATGACTGAAGTTGCCATCAAACTTTCTGGATTCCCTAAAGAAAGAGTTATCGGTTCCGGTACTGTTTTGGATACTTCTCGTTTCAGAACCTTGCTTGGTTATCACTTGGGCGTTTCTCCGCAATCTATTCACTCCTACGTTTTGGGTGAACACGGAGATAGTGAAGTTTTAGTATGGTCTGCTGGTGATGCTGGTTCCGTTCACATTGAAGACTTGGCTCGCATGATTGGCAAACCTTTAACTCCGGCTGTTAAAGCCGAAATTGATGACGGGGTTCGCAACTCAGCATATAAAATCATTGATGGCAAAGGTGCAACTTTCTATGGTATTGCCGGTGCCTTGAGCCGTATCTGCCAAGCTATCACCAATAATGAATATGCCATTTTGACTGTATCTTCTCATCATGATGATGTTGAAGGTATTAAAGGTGTATGCTTGTCTTTGCCGACTGTTATCGGAAAACGCGGTGTTCATCAAGTTATCAAACCGCATTTGAATGAAGAAGAAGCCACAGCTTTGCGTGAAAGTGCCAAAGTTATGAAACAATATTCTGATCAAGCTTTGGAATTAATCAACAAAGATGCTAAATAACAGCTAATACGAAACATTTGCAATTCCTCTTCTTTTATTATAAAAGCAAAAGAAGAGGAATTTTTTTATATAAGAGAGGAATTTTTTGTGGTTGAAGTTGTAACCTTAGGCTGCCGCATAAATAGCTATGAGTCGGAAGTTTTAAAAGAAAAATTAGGTAACTTAGATAATGTGATTATCGTTAACACTTGCGCCGTGACCGGAGAAGCCGAACGCCAATGTCGGCAAACGATTCGCAAGCTGCGCAAAGAACATCCTGATGCTAAAATTGTTGTTACCGGTTGTGCTGCACAAGTTGCCACCCAAAAATTTGCCAACATGTCCGAGGTTGATTTGGTTTTAGGCAATAAAGAAAAAGCCGAAATTGAAAATTATATCGATTCGCAAGAAAAAGAAGTCGTTAGCGATATTTTCAATTATGATTCTTATGACAAATATATCATCACAGGATTCGAGGGTAGACATAAAGCTTTTGTTCAAATTCAACAAGGTTGCAACCACCGCTGCACCTACTGCATCATTCCATATGCCCGAGGCAATAATCGCTCGGTTAAAGAAGAAGATGTCATCAAACAGATTCGCAAGTTATTGGAACAAGGTTTTAGAGAAATTTGTTTGACCGGTGTCGATGCTTGCTCTTATCAACCTTCTTTTTCCGGCTTGGTCAAACATATTTTAGAACAAATTCCCGAATTGCCGAGTTTGCAATTTGGTTCATTAGACCCAGCCGCTTTGGATGATGAATTTATTGCTTTGGTTGGAAAAGATAAGAGAATTTATCCGCATTTTCACTTGTCCATTCAATCCGGCGATAATCTGATTTTAAAAAGGATGCGTCGCCGTCACTCAAGAGAAGATGTGATAAATTTGTGCAATAAGATTCGCGCTGCTCGCCCCGAAGCCACTTTTGGCTCAGATTTCATCTGCGGTTTTCCGACCGAAACTGAAGAACAATTTGAAAATACCGTCAAACTGGTAAGAGAAGCCAGCATCAACAAATTGCACGTTTTTCCTTATTCGGAACGCTCAGGTACGCCGGCAGCCGCCATGCCGCAAGTTCCCGTTAATGTCAGGAAAGACCGTGCCAGAAGATTACGCTTAGAAGGAGAATGTATTGATGACTAATTTTTTTCAAAAACTAGGCTTAGGCTTAAAGAAAACTTCTGATAAACTCTCCGGCGGTATCACCGATATTTTCACCAAAAAGAAAGTTGATGAGCAAACCTTAGAAGAGCTGGAAGAATTACTGATAACTTCCGACATCGGCATCAAAGCCACCACCAAAATTTTGCAAAACTTTGCCAAACGCAAATTAGATAAAGATGCTGACGAACAAGAAATCAAACAAGAATTGGCATCAGATGTTGAGCAGATTTTAACTTCTTGCCAAGCCCCGCTGATCATCAATAAAGAACATAAACCTTATGTCATTTTGATGGTGGGCGTTAACGGTGCCGGCAAAACCACCACCATCGGCAAATTGGCTTCTAAGTATAAAGCCCAAGGCATGAAAGTTTCTTTGATTGCCGGAGATACCTTCCGTGCTGCCGCTGTTGAACAGTTACAAGTTTGGGGAGATAGAAACCAAATCAGAGTCTTTACCGGCAAACCTGAATGTGATGCTGCAGGTTTGTGCTTTGACGGATTAAAAGAAGCGCAAAAAGAAGGCGATGATATTGTGTTTATTGATACGGCAGGCCGATTGCAAAACAAACTTAACTTAATGGAAGAATTGAAAAAAATTGTCCGCGTCATCAAAAAACAAATTCCCAATGCGCCGCATTCTACCTTGCTAACTTTAGATGCCACCACCGGACAAAATGCCTTATCGCAGGTTAAAACTTTTAAGGAAATGGTTGATGTGAACGGATTGGTGATTACCAAACTCGACGGTAGTTCCAAAGGCGGTATTTTGGTAGCAATCGCCGAAGAAAACCCAACCCCTATTCATTTTATAGGTATCGGCGAAGGAATTGATGATTTAGATGAATTTAACGCTCATGACTTTGCCATGAGTTTAATGGGATTAAAATAAGAAAGGGAAAAAAATGAAAAAGCTAACTTTATTAAGTATCTTATCAATGTTTTTTATTTTTCCGGTTCAAGCTCAAGAAAATATGCAAGCGTTGTCAGAAGCATTTCAAACCTCATTAAAACAATGCCAACCGGCCAGTGAAGAAAAACAAATCTTTTTTATGACCGAAAAGGCAGAAATCATTGGTATTGCTGAAAAAGGTTGTCATATCAAATATTCTGATTTTGATTTATATATTCCCTTAGAAAAACTCTCCTCAATTAAAACAATGGAAGACATCAAAGCTTTTGTCGGAGATAAAGACATCAGTAAATATTCGCCCCAATTCATTACCCTGGGGCTAAAAGATGAATTGATTGCTTGCTTGAGTTCAAACTCATATCATCAAGGAGCTTCTGAAACAACCTCAAGCGGAAACATCAGCATCAAAAATCAGATGAGTTCGGAAAAGAGAGATAACGAATGTGTTTTAACTTTTCGGAACACTTTAACCAATAATGGCGAAACAACCGAATATAAAAAGATTTGCCGCATTCCGTTAAATAAGATTGCCGAACTTTTGAATATTGAAGAACAAAATATGCTATCCTTCATGGAAGAACAAAACCTCTGCCAATAAAAAACAAAAGCCTGTTCAAAAAAGAACAGGCTTTTTTTCAAAAATTCCAAAATCAATCCGCATCACACACCGGCCACCAAAAGAGCTTTTCTTTAATCAATTCATCATCATCTTTTGTTGTACAACATTTAGGAAAATACAAATAAGCAACTTGCAGTTTTCCATTATGATCATAACAACCAAAATTAATATCATATTTTTCATCAGGAAAAGAAAACTCTTTACCATAGCAGCCATACATTGACGAAATCACCGAGAGAGAAGAAATGATTGTATCCATTTCCACAATTTTGGGAATCCGCCATTCATGAGAATTTATTTGCGGAATAGTCGTAAAAAATTTTTTTACATTTTTGACCTTAAATTGTTCAGGATAGCTACATTTCAACGCAACCCAAAATGCCGATTTTGTGTTTTGAGTAATCAGTTTGATAGCTAGAGGATTTTTATCTAAATCAATTTTTTTAGAAACACTTCCATCCTCATAACAAATTTCAAATGGCTGTTCTTTTTCTAAAAAAAACAAACTATCAACCAAACCGCTCAAATCCAAAGCAGATATTTTGTGTTTAGCGCAAAAAATCTGCAATTTTTTTAATGTCTTTGTCTTATCCATAATAAATTTTAATAATAATAAAATTGAGCTTATTTTATTTAACTTTTTTTCTTTTGCCAAGTTTTTTCACATCAGCAAAATCTATCCTTAACAAAAGCAATATTCACTTTTATAATGCAACTCAAGTTTTTAAGGATAAGACAATGGAAGATTTATTAGATTTTATGCAACGTCCCGCTCCGGCGCAAAAAACTATGACCGCCCCCCAACCTGAGCCGGAACAAGAAAAAGAATTCACCGTCAGCGAAATTTCAGCTGAAATCAAACGCTTTGTAGAAACAAAATTCAATCACATACGCATTAAAGGTGAAATTTTCGGTAGCAAAAGAGCTGATTCTGGCCACTGGTACTTATCCTTAAAAGATGAAAACGCCGTTTTGTCTGCCGTGATATGGAAAGGCGTTGCCATGCACTTGCCATTCAAACCAGAAGATGGATTAGAAGTGATTGCCACCGGAAAAATCACCACCTTTGCTGGAAAATCATCTTATCAGCTGGTAATAGAACAAATGGAAATTGCCGGCACCGGTGCGTTACTCAAGCTATTGGAAGAACGCAAGAAAAAATTTGCTGCCGAAGGTCTGTTTGATTTGGCACACAAAAAGCCCATTCCTTTCTTACCTAAAACCATTGGCGTTGTAACTTCTGCTAGCGGCGCTGTGATAAGAGATATCATCCACCGCGTGCGCGACCGCTTTCCGACCCCGATTTTATTATGGCCGACACCGGTTCAAGGCGAAGGTGCAGCCGAAAAAATTGCTGCAGCAATCAATGGTTTCAACCAATTTCCCAAAGCTAACATTCCCCGTCCCGATGTTCTGATTGTTGCTCGTGGCGGCGGTAGCTTGGAAGACTTATGGCCATTTAATGAAGAATGTGTCATCCGCGCGGTTTATGATTCTGAAATTCCAATTATCTCTGCCGTCGGACACGAAACCGACACCATGTTGATTGACTATGTATCAGACAAACGCGCTCCGACCCCAACCGGTGCCGCAGAGTTTGCCGTTCCGGTCAAAGCCGAATTGCAAATGCAAATTAACACTTTGCAAAGCCGTATGTCCAATGGGATTTTACGCTATTTTGCCGAAAGAAACAATCAGCTTGAAGCCTTACGCCGCGGCATTCCGAACCTATCACAAATTTTGGCAGAAATAACCCAGCGCTTTGATGACCGAATTGAAAGATTGCAAATTTCTTTCAAAAACTTATTAAACAACAAACAAGCCATGCTTGAACGCTGCGCCTTAAAACCTTATTACATCAAAAATATTTTTGAAAAAAATCAAGAAAATTTAAAGAATTTATCGCTTAGATTAGATTCAGTTTCGATTGATTCGGTTTTAAAACGAGGTTTTGCTTGGGTGCGCAATCAAGATATGCAAACTATATATACGATTGAACAAGCCCAAGCAGCCGAAAGTTTAGATATCAAATTAATTGATGGTAATATTAAAACTTATCCATCTTCAGAACCACGCAAAACTGGAGTTAATAAAGAAAAAAGGATTAAAACAAAGAATGAAAAATTGCAAATTGACTTGTTTGATATGTAGTTTGATGTTGATGAGTTCGGCTGCTTTTGCCAAGCCGGAAATCACCTTGTGCGGAGAATTAGCTCAAGGAAAAATCATCAAAGGACATGGAGAAAATTTGCAAAAGATTCGCATCAACGGCGCCAATCACCAAGTCGATAAAAACGGAGACTTTATTTTTGCTTTACCCAGAGAACAAAAAGAACGTGCCGTTATGGAAATAACCGATAAAGAAGGCAATGTTTATAGTTATGATTTAAATATTGCGCCAAGCCATTGGGATATTCAAAATATAAAAGGGCTGCCTCCAAGAAAAGTTACTCCATCCAAAGAAGACCAAGCAGAAATTGATAGAGAAAGAACTCTCGTTCGCGGTGCTTTGAAAGGCGATAGATTGGAAACCTACTGGAAAAACGGTTTTATAGAACCCGTACAAGGACGCATCAGTGGAAACTTTGGCGGACAAAGAATTATGAATGGGCACAAAATGAATCCTCATGCCGGCACTGATATTGCTGCCCCATTAGGTACACCAATCAAAGCTGCTGGAGATGGCATCATTACCCTCACCGCTCCCAACACCTTTTATTCTGGCAACGTTGTTGTTATTGACCATGGACATGGTTTGCAGACAATTTATGCGCATATGAATAAAATTAACGTCAAAGAGAAACAAGCCGTTAAAAAAGGAGATATTATTGGTGAAGTTGGAAAAACCGGACGAGCAACCGGACCTCATTTACACTGGGGAGCATCTTTAAGAAACACTCGTTTTACACCGCACTCATTAATAGATATGGGAAAAGAAAATCCCACTTGCATCACTTTAGATTAAAGAGAGCACTGCCATGAATGAAATTTTACATAGAAATTTAAGTTTTGAAAATCTGACATGTTTAATTGTAGATGACGATAAGTTTTCAAGAACATTTGCCAAAACAGCTCTTTACCAAATTGGCATCAAACAAATAAAAGAAGCTGCAAGCATTCAAGAAGCCATTGATATGCTAAATGAATATATGATTGATGTTATTTTGCTTGATCAACAAATTCCCGAAAAAGCCGGTTTAGAATTTGCAAAAGAGCTCAAAAACGGACAATATGGCAGCAACAAGAATATTCCTGTCATTATGGTTACGGTAGATACCAAAGAACAAACCGTGCTCATGGCCAAAGATTTAGGCATCCAAGAATATTTAGTTAAACCTATTTCACCGATTGCGTTAAAAAAGCGCATCAGTAGTTCATTAGGCATAAAACAAGAAAGACTATAAATGTTAACAACAACACAAATCATTTTGCTATCCTTATTACAGGGTATTACTGAATTTTTGCCTGTTAGTTCATCAGGGCATTTAATTTTATTTTCCATATTCACAACTTTTCCGGATCAAGGTCAAGCCATGGATGTTGCCATGCACATTGGCTCAATCATTGCCGTAATGATATATTTTTCAGAAGAACTATGGAAAATGTTCAAAGGACTAATCAAGTCGTGGTTTTTACCTAATTTTAAAGACTATGGAAACCGAGTTTTCTGGTTGGTGATTATAGCCTCCATTCCAGCAATGATATTTGGTTTGTTTTTAAAAACCGAAGGTGTTGAATGGATGCGTAGTTCCAAACTAATTGGCTGGACTATTTTAGGCTATGGACTTTTATTATTCATCGCCGATAAAGTGGGGCTAACTGTAAGAAAAGTAGATCATTTAAAAATCACAGATGCCTTGCTGATCGGACTGGCACAATGTTTGGCTCTCATTCCCGGAACAAGCCGCTCCGGCATCACCATAACCATGGCCCGTTTTTTAGGCATGGAAAGAAGAGAGGCTGCCAAATTTTCTATGTTATTATCCATACCAACAATTTTGGGCGCAGGCCTTTTGGTTGGATACGAATTGTTTATACAAAATAATTTAACGGCCATCATTTTTGCTATTGACGGAATTTTATATTCGTTTATATTCTCTGTAATTGCAATATATACAGTCATGTGGTGGCTCAAAAAATCAACCTTTTTACCATTTGTTATATATAGAGTAATTATTGGTGTGATTTTGTTATTAAATGCCTATGGCTATATAAATATTACACAATGACAAATGCCCTGATGGCGGAATTGGTAGACGCGTAAGTTTCAGGTACTTATGAGAGTTTTCTCGTGGAAGTTCGAGTCTTCTTCAGGGCACCATACTAAAAAGCCTCCTTTATGGAGGTTTTTTAGTATGGTATGTTATAAGACCACTCGAACTTCCAGAAGGAAGTTTGACTAGGAGGAGAGGCAGACGGAAGTATGCCGGTGAGGTTTTAGCCAAGCGACGACGAAGCGGCCGAGGATTTGCTTGCAAACCGCAGGTCAGTCTTTTTTTAGATTGGTGAAACGTTTTGTCCTTAGCAAGAGAAGTGGCAGCAACTTGTACTATCTATATAATTAAAATAAAAAAGCTACAAAAAAAATCGTCCTAAATATGTTTTTAGGACGATTTTTTATAGAAGCAGGTTGGCTTTAGAGAACCTTAATCTCTTCTACCTTTTCTCCTTTTTCCAAGACAACGTACCACTCATCCTCATTAGACTCAACTGTTTTACCAACTTGAGCAAACATAAAACTTGGATACAACGGCAAAGGAAAGCGCCTAACAAACCTACAATGGTCTTCATCAAGGGCCACATAAGCCACATAACAATTAACTTCTTTCATGTTGTCTTTTGCCTTATCAAAAACAACTCTTTCACGAACAAAACTACATCCGACGATTTTGTACTTTTTCATAAAAAATAATTTAAATTAATAAATGGATAAATCACATAAATCATATATAGCATTTGTCTATTTTGCCAATAGAAAAATATGCTTCAATATTAACTAAAGAAATCATAAGCAATATTGATTTCTGAACAAAATTTAACTGAATAAAGATTGACTAAATGGCAATTTTAAAATATCCATAAATATATTATCAAATTTAATTTTAAGGAACTAACATGATTATCAAAAATATCTTTTGGGATGTTGATGGCGTTTTGGCTAACCTTAACTACGCTTACTATAACTTTTTAACAAAACATCCTAAATATGCCCCAACCTTTGGTAACATCAAATGGGAAGATTTACCCAAAGTATTACCTATCGTTCCTAAATATGGTGCATTGGAACTCAAAACTCACCCTGAGTTGGGTACCGAGATGGATTATGATTTCTGTCACTCTCCTGAATTTTTTACCAATCGTCCACTCTATCCTCATGTTATTGAAACCTTAAAAGAATTGCACGACAAAGGTTACAAACAATTTACCATGTCTGCCACTTTTGATGTTGAAACCAAAAAACGCTTCTTGAATAATTTGTTACATGAAGTAACAGACTTTTTGACCATTGAATGCGTTCAACATGGAAAATTTATGCATGACTCCGCCAAAGAAGATATGCTTAAAGCTTGCTTTGAAAAATATGGCCTAAAGGCAGAAGAAACCATATTGGTTGATGACCGCATTTATAACCAATATGCAGCCATTAATGTTGGAGCTCACCCTATCCGATATCGTTGCGAATTCACATCTGATCTTCCTGAAGAATTGAATTGGATTCCCGAAGTCAAAAGCATGGAAGAACTCAAAAAATGGTTAGCAGACAACACCTCTATGAGTTAAGCTAAAAAGATGACCTCATTGCAATTATGCTTTGGCTTTTTAATCTTTTTACTCATGATTATAAAGCCAATTGCATATAAACCATGTATCCAATATTTTCCCTCAAAATTATCCGCTAATTTTACCAGTGTTTGGCTGCTTATCGGAATAGTTTTTTCATGGCCTTTTTTTGGGCATTTATTTACAGATAATTGGCAACAAATTTGTTCTTCGCCATACACTCTCTTCAGCATTTTGAAAGGTATATTATTATATGCAATGATTGTGTACCAACAAGAAGTCAACAAAAACAGCACATCTTCTTCTGTTTTTTTTGGATTTATTGCCACCGCTTTAGGTTCTCTCATAATCAACATTTTCTTCAAAGAAGGTCTGTCTATATTACAAATTGCGTGCATATGTTCTCTAGGTCTGTTAGGCGGCATATTTTATGCCTATGGCGATGCCAAACGACTTTCCTCACAAGGTAAAAAAGAATTTTTATTCATCATAATATTAAGCGCTATATTTATGATTTGCGATCACTTGGCCATTTCGCAAATTGGCTGGTTTTCACACCTTTTATTCTCATACATCTTCATGTTTTTTGTATGCTTGTATTATGGAATATCCCGCCAAGATTACCGTTTTATATTTAAAAGCAAAACCGTTGCCTGGGCTGGAATAATATATGCTTGTTCAGAATTTTTAGTTATTTACGCTTCCGTCAATATTCTTCCGGTATCATTAGTTTCGGTTTTCATGAGAATAGCCGCCCCTGTAGTCATGATTATCTCTGCCATAAAATATCATGAACTTTCTTGGAAAAACCAATTACTCTTTGGCGGTTTAGCTCTAATTTTTGTGTTACCCTTAATACTCATTAAAAACTAAAAAAACAAAATGACAAAATCAAAATTATCACCCCTGTTATTTTATTTATTTCTCATAAACACAAATAATATCTTAATTCAAAAGAGCTAACCCTTTTCTGGCCGAAAAAGCCGTGAGTGCAGCACAAACGACCAAAACCACACCAGTGGCAATCATGATATTACCCAAGCCCACCAGCGGCGAAACAATGGAGCCGAACAAAAAGCCCAAAGCTCCCAAAAGTGCCGAAGCTGTTCCTGCCTGAGCGCGTGCCGCATCCATCGCCGTAGCGGTAGCAACCGTGAAAGACATACCGAGCATAAAGCACAAAATAAGGAGCAATCCTTCAAAAATGATAATAGAAACATCCAGAGGCATCGCAATCATCAAACCCCACGCGCAAAGATTAATTCCCCAAACACTAATCTGAATTGCCTTAGCTATAGAAGACATTTTGGCAGCGAAGGCCGCACCGGCACCAATACAAATAGCATTAGCTCCAAAAAACAAACTAAAAGCAAAAGCAGAATATCCGTAATGATTTTGAATAATGAACGGAGAAGAAGCAATATAAGCAAATAAAATAGCCAAAGCAAAAGATTGCTCTAAAGTAAAGAACAAATATTTTTGGTTTTTCAAGACCTTTTTGAAATTAGAAAAAATCTGGCTGAGTTTAGCTGAAGAGCGCCGTTGAGTAGAAAGACTTTCCTGAAAATAAAAACAACAGCCAAGCAGAGCTAATCCGATAACAAGTAAAATCTCAAAAATTCCTTGCCAACCGAGAGCTTTAAGCATCATACCGCCCAGAACCGGAGCGGCAATGGGAGCAATACCGTTAATCGCACCGATAATAGCCAAAGCTTTTGTTAAATTTTTGGTCTTAAACTTATCTGTAGCAATTGAACGTGAAATAACTATTCCTCCGGAGGCGGCTATGCCTTGTAAAAAGCGCAAAGCAACAAAAACTTCAATCGTCGGAGCAAAAATACAAAGTAAGGTAGAAATAACAAATAAAAACATAGAAATAATCAGGGGTTCTCTGCGTCCGCGTTTATCACTTAAAGGACCAAAAATTAGTTGTCCGAAAGCTAAACCCAACATAGAGAACGTCAAACCCATCTGTACCATAGAAACACTAGTGTTAAAAAAGACTTGCATAGAAGGCAAGCTTGGCAAATACATATCTGTTACAAACGGGCCAAAAGCCGTCAACATACCTAAAAAAACAAAAATAAATTGAGCGGAATTTTTTCTAACTTTCATCATATTCACCATATTTTTATTCAAACATTTTTGTTTTAACCTGAATTTTTCAAATAGCAATTTTTTTTCAAAAAATTATTATAATAAGGTATGTAAAATCAATAGACTTTTTTAAGAAAAAATTTATAATCTGCTGCATGAAAAAAATATCTGATTTGCTTTTAGAATGGTATCAAACATATGGGCGTGATTTGCCATGGCGCGTGAAAGGCGGCGCTCATCCCGACCCATATGTTATTTTGGTATCAGAGTTTATGCTCCAGCAAACCACCGTTAAAACCGTAATACCATACTTTGCGCGTTTTATGGAGCGCTTTCCAAATATAGAAACTTTAGCCAACGCCACAGAAGAAGAAGTTTATGCCTATTGGCAAGGACTGGGATATTACACCAGAGCAAAATCATTACATAAAACAGCACAAATAATCATAAATGACTTTGGCGGTCTTTTTCCGCAAAAGAAAGAAGATGTCTTAAAGCTCAAAGGCATTGGGGAATATACGGTGGCAAGTTTTCTGTCTTTAGCCTTCAATCAGCCTGAACCCGTAATAGACGGCAATGTCATCCGCATCATCTGCCGTATGTTTGGCTTGCTTGAACCGATTGAAAAAATCATGCCGGAAATCAGAAAAAAAGCACAAGAGTTGCAAAGCTTAGAACAGCCGGCAGACTATGCCTCGGCCATTATGGATTTGGGCGCCATGGTTTGCACCCCCAAAAAACCGCAATGCCTACTTTGTCCATGGCAAAATTTTTGCATATCTAAAGGCAAAGAAAATATCGAACAAATCCCCAATAAAACCAAAATCGGCAAAAAAGAAAAATCCGGTTTTGTTTATGTAATCAGGAATAAAAAACAAGAAATATTCATTCGTAAGCGTACCGAAAAAGGCTTGCTTTCCGGTTTATATGAACTTCCGTGGTGCGATGAAGGAAAACTGTTTACTAATAAAAAAATAATTGAGACCGGAAAAAGCGTAACCCACATTTTCACCCATATTAAACTCAATTTACAAATTTGTACTTTTGAAGATGAGTATCCAAATTTTGACGGCTTTTTCATTGCCGCAAACAAGCTTTCCAATTACCCCTTCTCTACCCTAATGAAAAAAGTTTTCAAGAAAATTGATTTGACTCTTTAACCTTCCTTTGCTAGAAAAAAAACATCACTTTAAATTTTTATGCCTATGATTGTACTTTATTTTTTATCTTTTTTTTCTAAAAAAGCCAAAATCGCGTTAGGAGAAATTATCTGGGATGAATTAGATGTCCAACTTCCCGAAGCAGTAGGAGTCATTGAAGATGATAAACCTAGAATGGAACAGTTTGCAAATCTGCTAAAAAAAATAAACCGACACAAGAAAAAAGCCTTGCAAGAATGGATTGAAGAGCGAATTTACGATTTTCAATACCATGGTCCAGATTTGTGCACTGGTTCTGAAGAAGAATTTGAACGCAAATGGCTACAAATTTTCAACGAGCATTTACGCGTTTTAAAATCAAAGACACCTTAATCGGTGTCTTTTTTTTATTTGACTTTTGCTTACGGTCTGCTAGAAATCTAATGTTATTTTAATTTTTATGCCTATGATTTTCAATTTTTTTGTTTCTCTTTTCTCTAACATAAATAAATCTTCAACCATCAAAAAAGAAGACCTTGGTCGAATAACATGGTATCAATTGGAAAAACAACTTCCTTACGCCTATGGTCCTTCTCCTAAAAATGAAGTTCGCCTGAAAAATTTTTCAGAACTGGTAGAAACCTTAAATATTGAACAAAAGAAAGCTCTTCAATATTGGCTTCAACTACAAGTTAAACGCTTCAAAAAACAAGCTAAAGAAGAAACTTATCGAGAAAAAGAACATCGTCTTCGTTGGCTTCAGATATATTCTGACCATTTACAGCTTCTGCAAAAAAAGACACCTTAATCGGTGTCTTTTTTTTAACCTTTTTCATTTATTCTCTAAACAAATGAACATATAGGAGAAAGCCATGCGTATTGTAATTTTGGAATCTTTATCCGTTTCAGATAATGTCTTAAAAAGTTATATTGAACCCTTACAAAAAGCCGGACATGAGATAGAATGCTTTGCCCGCACAGATGATATCAATACTCAAATCAAACAAATAGGCTCTGCAGAAGCTTTGATTATCGCTAATATGCCACTCAAAAAAGAAGTGATTGAGGCTTGCCCAAACTTAAAATATATTGATATTGCATTCACAGGCTATGACCATGTCGCAATGGATAGTGCAAAAAAACAAAATATTGTTGTCAGCAATGCCTCCGGCTATGCCACTGAGGCTGTGGCAGAACTTGTTATTGGCGGCGTCATAAACCTATATCGCCAACTAAGAGAAGCAGATTCTCTTTGCCGAGATGGTAAAACCAAAGCCGGATTAAGAGCTTTTGAATTGAGTGGTAAAACCGTTGGTTTGATTGGCACCGGAGCCATTGGCTCACGCACGGCAGAACTTTTCCGTGCCTTTGGTTGCAAAACCATTGCCTATAACGGCTTTTCTCACAAACCTAATACCGATGTAATGAAATACATGCCCTTGAAAGAACTGATGGAACAAGCCGATATTTTAAGCTTACATTGCCCTTTGACGGAACAAACCCGCAATTTTATTAATAAAGATAATTTAAAATATATGAAAAAATCAGCCCTTCTCGTCAACACGGCGCGAGGAGCTGTAGTCAATTCGCAAGACTTGGCTGATGCTTTAAACAATGAAAAGATTGCCGGCGCCATGATTGATGTTTTTGAGAATGAACCACCATTAGATACAAAACATCCGTTACTTCATGCTAAAAACACATTAGTTGCGCCACATTTAGGCTTTTTTACGGCAGAAGCCATGGAAAAACGTGCGCATATTGTGTTTGATAATCTCAATCACTGGTTAAACGGAAATCCGATAAACGTGATAAAATAAAAAAAAGGAGCTTAAATGCTCCTTTTCTTTTGCAAATAGACATAATATCCGATACCAATAGCATCAGCCAAAAACCAACCGATTGGGATAGACCACCAAACTCCAATTAAGCCAATGGAAGGAATAAATGCCCACCAATAAGCTAAAACAACGCGTGTTCCCAAAGATACAACCGTCAGAACCACACTCATGGCCGGACGCCCTAATCCGCGATATAACCCATAAAGCAAAAACAAACAACCGATACCAAAATAGCAAGCACCTTCAATCTGCAAATACTCTACTCCAATACGAATAACTTCTTTCTCTTCGGGTTTAATAAAAATGAGCATCAAAGGCTCAGCAAATACAAACACCCCAATAGAAATAATCAAACAAAAGATAAAAGCATATTTTATTGCAGCCCAAATTCCTTCACGGATTCTTTCTCTTTTTTTGGCACCGAAATTCTGAGCAATAAATGTCGAAAAGGCATTACCAAAATCTTGCACCGGCATATATGCAAAGGCATCAATTTTGACGGCAGCCGCAAATGCTGCCATAACAATCGTTCCAAAACCGTTTATCAAACGTTGAACCAACAAAATACCAAAATTCATAACCGATTGTTGAACACACGTCAGCAAAGAAAAAGACAATATCATATAAAATATGGCTTTATGAAACTGTAAATGATGTTTGGAAAAACGCAAAATATTCAATTTATTCATACAATAAATCATAATACCCAATGCAGAAACCGCCTGAGCAATAACGGTTGCCCAAGCCGCACCGCCAATTCCCATATCAAATATCAAAATAAAAACTAAATCCAAAATCACATTTAATATTGCCGCCACACCTAAAAACCACAATGGAATGGTCGAATTTCCTAATGCACGCAATAAAGAAGCAAAATAATTATATAAAAAAGTAAAGCCTATTCCATAGAAAATAATGTATAAATAAAGACGAGTATCATCGTAAATATCATGCGGAATGTCCAACAAAATCATAATATTATCTATTTGCCAGAAAACCAAAACATTAATAAACAAAGTCACCGATGCAATAAATATAAAAGAAGTAAAAATTGCTGACTTCAAACTATGAGAACTTCTTGCGCCAAAAAAAATGGAAAAAGCAATACCGCTTCCCATACAAAGACCTAAAATGACCGAAGTCAAAAACACCATTAATGCAAACGAAGAGCCTACAGCCGCCAACGCTGCAGAACTGATATATTTACCGACAATAATCGTATCTGCCACATTATAAAACTGTTGCAACAAATTTCCGGCAATCATCGGTAATGAAAATAACAACAAAGATGAACTAACTTTTCCTCGGGTTAAATCTGTCTGCATGATTTTTATTTCCGTATCAAAACATTATCAAAACCTTTTATGATAAGAAACATACCAAATTGTTAAACTTTTATTAAATTTCTATAGAAAAGTTATATAACTTATGTTATAATAAAATTGTCTTCGAAAGGAGGATGGGGATGGAATACAAACTTATGAACTATGAAGCTCTTGAAATGGATGTCCGACTACCATCTGGAAGAAGAGCTGATCAAAACAATGCGATGTGGAAATATCTAATTCGCGTTGAAGAATTGAAACGTCAAAAAATAATAGAGAAGAATTCTTTACTCCGCAGCAGAATTCAATGCAAGAAGACCTATGATCTAATGTAAACAACAATAATAACACACCTTTCCGGCTGTCTGAAACAAAAACATTTCAGACAGCTTTTTTTTACAAAAAAAAAGGTCCCTGAAAAACAGGTCCCTTTTTTATCGCAAACATTAAAATGCCGGAATATAAGATCCGTTTTCTAATTTACCCCAAACCAATGTATTGGTTCCTTGAAAAGGAATGATAGTAAATTCATGCGACTGATTATCCATTGAAAAATAGCAATCTAATACCGGAAAATTGTCTTCTTTAATAATGATAAAGCCCCAAGCATGGTCAATCACATATTTTCTTCCGCTTTTGGTCACCAATTTTCCTTGATATGTTCCCGTACTATCAGTCAATCTCAGCCATTGTACACTGTCTTTAGGAGAAACATAGAAAAAATCATAACAAAAATCATCCAAATCTTTTGTCATACTCACATAAGCGCAAAAATCTTTAGCTCTATAGCGCAAAACCAAACCTGAATTAGCTCTTTTTGCGACTATATCTTCAAGCAAATCAAGTCTTTTTATGTGCTTAAAAGTACGCATTTTTTCGGGCGTCTTTGCCTGATATAAATCTTCCTTCAAACTATCAGGACAACTCTCATAGAAACTTTTCAAAAAATCATCTCTAAAAGATGTCATCAACTTTTGTTGAGCACTCAAATTTTCTAAGCCCAACAACATACAAACACACAATAAGAATAAAAATTTTTTTCCCATAACAAAAATTTTTTTAGTTAAACAAAATAATTAATAAAACGTAAATTAGATAACATATATAAAAAAAAATACAACAAAAAAAATCAATAAAAAAAGTCCGACACTTTGCCGGACTTTTTTATAACATAAAAGAGAACTATTTTCTGAGTTCACCCCCCGTTTTCTTAGACACATCAACAATAACTTTATTCATCATTGTTTCAATATCCTGGTCGGTAAAGGTTTTCTCTTTTGGCTGCATTGTAAAGGCAATAGCCACTGATTTTTTGTTTTCAGGCAAGTTTTCGCCCTCATACACATCAAAGATACGTACATCGGTAATATGTTCTCTATCAGCGTTTTTAGCAGCCGCAATAATATCAGCTGCTTTCACTTTCTTATCAACCACGAAAGCCAAATCTTTATCAACCGGTTGGAAAGAAGAAAGTTCCAATTTCTTACGTGCTTTATCGGTTGTTACACGAGGTTCCGGAATATTATCAAGATAAACCTCAAAAGCAACAACACGTTGTTTAACACCCATTTTTTTCAATACGGAGGGGTGCAACTCACCAAAGTACGCCAATACGTTTTTACCCAAACGCAAGCTACCGCTTCTACCCGGATGGTAATAGCTCGGTGCATCGGCAAATACTTGAGCATTTTCCCATGGACCGTTAGCTGCGGCAATAGCAGCAATGGCATCGGCTTTGGCATCAAAAACATCATAAGCACGCGGCTCTTCAGCCCAGTGTTTCTTAGAAGTCATACCTGTTCTGATACCGGAAGCCACCGTCAATTGGTCGGTTGGCTTACGAGACAAGAACTGCGGACCAACTTCAAACAAAGATACGTTGGCATAACCACGAGCAATATTGTTTTTGGCACCCATAATCAAGTTTGGCAACAAAGACGGACGCATCTCGTTCAAATCAGCCGCAATCGGGTTATAGAGCAAAATAGCATCGGCTTCGGGTTTTCTAAACATTTCGGCAACATTAGAGTCTGTAAAGCTCCAAGTAACAGTTTCATACATTGAGCGGTTAGCAAGCTCATGTTTAACCGTAACAATGCGACGTTGATGCGGTGTCAAAGTTTGTTTCGGGAACTTGTCATGCGGCATAGTTTCGGCCGGAATTTCATCCAAACCAATCATGCGGACAACTTCTTCAACCAAGTCATGCTCGCCTTCAATATCTCCGCGCCATGTCGGAGAAACTGCCTTGATTTTGCCGTTTTCTTCACTGGTTTCAAAACCTAAATGGTTCAAAATTTCAATGATTTTAGCTTTTTCGACATCAACACCGATAAGGGTTTTGATTCTCTCTGGGCGCAAATAAGCCACACGTTTTTCGGTCGGTTCAGCACCGGCAATCTCTTGTGTGGAAGCTTCACCACCGCAAATTTCCAAAATAAGTTGGGTAGCATAATCAGAACCCAAAATATTTGATTGCGGGTCAACCCAGCGCTCATAACGGTAGCGAGAGTCTGAATCAATTTGGAATTTGCGACCGGTTCTGGAAATGCATTCCGGTGTGAACAAAGCACATTCCAAGAAAACATTTTTAGTATCATCGGAGCAACCTTTGGACAAACCGCCCATAATTCCGCCCAAGCATTGAACACCCTCGTCATCGCAAATACCCAAAGATTTTTCATCAAGGCTGTATTCTTTTTCTTCCAAAGAAACAAACTTTTCGCCTTGTTTTGCCATGCGAACGGTAATGTTACCGGCTAATTTATCGGCATCAAAAACGTGCAACGGACGAGCCATATCAAAGTTGATATAGTTGGTAATATCTACCAAAGGAGAAATTGAGCGCAAACCAATTGCGGTCAATCTATCCTTCATCCATTTCGGAGTTTGTGCATGGTTGTTCACATTTTTAATGTAACGACCGACATAAACCGGACAAGCTTCCAAAGCTTGATTGTTTACTTTAATCGGGCTGGTGAAAGTACCTTGTGTTTTAACAATTTTCAAAGGTTTCAAAGTACCCAAACCGGCAGCAGCCAAATCACGAGCCACACCGCGAACTCCCAAACATTCGGCACGATTCGGAGTGATAGAAATATCAAATACCGGATCAATATTCAAAACCTCAGCCGCGGGCAAACCAACCTTGGTGTCAGCCGGCAATTCAATAATGCCGGTATGGTCATCACCAACGCAAAGTTCTTTTTCGGAACACATCATACCAAAGCTTTCAACACCGCGAATTTTGCCGACTTTGAGTTCTTCACCATAGCACGGAATAATCACGCCGACCGGTGCAAAAATACCTTTTAAACCGAGTTTTGCATTCGGTGCACCGCAAACAACTTGATAGTTTTTAGAACCGTCATTAACGGTCAACAAATGCAAGTGGTCTGAATCGGGATGCATTTCGCAAGTGGTAATTTCTGCGGTAACAAAGCCTTTCAAAGCCGCAGCCGGATTAATCACTTCTTCCACTTCCAAACCGATTTTGGTTAAGGTTTCGGAAATTTCATCAACAGATGCATTTGTATCCAAATGTTCTTTTAACCAAGATAATGTAAATTTCATCGATTTGCTCCTCCGTTATTACTCAAGCCACCGGTCATGGAAGCTTCATCCAAAGCATTAAAACCGTAATGTTTCAACCAACGTACGTCAGATTCAAAGAAGGTACGCAAGTCAGGGATTCCATATTTAAGCATAGCCAAACGGTCAATACCCATACCGAAAGCAAAACCTTGGTAAACATCCGGATCAATACCGCCGGCGCGCAAAACATTGGGGTGAACCATACCGCAACCCAAAATCTCGAGCCAATCATTACCGGCACCGATTTTGAGTTCGTTTTTGGTTTTCAAGCAACCGATATCCATTTCTGCCGAAGGCTCTGTGAACGGAAAGTATGACGGACGATAACGTACCGGAATTTCATCTAACTCAAAAAAGGCTTTAACAAAGTCATAGAGGCAGCCTTTGAGATGAGCCATGGTAATGTTTTTATCAATAACCAAACCTTCTACCTGATGGAACATCGGTGTATGGGTTGCATCATAGTCGGAGCGATAAGTTCTGCCCGGAGCAATAATGCGGATAGGTGGTTGTTGATTTTCCATTGTGCGGATTTGCACCGGAGAAGTGTGGGTACGAACAACATAGCTATCATCAAAATCATCACTATCCGGATTCGGAATATAGAAAGTATCCTGCATCTGACGAGCCGGATGGTTTGCCGGCATGTTCAAAGCATTAAAGTTGTGGAATTGGTCTTCAATATCCGGACCTTCGGCAACAGAGAAACCCATTTGACCAAAGATGGCAACCACCTCTTCATAAATTTTGGAAACGGGATGGATTCTGCCTTGTGTTTCTGGACGAACCGGCAAAGTAACATCAATAGTTTCTTTAGCCAATTTTTCGTTCAAAGCTTGTTCTTCCAAAACAGATTTACGTTGGTCGAGAGCTTTTTCCACTTCCGTCTTGAGCAAGTTCAAGTTTTTGCCCATTTCTTTCTTTTCTTCCACCGACAAAGAAGACAAGTCCTTCATCATGGCGGTCAATTTACCTTTTTTACCGGTAATGGCAACTCTGGCCTCTTCAAGGGCTTTCAAGTCTTGAGCGGCTTCAATTTCGGCCACCAATTCTTTTTTCAGATTTTCGATATTTTCCATATTTCACCTGTAATTTGTTTTTTTAAAATGCAAAGGAGCTGACCGAAAACTCCAGTCAACTCCTTTGTATAAATCTAATTCTGCGAAATTGCTAAAATTATTTATTCAAAGCGTTTTTTGCAGCTTCAACCAATTTGGCGAAGTTAGCAGGCTCTTTCAAAGCAATATCAGCAAGTACTTTTCGGTCGAGTTCGATGCCGGCTTTGTTGAGCCCGCACATAAATCGAGAGTAAGTCATATCGTTCAAACGAGTAGCAGCATTGATTCTTTGAATCCACAAAGCGCGGAAACTTCTCTTTTTAGCTCTACGATCGCGATATGCATATTGTAATGCTTTTTCAACTTTTTCAACGGCAACTCTGAACACGTTGCGAGAACGACCTCTATAACCTTTAGCCATAGAGAAGATTTTTTTGTGACGAGCACGTGCAGTTACACCTCTTTTAATACGAGACATTTTTATTCACTCCTACAAATACGGCAAAAATTGTTTAACAATTTTAACATCGCTCTCGTTAACCAAAGTAGTTCCGCGAGCTTGTCTTTTCATTTTAGTACCTTTGTTAAAGAGCAAGTGTCTCTTATTGGCAAAGTTTCTTTTGAGTTTGCCGGTACCGGTAACGCCGAAACGTTTTTTAACGGCACTTTTATTTTTTAATTTTGGCATTTTAATCCCTTTCAAAAATCTAAATATTCTTGGATTTTATGAGTCTTCAGGCATGCCTTTTCGCCCGCAAGACTCCGTTTTCGCTTGATTTTATACACTCAAACTTTTGTAATTGCAAGCACATTTTTAATAAAAGTTTGCTTCGGGTACAAAAACCTTAGCACGCATATCAATGAGCTTCCCGTTTTCAAGTTTAACTTTTCTATCCATACGTTCTGCCAAATCCAAATTATGTGTGGCTATAAGAGCAGAAAGACCGGTTTCTTTAACGATTGATAAGAGTTCGGCAAAAACAATTTCCGAAGTTTTAGGATCAAGGTTTCCTGTCGGTTCATCTGCCAAAAGAAGTTTGGGCGCATTTGCCAAAGCTCTGGCAATAGCCACGCGTTGCTGTTCTCCTCCCGAAAGTTCTGCCGGACGATGCGTAAACCTTTTTTCCAACCCCAGACGTTTCAAAAGCCATTGCGCTCTTTCTTTTGCCTCTTTAGGCTTAGCACCGGCTATCAACTGCGGCAACATCACATTTTCGGTAGCATCAAAATCAGCCAACAGATTGTGGTATTGATACACAAATCCCAAATAATCTGAGCGCAAAGAGGTGCGCATTGCATCATTTAATTTGCTGCAATTTTGCCCATTAAGATAAATATCCCCGGCTGTCGGTCTGTCTAACAAACCGGCAATTTGCAACAAAGTCGATTTACCTGAACCAGATGGTCCAACCAAAGCTATAATTTCTCCGGCTTCAATATCTAAATCCACCTCTCGCAACACTTCAAGAGTTTGACCACCTTGCTTATAAGTTTTAACAATTTTTTTCAATTCTAAAGTCGGACTATTCATAACGCAAAGCCTCCACCGGATCAAATTTTGCCGCACGATAAGCCGGATATAACGTTGCTAAGAAAGACAATAGTAAAGAAATTCCAACCACAACGCTCACTTCTAAATAATCAACCTTTGCCGGTAATTGTGAAAGGAAATATATTTCTGCCGAGAACAAATCTCGTCCCGCAAGTTGTTGCAAAAATTGACGAATAGCCTCAATATTATCACAGAACAACAAACCCAAAACCAAACCTAAAGCCGTTCCGACAAAACCGATAAAAGCACCATCCATAAAGAAAATTCGCATAATCATTCCTTTGGTAGCACCCATCGTGCGCAACACAGCAATATCTCGGCCTTTGTCTTTCACAAGCATAATCAAACCGGTAATAATATTAAACGCAGCCACAAGAATAATCAGTGTTAAAATGATAAACATCACATTGCGTTCAACTTCAATCGCATTAAAGAAAGCAGAGTTTGATTGTTTCCAATCATAAACATAACCTGCCCCACCAATACTTTCTTCAATTGTGCGACGAACCGGTGTCAGATATTTTTCATCATCCAAAGTCACATCGATATGGGTTACGCCGTTTTTCATACCAAAATAAGTTTGCGCAGTATCAAGCGGCATAAAAATAAAATTGGCATCATATTCAAACATACCGGCATTAAACGTACCAATCACACGATAAGATTTCATTCTTGGTACCGTACCAAAAGCTGTCACTTTTCCGTTTGGTGAAATAAGTGTAATTTCATCACCGATAACAACGCCCATTTTTTGCGCCATGCGATACCCCATAATAACAGAGTTGCCGTAAAATTCATCCATATTTACATTGGCAACGGCTTTGCGCAGCACATCTTTTTTCATAATATCTTCTTTGTTCAAACCTCTGACCATTCCCCCCTCAGCAGCTTTTCCTGCAGAAACGAGGAGCTGATTTTCAATCATCGGCATCACAATTTTTACATGTTCAAACTCGGCAATATCTTTAATGGCTTGCTCATAATTGTTAAACGGAAATCCTGAAGGCGACATAATTCCGATATGTCCGTTAATACCCAGGATTCGTGATAACAGTTCCTGTCTAAAACCATTCATCACCGACATCACAATAATAAGAGTTGCCACACCCAAAGCAATGCCTGTAAAAGCAAAACCGGTAATCACCGAAATAAAGCCTTCTTTGCGTTTGGCTCGAAGATAGCGCTTGGCAACCAATCTTTCAAATTTTGAAAACAACATCAATAAAATCTCCATAAACTTAATTTAAGTTATACGGATTTTGTTACGATTATGCAACCAAGCTTAATTGGGTGTGTATAAATTACGCAAAAGTTCAGCAACTTTCTGAGCTATACTATCTCTATCAAAAACAATAGCATGAATACCGATAGATTCTGCAGCTTCTACATTTTTTAGCTTATCATCAACAAAAATCACTTCTTTGGGAAGAGCATTTAATTTCTGCAACACCATTTGATAAATTTTAACGTCGGGTTTTAATAATCCCAATTCATAAGACACAAAAATATTCTTTTTGCGCGTTAATCCGGCTGCTGTGTTTGCCAAATTAGGCAAAGCATTGGACAACAAACAGACTTCAATATTTTGGTGTTTTAAAAAGTTTATCACTTTCATGGTTTCGGGATACATTTCGCCAACGCCTTTGTGCATGGCTTCATTTATTTCAGCTTCAATTTCGGGAACATAAGCAAAATCACAAAACGCACACAACTTCCGACAAAATTCGGAAAAATCAATTTCTCCTTTCATAAAAGGTTTATAGTCAAAACCTTTCACTCCGCCTTTAGAGATAAATTCTTTTTTATTTTGAGATTTTTCATAACAATACTGATTAAGAGGCTCCAAAGAATAAGGATAACAAACCTGCCCCACATCAAAAATGCAATATTTTATCTTATTCAAAAGCGTCTCCTTAAACAAAAAAAAGCGCGTCTGCTTTTTAACAAACGCGCTTTTATAATTCTTAAACCAACATGGTGTTCAACAATTCTTGGCAATAAGCTCTCATCTCGGGCTTTGTCATCAATGTCAATTTCATGTTTGCTTTTTCAAGCTCTTGGTTTGTACCGCAATCAAGGCGCATCACATCACACAACACACCGGTCAGCTTCATGCCTCTTTCGGCAGCCAAGCCCATAGCATCGGCCAAGTTAATTTCCCCATTGGTACCTTTACGAACTTCCGGCAAAATATCCATAATTTCATTAGGCAAGATGTAAGGTCCCATGCTGGCATAATTAGACGGCACATTCTCCAAAGCCGGTTTTTCGATTTTGCCTTTGGCGTGAACTTTACGACCATCACGAACAGCCCCAATAAGAGCTCCGTAACGAACCATTTGTTCACGAGGAAATTCCATAATATTTTCGACCATGCCGCCTTCTTCTTCATACACATCCAAAAGCTGTTTCAAGACACCTTCCCCATGTGTATTGATATAAACATCATCCGGCCACATAACCACAAAATCTCTGTCACCGACGATATCTTTTGCCATCAAAACAGCATGACCGTTACCCAAAGGTTCTTTTTGCTCAGCAAAAGAAAACTTCATTCCGGCAGGAATAATATCTTGAACAACTTTTAACAAGTCGAGTTTATTTTTCTCTTTCAAATGCTGCTCCAACCACGGATACGGTGAAAAATATTTTTCAAACAAATGTTTGCAAGATTGGTCACTGTAAATAAAGACAATCTCTTTAATACCAATTTCCACACATGCATTAACGGCATATTGAATAATCGGCAAATTATTCAGTGTTAAAAAGCCTTTATGCAAAACTTTGGTTGCAGGTAAATTGCGTGTAGACAATCCAGCCACAGGCAAAATACAAACTTCAGGTTTTCTTGTCATCGGATTCTCCAAAATAATGAACGTTTTTTATGCTTAAAATATAACACACAAAAGACAATTCACAAGAGCTATTTCTTAATTATCACACCCGATGCTTTAGAAATTTCACCACTAACTTTTTTTACCACACTGTTTGTATTTTCAACAACATTTTCTGCCGGGGCATTAGAACGTTTTACAACCGACACGCTTTTTATTTTTGGTTCTTTTTCATTAAAATCTAAAACCTGCGTATCTTTATTTTCAAGAGCTTCTTCCGACTTTTCAATATCTTCCAAATCTCTGACCACGGTTTTACTAACACCTGTTCCTTTGACAGAAATACTTCCGGTATTTTCTTCCAACTTTTTCTTAATTTCAGCTTCTCTTTTTTGCTTTTGATAAGTTTCTTCGGCAATTTTTACGCGTTCATCGGCATAAGAAAACAATTGTTCAAAAGCAGCTTTAATATCCGGCAAATAATGATTAACATCTTCTTCAAATGCAGAAACTTCTTGAAAAGCCTTATCTAAATCAAATTCTGTTGCATTAGCCGGCAAATTATAATCAGCATTCACTTTTTCATTAATTTTATTCAAAGCAATAATCAAACCTTGAAAACTTGCATTCAAACGGACAAAGTTTTCATCTTTATCCAAAGAATAAGTTGTTTCAATTTGAGAAAGTCTGCCATCGAGCTCAGCTTTTTGCTGATTATATTTTTCAGCATATTGCTCAGCTTCCATATCTTGTTGATTGATGTATTTTTGTTTTTCTTCAATAGAATAACGCAAATTATCCGCATTCAACTTTTTCAATTCTTCTTTCAAGTCATTTATATATTTCTGATTACTTTCATTACGGGCTTTCACCCCGGCAATGATTTCAGAAGTTATCTCCGGATTTTGAGATGTTAATTTTATTTCGGACAAATCAGCCTCAATTTTATCCAACCGTTGCTCCAATGAAGTAAATTGTTTCAATATATCATCTCGTTGCGCTTTTTGTTTTTTCAGCGCCATATCCGGACGGACAACATTTTCCAACTCGCTTTCCATGGCCTGTGTTTGCAATAAAGTATCAGCCAATTCTTTGCGCAATTTTTCTTTTTGAGCTGCTAATTCAGCCTCTTCTTTAGCCTGAATTTCTTGTTGTCTCTTGTTGTACATCATTGCTAAATCATCAATATTAACATCCAAATCAGGTGCCGATAAAGAACCACTATAGACGATAGAAAAATTAGGCAAATAATCCGGTTGAATAAAATCAATATCAAAACCGATATCCCCTCCCCAACTGGTTAAAGAAACATTCGTATTCTGCATTGCAACAAATAAATCATTACTCCAGCGACTGTCATTAATGATTAAGATACCATTATTTATGGCAAAATTACCATCAATTGTTGTCAATGTTTCAGAACCATCGGTCAATTTGCTCTTTACAAAATTAATCAATCCTTGAGAAGATTTTCTGTTGAGCAAATCATCATAAATGGCTTTAATATTCCAACCTTTCATAACCCCGTTAAAAATTTGGAACTGCCCATCGGCACGCAATCTTGCATACATATCTGCAAAAGATGTTGCTTCTGTCACATAACGAGAAGACAGATTCAATTTACCCCCTTGCAAACCATATTTAGCGCCACTGAATTTTACAGCATTAATGTCATAATTTTCTAAACTCAGGTTACCTTTAATCATGGGCTGTTCCAGATTCATGGATAAGTCAAAATCTGTTTTAATTTTTCCGCCTCCAAAATCGGCACTAAAGTCTGATAATTTTGCCACATTTCCTTGCGAAACATAGTTAAACTTACAATAATCAAAATTCCAATCTCGATATGAGAGACGAGAAATATCAAACTTGCCTTGAAAATCAAAACTGGTTAAAAAGTCAAAATTGAATTTTTCATCATCAAAAAACGGTTGTGCCAAAAAATCAATCTTATCATTGCTCTGCGGGCGGAAAGAATTTTTTTGCGCATTTTTTACCCGAGCATTATTATAAAAGAACTTATCCAACTCAAAGCGATTAATTTTCAAATCTGTCATAATGCTGGGTCTGCCGTTTATGTTATCATAAGACGCCATACCTTCAAAAGTATTAGATCCTATATTAAACTGCATATTTGAAGCTTTAAAATGACGGCTGTTTCCATCAATTTTGGTTTTCAAATTAAACAACCCTAAAACATATGTTTGTGGTGCATATTCAAACCCTAAATCATTAACTGTTTTTACAAAATCAGGACTTTTGAGCTCCAAACTACCATTAAGCACATAATCACCATTTTTCAGTTCAACCACACCACCATAATCCACATCAATATCATCAAGTTTGGCAATACTTTTTGTAGCAAAACGATCGGCAAAACCGGTAACAATGCCCTTAATCACAAAATTCTTAAATTTTTTGGCATCAATACCTAAAATAGGCATATTCATTTTGGTCACAAATTCATTAAAGTTTTTTGTATCCAAATCAAACTTTAAATTTTCAACTTCTGCTTTTTGCCCAAAACCTTTCAATGTGCCTTTCAAATCAAGTTTTGCACCGGCCATATCATTAATAGTGAAAGAACTTAAGCTCAATTGTCCTTTTTGCAAACTACCGTTCAATGCCACTCCGTTATAAGGTAACGAATTATAAATAACGGTATCGGCATTCAAACGCAATTCTGCATAAATATCGGGACTAATCTGTACTTTTTGAAAACGATTATTCATATTTTCAGCCCAAGATACATCGGCAGCACTTTGTGACCAAAGCGGAAAATAATCATCAACATTAAATACCGTCGTCTTCAAGCCGGCATATAAATTGATATTCTTATCATTAATCAAACCAATCTCACCTAAAATGGTACTATTATCCAAATTCAAGCTAATATTTCCAATACTGAGTTTGTTAAAATTACCGGCAACACCTGCGCTTAAATTAACTCTGCGCAACAATGTATCTTTAGAAATTTTTGGAGTAATTCCAAGCCAAGCCAATGTCTGTCTAAATTCATCTGTCTTTAATTTTGGTTGTAAATTAAAAGTCAAATAGCCTAAATCTGAATAAATATCACCTTTTAATGATACGGCAGTATCTCCGGGAAGCACAGCGCTTAAATCACGTACCGTAATTTTATTATTTATCACATCCAAACTGACTTTAAAATCTTTAATTGCCTGATTATTGTAAGTTGCTTTCACGGCTTTAACATCTGCCAACAAATCAAAGCCCAATTCTGGATTATAATTTGCTTCTCCGCCTTTATATTTATTCCACAATTCTTGAAACAAATTCACAATCGGAGTCATTTCCAAACTTGCAAAATTAAATCCGAACTCAACCTTAGGACGAAAATCTTCACCTTGTTTTCCTGAATTATATTCTCCCGCAGTTAAAGGAATAAGCAAATTTCCAGCGCCTGCAGATGCACCATATTTGGCAGCAAAATTAGTAATTTCAATCTTTTGTTTATTACTCTTTAACTCAAGTGTAAGAGCCAAAGGATAATCATATTCAGGTTTCAATTTATATTTGTCAGAATTTGAATTAATAAAATCTACCAATTTTTTTGATTCAAAAATCAAATTACCGTTAACGGCATTATTTTGAGGCAAAACAGAACCGTCAAAACGAACAAATGTTTCCGTACTGGGCTGATTAATAACCGCATTTATTGATGTTGAAAGTCCACTTGTAATTTTACCGATAGAAAAAGCAAAACCTTCTGGATTCTCATTTTTAATATATGTTCCTTCAATTCGATACGGACCAAAAATACTCTGGGCTATAACTTCGGCATTAATATTATTGATTGTATAATTTTTTTCTCGCAAACTATCCACCCAATGAATTGTGGCATTTTTAACCAAAACACTATCAAGTGTTATTTGCATATTTTCCAAATTAGACCATTGCTTGTCTGTTAAAGGTGTATCCCAGTTCAGTTTATTATTTTCTAACAATTCCAAACGAATATCTGGTTCCACCAAAGACATCATTTTCACATCAAAATCACCATTCATAACAGATTTTAATGTCAAATCGGCAACCAACGACTTTATCTGCGCTAAAGGTTCATCACTTTCTTCTCCTTGATTATATATTTTAATATTTTCTGCCTGCAAATTCGGAGAAGGGAATAAGGTTAAATTTACCGGTCCTTCAAAAACAATTTTCTTTCCGGTAATATTAGAAAATTCTGCGGCAATCTTATCTTTATGCTGATTCCAATCTATATTAGAGATATAATAATATCCGCCCCCTATAAGAGCTACCAACAAAAGTACAACCGAGACAACAACAATTTTAACCACGCTGATTTTACGCGTTGGCATATCAACATTTTCAACATAAGCTGCGTCCTGCGCATAATCTTCATGTCCACCCTGTGCCAAATGTTCTTCACCAAGCATTTCTTCTGCTCCTTGAAAGTTAGGCTCAGCTTCCGCTCCCATATTTTCTTCTACGGCACCTTTTTTACTGAATTTATTTTTATATGCAGCCAATTTTGCAGCCAAAGATTGAAACATTTGCGTCATCTCCGCAGATTAATAAATATTAAAGATTCTAAGTTTATGCTTTTATCATACACTAGATTAATTAATAAAACTTTTAAGGTCAACATGCAAGAAATGAACATTTCATCAACTGAAAAAAAATTATACGAACTCGCAAAAAACATTAGCCATAATGCCTATGTTCCCTATTCTCACTTTCCTGTTGGAGCTGCCATAGAAAGCAGCCGCCACAATTTTTACAGTGGATGTAACGTTGAAAATATTTCTTATCCAAATGGAACTTGTGCAGAAACAGGTGCCATTGCTGCCATGGTTGCTGGCGGTGATACAAAAATCTCCCAAATTTTGGTCTATGCCGATACTGAAGAACTAATCATCCCTTGTGGCGCTTGCTTACAAAGGATTAAAGAGTTTTCTAACGATTCGACCATTGTTCTGTTAGCCAACGCCCAAGGCATACAAAAAAGCTTCAAACTTGCAGAGCTCTTACCATTCGGATTCGCAAACTCGGAGTTAAAAAAATGATTCATGAAACAGCTTCTTTCATTTTAGAGCAACTCGGCACATACCGTCCGCAAACACTCATCATCTTGGGAAGCGGCTTAGGTGGCTTGGGAGAAGAAATTAAAAACCCTATTTATATTGATTATAAAGATATCCCTCATTGGCCGCAAAGCACAGTTAGCGGACACAAAGGTCGTTTAATTGCCGGTTTGCTTGAAGACAAAGAAGTTCTGTGTATGCAAGGACGTTTTCACCTATACGAAGGGCACGCACCGGAAACCATAAAAATGGTTATGAGCGTATTTAAGATCATTGGCATAAAAAATCTGGTTGTGACCAATGCTGCCGGTTCCTTAAAACAAGAAATGGCGCCAAGTTCAATCATGCTCATAACCGATCACATCAACTTCTGCGGACGCAATCCGCTAGTCGGAAATAATGATGAAAACTTTGGTCCGCGTTTTCCTGTCATGGCCAATGCTTATACAAAAGAATATCAAGAAAAAATAAGAGCCATCGCTCTTCAAGAAAATATTTCTCTACATTCGGGAACCTATTTAATGGTTTTAGGTCCAAACTTTGAAACCGCCGCCGAAATCAGAGCTTTTCAAATTTTAGGAGCTGATGCTGTTGGCATGTCGACTGTACCGGAGGTTTTATGTGGGGTCTGGTGCGGAATGAAAATTTTAGGTTTATCCGTCATCACCAACTACGGTACCGGTATGATACAAGAATTTCATGGCCATAGTGAAACCTTACAGCAAGCAAATTCTGCAGCCGGAAACTTAACCAAACTGGTTCGCCGCTTTATAAAGGAGATATAAGATGGATGATGTCATTGCCGCTCATGCTCTTTTACGTTTGCTTGATTTAACCTCCTTAAATGAAGATGACACTGAGTACAAAATTGAGGATCTTTGCCAAAAGGCTCATACTCCTTACGGCAATGTTGCTGCCGTTTGCGTTTATCCACGTTTTGTTCCCTTAGCCAAAAGATTGCTTCATGGATCAGACATCAAAGTGGCAACTGTGGTCAACTTTCCTAAAGGAGAATACAATCTAAACAAGCTAAAAAAAGAAATATATCAAGCCTTAGATGCCGGTGCCAATGAAATTGATGCCGTTTTTCCTTACCAAGAATTTTTAAATAAACACTATACGGAATGTGAAAAATTTGCTCAATCTGCAAGAGAACTATGTGAAGGGAAAACCCTAAAATTCATCTTAGAAACCGGAGAAATTAAAAACGCACTGAAAATCAGCAATGCCACCAAAATTTGTATTGATGCCGGAGCTGATTTTATCAAAACATCCACTGGAAAAACTCCCGTTTCGGCAACACCTGAAGCCGCCAATGCAATTCTGGAAACAATTGCTGCCGATTCTCGTAATGTTGGTTTTAAAGCCAGCGGCGGAATTCGCACGGTTGAAGATGCAAAAAAATATTTACTTCTGGCCATCAATATCATGGGCTACAAATGGATAACACCTGGAAATATGCGCATTGGTGCCAGTTCTTTATTAAATGACCTCATTTTAACCATTCAAAGAGGATACTAACATGCTGCCTCAAGAAATAATTCGCAAAAAAAGAAATAAAGAAACTTTAAGTAAAGATGAAATTGATTTTTTCATAAAAGGTGTCACGGATGGCAGCATCATGGATGCTCAAACCGCCGCTTTAACCATGGCCATTTTTTTGAACAAATTAAATAATGAAGAAAAAGTAGATTTAACTTTAGCCATGAGAGATTCTGGTGATGTTCTGCATTGGCAAGGTTTTAATGGTCCGATAGTTGATAAACACTCTTCTGGCGGTGTTGGCGATAAAGTAAGCTTAATGCTTGCACCGATGATTGCGGCTTGCGGCGGCTATGTTCCGATGATTTCCGGTCGTGGTTTGGGCCACACTGGCGGCACTTTGGATAAATTTGATTCTATCCCCGGTTATCAAACCATGCCTAATAATGATTTGTTTTATAAAACCGTCAAAGAAGTCGGTTGCGCCATCATCGGACAAACCGGAAATCTGGCTCCGGCTGATAAAAAAATTTATGCCATAAGAGATGTTTGCGGCACTGTTGAATCTGTTGATTTAATCACCGCTTCGATTCTATCCAAAAAGCTTGCCGCCGGATTAGATTGTCTGATTATGGATTTAAAATGCGGTAACGGCGCTTTTATGGACAATTTGGAAGACGGACGAGCTCTGGCTCATTCTATTGTCAATGTGGCAAACGGCGCCGGAACCAAAACCAAAGCCATTTTGACAGACATGAACCAAGTCTTGGGTAGAAATGTCGGTAATGCGCTTGAGGTTGCCGAAGCTGTTGAATATTTGCAAGGAAAGAATGTTGATTCTCGTCTGCACCAAGTAACCATGGAATTGTGTTCTGAACTTCTGGTTATATCCAAATTGGCACCCCATATTGATGAAGCCAAACAAAAACTTGAAAAAGCCTTATCTTCAGGCAAAGCTTTAGAAATTTTTGCTCGCATGGTTACTGCGCTTGGAGGTCCCAAAGATTTTGTAGAAAATTATGAAAAATATTTACCCAAAGCCGCCATAATCAAACCCTTGTTTGCACAAAAATCCGGTTATGTTGCTGAGATGCAAACCCGCAACATCGGTTTATCAATCATAGGTTTGAAAGGAGGACGCATTCGCTCCGACCAAAAACTTGATTATGCCACAGGTTATACCGAATTTTGCCAAATTGGAGATTGGGTAGATAATGAAAAACCATTATGTTTTATTCATGCTCAAACTGAAGATGATTGGCAAATTGCCGCTCAAGATTTGCTGAATAACATTAAAATAAGTGAGGAAAAACCTCAAGCCAAACCTACTATTATAGAAAAAATTGCTTAAGCTATAATAAAAAAACAGCCACTGCTTCCAAACGCAGGGCTGTTTTTTTATAATTTAGTGTTTCAGCAAATAGTCCAGAACTTCTTTTTCATATTTACGTTGCTGCAAAAGATTTTCAATCTCTTTCTCATAACGCTCATTAAGAGCAGGAACCTTTAAGTCTCTCATATTAACAAAATCATATAAGAGGGCAACATCCTTAACATCCGGACCATCTTTGACAAGAGCATTGACAATTGCTCCAGCAAAAAGTTTGATTTCATAGCTTATCGGATAACCATCACGCCAAATATCACTCAGCTGTTTATAATAATCATCAAAGCCTGTAACAAAATGTAAGGAATCTTCTTTCTCAACCAAAATCTGACAAGCCAAATTTCGGCTTTCGGCATCACCGCGGGAAATTGCTTTCAATAAGAGCAAACACAAATCAACACGCTCAATAATAGGCAAGTAGCACAACATATGAAGCGGTGTTTTAAGTTTGGCCAATTTATCTTGCGAACCTCTGTCAAACATCACAAAGTTTGTATCATTTTTCAAAGCAGCACGGATGATTTCAAAAATTTCGGGAGCATCATGAAACTTATCCCAAAAATTACCGAATTTGAAACAATTTTCAGCCCAATGTTCTAGTAAAAATTGGCTTATTCCATCAATAAAAACCAAAGCAACGTTAATATCAACATTTTGCTCTCGTTTATTGAAGAAATTAAAAATTCCATCAAGCAACTTTTGCTGCAAAACCACATCACTGTCTGTTCCAAAACATCCAACAACAGCCTTCACAACATCCATCGGCTGATCGTTAAAATATTTTTTTAACAAAAACAAAGACAAATCGAAACGATATGGCCCTGGCACATACGTCAATGCAATAATCATCATTGGAGCCTGCTCTGGCAAAATTTTATCAAAAGCAGACATAACCAGCGCATTTGAATATTCATCCAAACGTCCCCATGAGGTCAAAAAATCATACACGATCGAGCCCAAAGCTTCACTTGGAGGAACCTGATCAATCCATGTCATCCCACATTTAAGCCATTCCGGCATTCTGTCAACACAACGTAAAACAGAAGCTATCATTTGAAACAGCTCTTGGCTGTCAAAAGTTTGAGTTAAAACAAAATCTCGGACTTTTATCCTATCCTCAACATTTTTCAACTGATAAGCAGACAAGCTAACCAAGGCAGACCAAATATCGAAAGGTACATATTTTTTTTCAGACAAGCGTGTTTGTAACATCTGAATTGCAGGAGCAAGCAAATTTGGTTTCATGTTTATAGCAAAACATAAGCCAGACGTAGCCAACTCAGCCTTTTCATTCCAGAGTTCATCTTCAGAAAAAAACGGATTAGTGTTTTCTAACAGTACCGTCCACTGAATTCGCATTGCATTACCTGAAATTTGCTGATTTTGAGAATCAAACCATTTTCTAAATACACTTTTTGAAATTTCCATAATAAATATTTTTTAATTAATAATATAAAATTCTTTTGCAATATATATTTTTCGCATATTTTCGTCAACAAAATATTATTAAAAAATTTAAATATTTGTGTTAGAGTATCGTCATTAAAAAAACACAATTAAAGATGAGGTTTACATGTCTCGCGCAATTATATTAATGATGGATTCTTTTGGCATCGGCAATGCGCATGATGCTGCAAAATTTGATAACTTAGGCGCCGATACTTTCGGTCATATTGTTGAAAGCAACAATGGACTGAATATTCCCAATCTCAAAGCATTAGGCTTGGTTGATATCGCTAAGGATACAACCGGCAAGGAATATAATTTAGGCAAAATCAGCGAAGCTAAAATGGAAGACATCGGCTGCATCAAAGCTCATATGAGTGAAATGAGCGTTGCCAAAGATACCACTTCCGGACATTGGGAAATGGCCGGTGTACCGGTTCTTTCCGATTGGGGCTACTTTAAGCCTGATTATCCTTCTTTTCCCGATTCGCTTATTAAAGACATTTGCAAAGAAGGTGGTATCGAAGGAATTTTAGGAAATAAGGCTGCCTCAGGCACGGAAATCATTCAAGAACTGGGTGAAGAACACATCAAAACTGGTCTTCCCATTTTTTATACTTCGGCAGACAGCAACATTCAAATTGCCGCTCACGAAAAATATTTTGGGCTAGATAGATTATACAAACTTTGTGAAGTGGCTTATAAATATGTGAAACCTTATAATATTGCTCGCATTATTGCCCGTCCGTTTGTCGGCGAAAAGGCAGGCGAATTTACCCGCACTGCCAATCGTCATGACTATTCTGTCAAACCGTTTGAAAATACGGTTTTAGATAAGATGAAAAACGCCGGCGGCAATGTTATCGCCATCGGAAAAATCAACGACATTTATGCCGGTTGCGGCATTACCAAAGCCTTGCACGCGTCCGGTTTGGAAGAACTTTGGGACGTAACTTTGGAAGAAGTTATGACCGCTCCCGAAAACAGCATCATCTTCACCAATTTTGTAGATTTTGACATGCTTTGGGGACATCGCCGCAATGTTCAAGGTTATGCTAACGGTCTGGAATATTTTGATAAAAGATTACCCGAAATTTTACCTCTTCTCCGAGATGATGATATTGTGTTCATCACCGCCGATCATGGCAACGACCCAACCTATAAAGGCACCGACCATACCAGAGAACAAGTACCCATGCTTTTGTTTGGTAAAAAAATCAAATCTCGTTTTGCCGGTGAAAGCAAAACCTTTGCCGATATTGGTCAAACCATTGCTAAGTATCTGAACCTTGAACCATTAAAATACGGAAAGTCTTTTCTATGAAATATTTTGCCCCTAACATTTTACCGCACCATCATTGTTTTTTTGGCGCTGACGGCGGTGTTTCTCAAGGTTTGTATCAAAGCTTGAATACAAACACTAAAAGCCAAGATATAAAAGAAAACATTGATAAAAACTTAAGCATCATTGCCGCTCATTATCATCTGCCTAGTTCAAATTTATTACGCATCAACCAAGGTGTAACTGGTCATGCCGAATTTGCCGACAACGCCTCTCAACACCAAATTACGGCAGATGGTATTGTAACTACTACTCCTGATGTAATTTTGTGTATAGGAACGGCAGATTGCGCTCCAGTATTGTTTTTTGATGAAACAAATGGCGTAATCGGAGCTGCTCATGCCGGTTGGCGCGGAGCTTTACGAGGAGTAATTGAAAACACCGTCAAAATCATGCTTGAACATGGGGCTAGAGCAGAAAATATCCATGCGGCTATTGGTCCTTGCTTACAACAAAAATCTTTTGAATGTATGGACGATATGAGACAAGAGTTTCTGCAAGATGATGCACAAAATTTCCGTTGGTTTGAAAAAGGTGTGGATGAAAAACATTTTCAATTCAATCTGGAAGGATATCTTGTCCACAAATTAGAAAAGCTCAAAATCGGCAGTATTTCTGCTTCTGGCATTGATACTTTTGCAGCCAAAGGAGATTTTTTCAGCTATCGACGTAACTGCAAGTTAGGCTTGGTCAACAGTCCTAAAGACTTTCCAACCCAATTATCAACCATAAAACTATAAGTTGCTTTATTTTTAGAATCTTTTGTGCTAAAAAGAGACTATTGTGTTAACAACTTTGTGAAATATATGTCGCCGTTAGGTAAATTTACTTTAGCTCTGTTAGGGTTGCGCATATTTGGAGCAAGCGGTTTTTTCTGGGGCTTGTTTTTAGGGCATATCCTGATAGATAGAACAAAAGTTATCAAAAATTTAGAAAAGCAGTTAAGTATTGTCGATGACAACATCCGCTTGTTTTTGCCATACAAATATTACCGCTATTATAATGTCATAGACGGCAATTTTTGGGGCAAACTCTGGGGCACGATTTTGGGCAGCATTTTGTTTGGTTTTCATGGCTTTATTGTTTGCTTTATCATCGGGCATTTTACCTTTGATACACCTAATAGCCGCCATGCCAAAGCCTTCCGTCTGACCTTAGATAACTTTTTCAACACCCATTTATGCAAGATTTTAGGAGCTATCATTGGCTTTTCTTTGCATAGTCCGATTTTGCTCTTTTGTGGCATTATCATTGGCTTTTTTGCCGATTTGTATCGTTCAGAAAAACAATTTCAACCATTATTTGGTTTTTTAAACAAATTTTGGTTTAAGATAAATCCTTTCAAATTTTTGATAGATATACACACCGCAAAAAGTAATTCTTTGGTTCAATCAATGGCTGGCTTAGCAGCCAAAGTTGCCAAAGCAGATGGACACGTAAGCGAAAATGAAATCCGTGTTTTTAAAAAACTATTTAATTTGCAAAATACCACCGATCACCGCATTTCCAAAACCTTCAACAAAGCCAAAGAAAGCATTGATGGATGGGAACCTTATGCTTTGCAAATTTTGCGTCTGTCAAAAGATGATTTGGAACTAAAAGAAGGTGTGATTGAAAATCTTTTCAAAGTTGCCACTGCTGATGGACAATTTGGCAATGAAGAACTGAAATTGATAAAAGAAATAGCCAAAACCATCGAGTTACCGGAAGGTAATTTTGATGTCATTCGTCAGGCTTATGAACCCAAAATTGCCACCGATAGTACTGTTGCCGACTTCTATGCCGTATTAGGAGTTTTGCGCACAGCTACCGATTCTGAAATCAAAGCCAAATGGAAAAAACTGATTAATATTTATCACCCCGACAGAATTCAAGCTAAAGGCGCCACAGCCGAAGAAGTGGAAAAAGCCACACTGAAAATGGCAGAAATTAATAACGCCTATCAAAACATTATGAAGAGCAGAAAGGTAGCTTAAAAAATGGACATCAAAAAGCACCTTCTCACCAACTTTAACGAAAGGAAAAAGTCGATTTCGGCTCTGGTATTACATTGTTCTGCTTTTCATGAAGACCAAATCCAGCAAATTTATATACAAGAACAAGGAAGTCCACATTACTTTATTGATGAAGACGGTAGTTTAACTCAAATGGTGGAAGAAGACAAACGCGCTTGGCATGCAGGTGTGGCTTCTTGGCGCGAGATAACCGAAGATTTTAATTCTGCTTCCATCGGCATTGAAATTTGCAACTTGAGTTTGGGTGAAACTCCTTACACGCAAGCACAAATAAAAACGCTTATTCCTTTGTGCCAAGAGATTATCAAAAAATATCACATTCAACCACAAAATGTGGTTGCCCATTCAGATATTGCCCCGATGAGAAAAATGGACCCAGGAATGACTTTTCCATGGCAAGAATTGGCAGAAAATGGAATTGGCTTGTGGTATGATGTGAAAAATGCCGATAAAATCAAAGAAAATGATATAGGAAAATTATTAAAACAAATCGGCTATAAAGCAGATGATAAAGAAGAAACAATCGCCGCAGCTTATGCTTTCCGCCGCCATTTTCTGCCGGAAGAAGTGGAAATTGTAAACAATGTCCGCGAGCTGATTGAACACCCCTACCCGCAAGGAAAAGAAAGCTTGTTGCAAGGTGAAAAGTTTTTACAAACCCTTAAAGCCGTAGCTTATAGCTTTGCGCATGCAAACGAAAAAAACTTAAATCAAAGCTTGTTAAAACAAGGAAAAAACATCAAGCAGATAATTTTCTAAGACAACGCTAAATTGCTCTAGTTTCCCATTATACACGATTTAACATAAATTGTGGAGAATGTGGCGAGTAGTAGGCGCCGAAGGAAAAAGTACCGGAGCGCATGAGGGACAACTTTTTCTATGGCAACGTAAGGTAACACAAAAGCTCGGAGACGGTCGCAAAAGAAAGCACCTTAAATGTGCTTTCTTTAAGGAGACGCAATGAGACTTGGCTTTGGTAGAATGCGACAGCTTTCGTAACAAAGCCTTAGTCGGAATTGAAAAGCGTACGTAAGGAAACTTTTTACCCGATGGCAACGCACTAATCGCCCATTATACACGATTTATACTGTCGAGGACGCCTTGTAATATGTAGCCAGCTGCTGAGCTGTCGAGCACTTGCTTGCGGCGCTTGCGGTTCATATCCACTTCAGAGATTAAAAAACGCTCCATGGCGGAAGATGAAAGACGCTCATCCCAAAACATAAAAGGCAAATGCGTTTGCTCAAAAACTTTTTCGGCAAAGGCACGCACTTTCGCTGCAGTTTCGCCTTCTTCACCATTCATTTGCAATGGTAAACCATAAACAATGGCACCAACTTCTTTTTCTTCTATGATTTTCTTGATTTCAGCCATATCGGTTTTGAAATCTTTGCGATAGATGGTTTTATAAGGTGTTGCCACCATCCACATCAAATCAGAAACAGCAACGCCCAAACGTTTGTCTCCATAATCAAAACCCAAAATAGCTTTATATTTGGTCAGATTTTGTTTGAATTCTTGAATATCCATGTTTTTCTCCTAATGAATAGTTTAAAGCAAGAACAAAATCTGTCAAATGCTAATTGAATTTTAACAATATTCTTCTAAAATTTGGGCTAAGTATATGATTCGATTCTATAAAAAGATTAAGGAAAAATAATGAAATTCAGATATTTTTTGACTGTATTGTTCAGCTTATTGGCCATTACTCCGGCCAAAGCCGAGTTGCAAATTGATGTCAACGGTGCCGTGCGCGACCCGATGCCGATTGCCATTCCCGAGATGATTCATGAAGGATTTTGGATTGGTCAACAAGGCAGCAAAATCCGCGATGTTATTGTTGCCGACTTGGAACGCTCCGGCTTGTTTAAGGTTATTGATGAAAATAGTTACATTCAAGAGTTCAAATCTATGGATGAAGAACCTGCTTTCATTGATTGGCGCGCCATTAACGCTCTGGCCTTGGTCCAAAGTGCCATCAAAGAAGTGGGACAAAATCAGCTCAAAATTGAATTTCGTTTGTGGGATGTTTATGCCGAAAGTCAGTTAAGAGCACAATCTTTCACCACTACCAAAGACAACTGGCGCCGCGTTGCTCACGTGATTGCCGATGCCATTTATGAACGCTTAACCGGTGAAAAAGGCTACTTTGACACTCGCATTGTTTATGTTTCTGAAACTGGTCCGGCAACCAGAAGAATTAAGCGTTTGGCAATCATGGACCAAGACGGAGAAAACCACAAATATTTAACCTCCGGTCAAGCCATGGCTTTGACACCGAGATTTTCACCCAACCTCCAAAAGATTACTTATATGTCTTATGCCGGCGGTATTCCGAAAGTATATATTTTGGATATTGAAACAGGAAGACAAGAGTTGATTGGAAACTTCCCCGGCATGACCTTTGCACCTCGTTTTTCACCGGATAGTTCTAAACTATTGTTGAGCTATGCTGCCAACGGTAGAACCGATATTTATGAGATGGATTTGAAAAACCGGCGTTCAACCCAACTGACCAAGAATGCCGGAATTAACACTTCTCCGAGCTATTCTCCGGATGGTTCTCAAATTGTGTTCAACTCTGACCGAGGCGGCAACCAACAACTTTATGTCATGAATGCCGATGGCTCCGATGTTCACCGTATCAGCTTTGGACAAGGTAGATATGCAACTCCGGTTTGGTCACCGCGTGGCGACTACATTGCCTTCACCAAAATGGCCAACGGACAATTCTACATTGGCGTAATGTATCCAGACGGAACAGGTGAACGCTTACTTGCCAGCGGCTATTTGGTAGAAGGACCGACCTGGTCACCGAACGGACGTGTAATCATCTACTTCCGACAAGATAGAGGAACGTCGCGTTCTAATGCTCCGGTTAAGTTATATTCAATTGATTTGACTGGCTATAACGAGCGTTTGGTTGTAACCCCAGCCGATGCTTCAGACCCAGCTTGGTCACCATTATTACCATAGTGATAGAAAAGAAAAAAGCACCTCAACGAGGTGCTTTTTTTTGAACAATGAGCAAATACTTCGCCTTGCACTTTGGTAACATCGCAGCTTAGGAGTACTGTCAGTGCGATAGTCTATTAGGGCGGTCAAGCTGCCTCCAGCTTAAATTATTTGGAAAATGTAGGAAATAGAGTGATTTTAGGAGCGAGAAAAATCCTAGTGTACAAAGAAGTACATGGATTTTTCGAGACGACGCTAAACCGCTCTAGTTCATCATTATACAAATAATGAAAATGGGGGATTATATGAGGCGAGTAGTAGGCGCCGAGGGAAAAAGTACCGCTCGCAAATTATTTGGAGAATGCGGGAAATAGAGTGATTTTAGGAGCGAGAAAAATCCTAGTGTACAAAGAAGTACATGGATTTTTCGAGACGACGCTAAATCGCTCTAGTTCCCCATTATACAAATAATTTTAGTTGTCGCCGATGCGCAACGCATACGTTGCTTACCTTTCTTTTGCTTATCCAAAAGTTTGCGCTTACGAGTGACGTCACCGCCATAACATTTTGCAGTCACATCTTTACGCAAGGCAGAAATGGTTTCACGCGCAACCACACGACCACCGATTGCGGCTTGGATTGGAATTTTGAACAAGTGTCTGGGAATGAGGTCTTTTAAGCGCTCACAAATTTGACGACCGCGCGCTTCGGCTTCTCCGCGGAAACAAAGGAAAGCCAAAGCATCAACCGGTTCTTCATTAATAAGAATTTGCACTTTAACCAAATCCGATTCGTGGTAGCCGATAAGTTCATAGTCAAAGCTAGCGTAACCGCTGGTGATAGATTTGAGACGATCATAAAAATCGAACACGATTTCGTTCAACGGAATTTTATAAATCACCATCGCACGGCTGCCGGCATAAGTGAGTTCCACTTGCTCACCTCGTCTTTCGGTACAAAGTTTCAAAACCGAACCCAAATATTCATCCGGCACCAAAATTGTAGCTTTAACCCAAGGTTCTTCAATAGATTTAATTTTGGTCACATCCGGCATATCGGCAGGGTTATGTAGCATCATATCTGTGCCATCGGTCAAATGCAGTTTATAAGCAACTGAAGGCGCGGTTGTAATCAAATCCAAATCAAATTCACGGCTCAAACGCTCTTGAATAATTTCCATATGCAGCAAACCTAGGAAGCCACAACGGAAACCCAAACCCAGCGCAGTAGAATTTTCGTTTTGATAATCGATACTGGCATCATTAAGTTTGAGCTTAGCCAAAGCATCTTTCAGAGCCTCATATTGGCTAGAATCCACTGGGAAAATAGAGCAGAACACAACGGGTATTGAAGGTTTGAAACCATGTAAAGGTTTATCACACGGACGTTTGTTATCGGTAATTGTATCACCGATATGACAATCGCTCACACTCTTGATGCTGGCAGTGATATAGCCAACTTCTCCGGGGTAAAGAGCATCTATCTCTTGCATTTTTGGAGTAAAGATTCCCACGCGGTCAACCAGATAAGTAGCATTATTGCTCATCATACGGATTTGCGTTTTTTTGCGCATAACACCATCTTTAATACGCACCAAAATCACCACGCCGAGGTAGGAGTCGTACCAACTGTCAATCAAAAGCGCTTTGAGAGGTGCTTCTTCATCACCGGTTGGTGCCGGCAAATGTTTGACAATGGCTTCAAGCAAGTTTTCCACACCCAAACCGGTTTTACCGGAAGTCTCAACAGCAACTGTAGTATCGAGTCCTATCACATCTTCAATTTGACGTTTTACTTTTTCAACATCAGCCGAAGGCAAATCAACCTTGTTTAAGACGGGAATAATCTCGTGGTTATTATCAAGCGCCAAATAGACATTGGCAAGCGTTTGCGCTTCCACACCTTGAGTGGCATCCACAACCAAGACCGAACCTTCACAGGAAGCCAAAGAACGTGAAACTTCATAAGAAAAGTCAACATGTCCGGGAGTATCCATCAAGTTGAGCTGATAGGTTTTGCCATCTTTAGCTGTATAGTTCAAGCGCACGGTCTGAGCCTTAATGGTGATGCCGCGCTCTTTTTCAATATCCATCGAGTCCAAAACTTGTTCAGTCATCTCGCGTTGTTGCAAACCACCGCAATATTCAATCATACGGTCTGCAAGAGTAGATTTTCCGTGGTCAATATGCGCAATAATCGCAAAGTTTCTAATCCAATCCGAATTTGTAGCCATATAAAAAATTCACTTTCAAAAAAAATTTTGCAAAATTTAAGCTCAAAATATATGAAAAAAAAATTATTCGCAATATATTATTAACTATGCTAATATATATAGTTATAAAAAGACCATGGTAAAATGGAGGCGTATTATGAAAAAGATGATTGATGTTGACTTTGGCTCATCTCGCTATGACGAGTTGGTTAAGCTTCGCTACAAAATCTTGCTTGAGCCTCTGGGACTAAAGTTTTTAGACATGCATCGCGCCAAAGAAGCCAACTATTTACACATTGGCTGCATTGAAAGTTTGGATGATAAACTCATTGGTGGTCTAATCTTAGCTCCGGTAGATAATGAAACAATCCGCCTAATGCAAGTGGCTGTAGACACCAAATATCAAGGTGAAGGTATTGGACACCAAATGGTCAAATATGCCGAAAAACGCGCCAAAGAAGCTGGATATACCAAGATTGTAATGCATGCCATGCTCTCGGTCGTGCACTTTTATGAAACCATGGGTTATGTACAAGAAGGTGATATTTTTGAAGAAAGCGGCATCACCTTTGCCAAGATGGTCAAAGATTTATAAAGAAAGCATTTTCGTAGAAAAGCCACTTTTATGTGGCTTTTTTTATTGACTTTTGTCCAACAATATGACAGAAAAGACACAATATTTTATTATTAACTACAAAAAATATTATTTTATGGAAAAGACAAGACAATTGCAAATCATGCAAAAGGTAGAAAAAGCCATTTATGCTTGGCAAAAAAATATCAGCTCAGAAACTGATTACGATGATATTGAAGACACCATTGAAATGATCACACATACAATTGCGTTCGGTATCATTATTGTTTCGGGAAAAAACAACCCATCGGCTTATATCGGCACCTGCCGCCAGTGTATGGATTTAAAAGAAAAATTTGGTGGTCAAACCGGTGCTATCAGCAATGTTTGGTATTGGATTGGAGATGAAAATGCAGATACAATCGGCAAGATTGTCAAAAACTCTCAAAAAAATCTGATAATCCCCATTCCTCCGACAGATTTGGCAGACACCATTTTAAACGTCAGTGAGGCTTGCTCCATTGATATCAAATATGGCAATACCGCGGGTGGCAGAGCCTCATATATTGGCAACTACCGCGTTTGTACTTTGCTCAAAGCCAAATACAATGGCAAAATCGGTAAGTCATATAACCATTGGTATTGGATTGGTCAAGCCAGCTTTCACGAAATCACCAAGCTCTATAAAGCTTACCAAAGCCGGAGCAAACGTTTTAGAAGAAAACGCGTGGTTTTGCAAAATTATGCCTGAATTTAAAACAAAAAAGGGATGGTTCTTAAAACCACCCTTTTTTTATGCTATTCAGAAAGATTACTTCCCAAATTTTTGCGAAAGCTCATAATGAACCTCGAGCCATACGCGAATTCCCAACTGTTCAAGTCCGGGAATTTCCGCACAAATTTCTTCAAAGGTCATTTTTTGAGCTCTTTGAAAAGCTTCCGGATTTCCAAAATGCGCTTTCAAAGCTGCTTCAGCCTCTTCTACGCTTTTAATTCGTTGGAAGAAAAAGCTTTCATCCGGTGTGTTTTGCAAATATTCAAGGAAATCGCCTCCTTGACGCGGAACACCTAAGAACTTTTGATACTTATTCAGGTCTTCCATCAACTCTTTGTCATAAGATTCGGAAGTGAAAGAACCGCGAGCGCGCAAATCACTCAGGATAATATCACATACTGCTTTTTCGTGCTCAACACCATAGAGCAGCTCGGCATAATTCGGCCACCCCATGTTGGAGAACTCACGGATAAGTTCTGCAAATATGGACCAATCAGCCTCTGCAACCCCCGGCATCAGATAGCGTTCCGGACGAAGTGATGTTGTGGTTCCATCGAAGTCTATCGTATCTTTCATCAACGGACCTAAGCTGGCAGCCACATAGCCCAACATGATTTCCGATAACCGTCCATCTACCACACTCAAATTGGTGATAATCGGACAGTGAGTTAAGACAAAATTCATCTTAACTTCAGCATACTTCTTGTCGCGTGCCTTAAGCATGAACTCTGCAAGTAAGCGCTTGTCATAGCTGAAGTTGCCCGAACACAAAATAAAAGTCACTTCATCACGTCCGGTTTCTTTGGCAAATTGATAAAGTTCATCAAAATTACCGTCCGTATCCATGTCCTTGCAGACGCGTTCGTTGGCACGAAAATATTCCGTCGGAACGAGTTTTTCAAGGAGGTTATAATAGGCATTATATTCAGAACCTATCATCAAACCGTCCTCACGGTTGAAAACAGATTCATATAATCCCTTATTACCACCCTTTCCGATTGCCAAAAAAGGCAACAATTTTCCAGTCTGTTTGGCATACATTCTCAGCACTTCGAAGGCACAAATATGTGCCGTCATTATACCTGAAAAACAGACCAAAACCGGATTTCTCATATCCTTTGGCAGATCATACAAGCCGGTAACTCGCGCTGTTGAAATGAAGCCTTGTGCATTGGCATACTGATAAGTTTCGCCCGGTTTGCAACCACCGATTTTTTCTGCGTATTGCAGAACCGGCAACCATTTTTTAGCATCTAATTTGCGCGGCGCTAATGCGCCAACTTCATTATAAATAAATGCTCTGCCATCGGCATTGCATTTGAAGTTATTAGATACCAGTAATGAATAAAGTTGTTCAGAAACATTTTTTGATTCCATAATAATTTTAATTTACATTAAACATAATTTTTAATTTTAACGAAAAAGAATATACCACATTTTTTGTCCATATACAAGACAAAAAAATAAGATAATGTGATACGAAAAATGCCAAGGAAAAAATTATTCCTTGGCATTTTTCAGATAAAAACCGTATTAATTTTCAAATTGACACTAAACTGCCCTAATTCTCCGTAATACGAATTTTCAAAAAATTCGGAGAATGCAGCGAGTAGTAGGCGCCGAGGGAAAAAGTACCGGAATGTACAAAGAGGTACATGAGGACACTTTTTACCCGATGGCAACGCACTAATCGCCCATTATACATTTTCAAAAAATTCGGAGAATGCGGGAAATAGAGTGGTTTTAGGAGCGAGAAAAATCCTAGTAACCGCTAAGCAAAAATGCCTTTAATATGGCATTTTTGTCTGCAAGGTCTTTGGAACATCTTGTTGAGTTAGGCTATGAAAATAGCCGCAACGAACCTAAGCGGAAGAGGTACATGAATTTTTCGAGACGACGCTAAACTGCTCTAGTTCCCCATTATACGAATTTTTTTACCTTTCGAGCTTCTTATATTTCAAGCGGTGCGGATTGCACGCATCATCACCGAGGCGGCGACGTTTGTCTTGCTCATAGTCATCAAAGTTACCTTCAAACCATTCGACGTGTCCATCACCCTCATAAGCCAAGATATGTGTTGCCAAACGGTCTAAGAACCAACGGTCGTGGGAGGTAACCAAAACACACCCAGGATAAGCCATAATACCTTCTTCCAATGAGCGGAGTGTATCCACATCCAAATCGTTGGTCGGCTCATCAAGCAGAATGACATTGGCGCCTTTTTTGAGCATTTTTGCCATATGAACGCGATTTCTTTCACCACCGGAGAGTTGGCCGACTTTCTTTTGTTGGTCGCCACCTTTGAAGTTAAATTGACCAACGTAAGCGCGAGACGGAATGGTCTTTTTGCCTAACTCCATCATATCCAAACCATCGGAAATTTCTTCCCACACGGTTTTGTTGTCGCTCAATTCATCGCGTGATTGGTCAACATAGCCCAAATCTACGGTTTCACCGATTCGGATTGTTCCGGAATCCGGTTTCTCTTGTCCGGTAATCATACGGAACAAAGTTGTTTTACCGGCACCATTCGGACCAATAATACCAACAATCGCACCCTTCGGAATTTTGAAAGACAAGTTATCAATCAAAACCTTATCACCATAAGCTTTGCTGATATTTTCAGCTTCAATCACCAAATCACCCAATCGCTCATTCATCGGAATATTGATATAGGCTTGCGTGATTTTATCTTTAACGGCCGCATTCAATAATTCATCATAAGCCTTAATACGGGCTTTAGACTTAGCTTGACGTGCTTTCGGATTTTTCTGAATCCATTCCAACTCGTTAGCCAAAGTTTTTTGACGCGCATTTTCTTCACGAGCTTCTTGCGCCAAGCGTTTTTGTTTTTGTTCCAACCAAGAAGAATAGTTGCCTTCGTAAGGAATACCTTGTCCACGGTCAAGTTCCAAAATCCAACCAGTAACATTATCCAAGAAATAGCGGTCGTGAGTAACCATAACTACCGTTCCCTTATATTCTTGCAAGTGTTTTTCAAGCCATGCGACCGATTCGGCATCCAAGTGGTTGGTCGGCTCGTCAAGGAGCAACATATCGGGCTTTTGCAACAACAAGCGGCAAAGAGCCACACGGCGTTTTTCACCACCGGATAGTTTGGTAACATCAGCATCTGCCGGCGGACAACGTAAAGCATCCATAGCAATTTCAATAGTACGTTCCAAATCCCAACCATTGCAGGCATCAATTTTTTCTTGCAGTTCGGCTTGTTCTTCGATGAGAGCATTCATTTCATCATCGCTCATCGGTTCGGCAAATTTCATAGAAACTTCTTCAAAACGTTTGAGCAAGTCTCTAGTTTCTCCCAAACCATCCATAATATTTTCCATCACATTTTTGGTTGGGTCGAGTTTTGGTTCTTGTTCCAAATAACCTACTTTAACACCTTCGGCAGCCCAAGCCTCACCATTAAATTCCTTATCAACGCCAGCCATAATTTTTAACAATGTAGATTTACCGGCACCGTTCACACCCAAAACACCGATTTTGGCACCGGGCAAAAAGGAAAGTGTGATACCTTTGAATAGTTCTTTTCCTCCGGGGAAAACTTTGGTTAAATTTTGCATTACAAAAACGTACTGATACGCAGCCATAACTTTCTCCATTTAAATATTAACTGAGGCTAAAGTATATAGGTTAAAACAAATTATGCAAGATTCTTTAGTAATGTCTGCGGCGCGATAAATGACCGATAGAAGATTCGGGTTCAAAATTATTAACGAGTGGTTGAACCGTATTTTGCGGCGCATTTTGAACCTGCAACGGACGATTATTTTGTACATTGGCTTGAGGAGCATATACTTGAGCTTGATTTCTACCTTGTTGGACCTTATCCACACTTGTCTGATAAACCTCATTCAAGTCTTGCTGTAAATTATTATCGACGGCATAAATTTTAGTAGCATCATACGGAGTCTTCGGTGTAATGATTTGTCCATCAGGCATTTTTAAAGTTCCGTCTTCATAGAGAACAATATTATATATATCTTGGTTATCAAACATACGCAAAATTTCACCACACAAATACCCACCATCACGTCTTTTAGCCAGAAAAGTATCTGCCTTTGCAGAATTATAAGCATAAAGACCGTCTTGCAAAGCATTACTATTAGGAGCCTTGGTCAAAATGATAGCACGAGCCAACATCTCAAATTGATCATATTTTGAAGATTGACAAGCCAAGCCTTGTCCTGCCACAATACCGAGAGTTTTGGCCTCTTCCACATAGCTGACTTGAGCACAAAGCGGCTGTACATTAAATAAAGTTAACCCGAAAAAAACATAACTTAAACGACGCATACAATCCTCGGTAAAAGTGTTAAAAACAGTGCTAGCTTATAAAAAAAATGAATATTTTGCAAAAGATATCTTATATTTTTACCAAGAATCTCCAAAATTAGGGTTGACAAAGACATCTTTTTAGCATAAGTTGCGGTCAACTGTTTATGAAAAGGAAGAAAAATGAAAGTTTACAGCTCTTTGAAAACTAAAAAAGTGCGCGATAAAAACTGCAAAATCGTTCGTCGTAAAGGTCGCGTTTATGTTATCAATAAAAAGAACCCTAAACTCAAAGCTCGTCAGGGATAATTTTATTGATTAGAAATTTAGTTAAAGATTAAAGTTCGCCGTTTTTAAGCGAACTTTTTTTATATACAATAATTGCTTGCCAAAAATTATATAATATCATACAATTAACAGACACATCCCTCAAAAAAACGGAGGCAAAATGTGGGATTGGTCTATCAAATCTGCGGGTCGAAAAATACCCGAAAAAAAAGAGCAAGTTAATTCCTATGAAAACGGATTTGACCTCAATTTGTATGAATATGCCTCAGATACAAACATTTCCACCGAGCAAATCAAGCTAGATATTATAAAGCTGCTTCATATTTATAAATTAGACAACATGCAGCTTATTCCTCAAAGATACGCCCCCAAAACATGGGAAGAAATGCATCTCATTTTTAACGAATATCAACATAAACGTTCTGCTTTTTTAAAAATGGTCGGTTATGGAGACTCGATGGAACTGGAAAAAATAGGTCTTTCGCCCAAAGATATAGACTTGCTAAAAAAAGGCATTGCTCCTGAAAACTATAATACGCACCTTAAAATTCCCTTTGATTTTGGAGGAAATTGCGAATTTGATAATTTCAGCTTAATCCGGACCCATCACATTCATTCCAACATTCATCGTGTGATTGACTACCAAATTGCAAATGGCTTTTTGCTCAAAGAAAAATTTATTTACCTCCCCTATTTTGAAGGGAAATTCTACTATGATTAAACATTTTGAACTGATTAAAAAATTTTCCGATTGCATCACTTTCACACCTTGTAGCGAAAGTGAAATTTCTAAAGCCAGTGCACTTTTGGCTGCCAGTGGATTTTGCGCCATTCCTGAAGAATACAAAGATTTTTTAAGACATTCAGATGGGCTTTCTTACAATGGGGTAGAATTTTTTGGCATTCAAAACCACAACAGAAGTTTAAAAAAATATACCTTTCCCGATATAGCCGCCTCAACATTCCATTACAAAGGTTATGCTTTTTTTAGACACAAACTTGTTCTTGGACGCATTTCCGAAGCCTTAATTTGCTATGATAAAAACGTTAATGATTATACAATTGTTGATCGCGTGAGTTTACGTCCGCTAAATGGCGGTAAAACCTTAGCAGACCTATTCAAAATTTTCTTAGATATTTTCACAATATCCGAAGCCAACAAAAACATTGACTTTTAAGCCCTCACAAAATAGAAATGTAATAAAATTATCTTATTTTACTTAATAATTATAAAAAAGTCCGCAAAGTAAAGTATGCGGCATATATCATTATGGAAAAAGAATTTTGGAAAAAGAAAAAACTGAACCAATTATCCGATGCAGAATGGGAAGCTTTGTGTGATCATTGTGGAAAGTGTTGTCTGATTAAACATAATTTTTTTGGCAAAACCATATTTACAAATTTTCACTGCAAACACCTAAATTTGGCAAACTGTCAGTGCAAAATTTATGAAAACCGTTTGCAAGAAAAAGAGTGTTTAAAAGTGGATCTAAACTTAGTCGCACACAAGTCATATCTTTTACCTGAAAGCTGTGCTTATAAACGTTTGCACCGCGGATTGGATTTGCCCGCATGGCATCCTCTTATCACTGGCACATACCAAAGCGTAATTGATAGCAAAAATGCCGTAAGTTGCCTTGGGCCTATTTCTGAAGAATTTGCACGAATAGTACAAGTTAACCCCATAGAAATTACGGATTAAAAAAAGCACCTCGTTTGAGGTGTTTTTTTTAATCTGGGGCGAACGATGAGGCTGGAGGAAAAAGTAACCCACCGGCTTAGCCGGTGGTTCTTCATAAGCGGGTGTAACCCTAATGGTGCCAGCAAACGCCTTAAGGGCGCATGACGGTCTGACGGGG
>CASFJK010000007.1 GCA_949295025.1 uncultured Pseudomonadota bacterium
ACTTTTTCTTTATAACCGCACCGCTCCTCACAAGTTTTTTCAACCGTGCCTCATCGCGGCGACAAACCGGTTTATATCCTCACCCTTCACTAAAGTCAACACCTTTTTTTATTTTTTTTTGATTTTTTTGTGGAGAACTTTTCAACCGTTTGTTTTAACGAAAAATTAACACTTAAAAATTTTAAAGTCCAGCTTTTTTTTCATAAAAAATTTATTATATATTAATAGAATCACTTTTATCTTGCCATTAAAGTTTAGATTTGTATTATATTTGGCAGTTAACAACAATTATGGAGGCTAAAATAGCTAAAGAAAATACCAATGCGCCAGTACGAGATGATAACGGGCCGCGCATTAATGAAGAAATTAGAGTTAAAGAAGTTCGTTTAATTGATGAAACAGGTGAGAATCGCGGTGTTGTTTCTATTAAAGAAGCTCTTGCCGCTGCTGAAGAAGCCGGTTTGGATTTGATTGAAATTTCTCCCCAAGCCAACCCGCCTGTATGTAAGATTTTAGACATCGGCAAATATAAATATGAAATGCAAAAGCGCAAAGCCGAAGCCAAGAAAAAACAAAAAGTTGTTGAAATTAAAGAACTTAAGCTTCGCCCAATGATTGATACTCACGACTACGAAGTAAAAGTAAAACAAGCTAAAAAGTTTTTGAGTGAAGGTAACAAGGTCAAATTCACCATGCGCTATAAAGGTCGTGAAATGAACACTGCCGATATGGGTAAAGATGTTTTGATGCGCTTGCTTGATGATTTGGAAGGAATCTGCAAGGTAGAATCGGAACCCAAAATGGAAGGCAAGCAAATGATGATGGTGATTGCACCCGATAAATAATTGCTTTGAACCAAAACAAAAAAAGGAATCCTAATTTCAGGGTTCCTTTTTTTTGACTTTTCTCTTTTGTTTAATTTTTTCAGTCTTTAATTATTGACATCGAATCGGTTCTGTTCTTTTTACCAGGCCAAAATGGTAAAATTATGCGCGCAATCATCGTCAGCATTCCCCAACCTCTCAAATTTAAATCATGGAAGCGTCGCACTTCTAAACTCCACAAAATCCAAGGCTGCATAAAAACAATAAAAAAGAGCAATAACTTTCTTATGAAAGAATCGTTTCCCATTATTGAAAATAGAGCACATGGCAATATACTTTATATAATCAACCAAAACTCTAATAATCCTGAACGACCTTTCAATTGAAAGAATCTATCTCCAAATAATACAGAAAATATAAGTTTTAAACTTTGCTGCATTATTTTTCTGAATAAATATTGCGACTGAATCTGTTATCTTTGCGCTCTCCTTTGAAAAACGGCAAGAAGAACAAAGGAATAATCAATAATCCCCACCATGCACGCATATTTAAGTCATGAAAACGTCGAGACATTAAAGCAAGCCCAGGAATGACACAGTACCATCCCATTATACTGGATAAGATATTCAATCCCTCTAATGAAAAAAAGCCGGAAAAAATGGCTATTAAAGAGATTAAAATTATAAACAAATTAGCCAAGAGTGTTGCGCCCCAATATTCTTTGCGAGATGCCCTACCTTTGAAGCAAAAATAATTGCGACCAAAATATACTGTAACAAAAAACTTCCACCAACTAGAATTGGCGGGCATACTTTCAATGAGCTTATTTTCTGCTGCGGATACTTCTGTATTCATCAACATTCTCCAATATAAATTATTAAAAACAATTACAGTATAAAAAAACAGCCCTTTAAAATAAATTAATCTTATCTTTGTTTTTTTATAAAATATGCAAGATAGTCTTATCTTGCTTAAAAATATTGTATATTTGTAAAATTATTGATGATTTTATGAACCTCGAGCTTTATGATAGGCAAAAATTGGATTTATTTAAGGGAATAAAATGCTGACTATTGATGAACTGACCGAGCAACAAGCACTCTCTGAGCTTAAAAGAATCGCCGATGAAATGGCTAAGGCTGATATTGCTTATTATCAAAATGATGACCCTTATCTGACTGATGCCGAATACGATGCCCTTAAACGTCGTAATGAGGAAATTGAAGCTAAGTTTCCGCAGCTCAAAATAGCCGATGGTCCATCATCAAGAATCGGAGCTCCGATTAAAAGTGAATTTGGTAAAGTAGAACACAAAATTCCGATGCTTTCTCTCGGAGATATTTTTTCCGAAGAAGAAGTGATAGATTTTACATCTTCTGTCAATCGTTTTTTAGGTAATGAAACCGATAATCAAATTACCTATTCTGCCGAGCCTAAAATTGACGGACTTTCTTTTTCTGCTCGTTACGAACATGGGAAATTTGTTAAAGGTGCAACGCGTGGTGACGGTAAGACCGGTGAAGACATCACCGAAAACTTAAAAGTTATCAAAGACTTACCGCTCACCCTCTCCGCCTCTGATGTGCCGGATGTTTTGGAGGTGCGCGGTGAAGTTTATATGTCAAAAGCAGACTTTCTTGAACTCAATGCAAAAAACGAATCGGAACACAAAAAAGTTTTTGCCAATCCGCGCAATGCGGCGGCCGGTTCGCTGCGCCAACTGGATGCCAACATCACCAAAGAACGCAAACTTTCTTTATTTGTTTATACTTGGGGTGATGTTTCCAATATTCCATGGAAATCGCAAAGTGAATTTTTGCAGATGGTACGCAATTGGGGTTTCAAAACCAACCCATATAACCGAATCTGCCATACAACGCAAGATTTGATTGACTATTTCAACTATCTGCAAGAAGAACGCGCCGACTTGCTCTATGATATTGACGGTATTGTCTACAAGGTCGATGACCTTGCTTTACAGAATCGCCTTGGATTTTTAACACGCACGCCACGATGGGCAATTGCACATAAATTTCCGGCAGAGCAAGCTTTTACAAAAATCAATAATATTCGCATTCAAGTCGGACGTACCGGAGCTCTCACTCCGGTTGCCGATTTGGAACCTATAAACGTTGGCGGGGTTATTGTTTCTCATGCCACACTTCATAATGAAGATGAAATCAAGCGTAAAGATATTCGTATTGGCGATACGGTGATTATTCAACGTGCCGGCGATGTTATCCCGCAAATTGTCGGTGTGGTTTTAGACAAGCGTCCGGCCGACTCACAAGAGTTTGTTTTTCCACACGTCTGCCCGATGTGCGGAGCTCATGCCATCCGCGAAGAAGATGAGGCTGTTCGTCGTTGCACCGGTGGTCTTACTTGTCCGGCGCAAGCAATTGAACGCTTAAAACATTTTGTCTCCCGCGAAGCTTTTGATATTGAGGGGTTGGGCGCCAAGATTATGGAAGAATTTTATAACGAAGGCATTATCAAAACGCCGGTTGATATATTCACTCTGGAAAAGCGCAACAAGCGCTTGCGTGATGACCTTTTTGCCGCGCTCGATGACGGTTCAATCTATCTGGAAGCGCGCGAAGGCTGGGGAAAAAAATCGGTTGAAAATTTGTTCAAAGCCATTAACGAGCGACGCCATATTTCCCTGCCGCGCTTTATCTATGCTCTGGGAATCCGCCAAGTTGGTGCTGCAACCTCACTTTTGATTGCCAAACATTTCGGCTCTTTTAAGGCTTTTGAAGAAGATATGCTGAACCATGACACGGCCAAACTTTTGGAGATTGACGGGATTGGCGAATCGATGGTCAACGATATTGTGGAATTTTTTGCCGAGGAACATAACCGCCGTACAATTCAAGAGCTCCTTCAACAAGTTGATGTTGAAGATTTTGTTGATACAGCTGATTATTCTTCTGAGCTTGCCGGAAAAACGATTGTGTTTACCGGAACATTAGAACAAATGACCCGCGCCGAAGCCAAAGCTAAAGCCCTTTCTCTCGGGGCAAAAGTTGCCGGTTCGGTTTCTAAAAACACCGATTATGTGGTGATGGGTGCTGATGCCGGCTCCAAAGCGACTAAGGCCAAAGAGCTCGGCGTGATCATTCTCTCTGAGGAAGAATTTTTGGCCATGTGTTCTTAGATAAAAAGATGTAGAATTGATATTTAATATCTTGCCTTTGATTTTTTAATTTACTAAAATCAGCTTGCCGGCGAGAGGTCGGCGGAGTGTCACAACTCCATGAAAAAAACATCTCCTTCATATGAGGGAGCTGAAGAAATAGGTGTATTTAAAATATACTGAATACTTCAGACTGTCATTTTCAGCAGTTGTGAACTCCCTCACCTTTAGGATATCTTAAAGGTGAGATTTGTTTTAAAAAAATCAAATCAGAGGGAGTTTAAACTATGAACAATTTAAGCAAGAAGAAAATCATCAATAATTTTAAACGACAAGTTGGGCATGAACTTTTTCGGCAACGGCAGAAAACAAATCTTTCTTTGAGCGAGCTCAGCCAAGCAACAAATATTGAAATGCGCCAACTTGATGATATGGAAATCGGACGGTGTCTCAAACTTTCTACCCTGCTCCGGTTAGCCGTGTTTTATGATAAAAACATCAAACTCTTTTATGAATGAGAAAAGTTATACTTTTAAATAAACATATTCTTTGAAGCTGGAGAAAAAAAATGAAAGCAATGTATGTTTATATTTTAACCAATGCAAATAATACTACGCTTTATATTGGTGTTACAAATGATTTGAAAAGAAGAATTTTTGAACATAAATCGGGTTTATTTAAATCTGCCTTCACAGCAAGGTATAATCTTACGAAGCTTGTTTATTTTGAGAGTCATGAAGATGAGTTAACTGCTATTGCCAGAGAAAAATATCTAAAAAAAGCATTTCGTAAGGAAAAAATAAAATTAATAGAATCAAAAAATCCGTTATGGAGCGACCTTTATGATGAGATTTGTTTATAATATCTATTATATTTTAGAATATGGAAGATGCCTGACCTCGAAGGCTAAAGCCTCCTCAAGGCACAAGCTGGAGCCTGCTTGATCGCCCTAATAGACTGCCGCTCTGTCCGTGCCTTGAAGCCGCGATGCTCTCAACCTTCTTGGCGTATCTTCTGTACCTTGTTCAGACAAAAAAGCGTGTTCGAGCACATAAAAAAACTGTCACACCTTGAGCGAGAAACGAGCGAGATTAGGTGTCTTCCTTTTTTTCTTAAATATTGAAGATGCCTGACCTCGGAGGCTCTCGCCTCCTCAGGGCATGACATGGTTATATTAATCAGAAAGCGGCAACACAATAGTAACCTTGAACTAATTTCTGCGCTCCTGCGATGCAGTCTTCGGGATCTTCTCCACATACTTCTACATTGTTTTTAAAATAATCACATCCAACCCTAGTAGTACCACCTGAGGAATATACACATTCCCCATTACTTCCCCACACAGCATAACTAAAGATCCCTATATATCTACCAATTAAAGTGACATATTCGCTGGTGGGAAGAAACCAATTTAAGCCTCCGGCTACAATAGATGCACATCCAAGACCTGCCTCTGTAAAAGTGCCGCTTCTAGTTCCTACCGTGGCAACGACACCATGAGAGCAGGTTGTTTCTGTTTTTGGACAGTCTAATTTAATAACTTTTCCGACAGCAACCCCATCGGCAAAATAAGTATCTCCAAGGGCATACATTTTTGTTTGCTCTTCTACTCCGGGGCAATAGACTTTTGTTTTGTCAAACGGGCATTTGAGGATTGTTTTTCCGGCGCAGTCTGCTGCCGTTTTGGTGAAACCCAAGGTATCACAACTTGGTGGTGGAACGCAAGTTTGTGCCGCTGCCGGTAAAGATGCGCCTAAGGAGAAAGCCAGAGCGAACAGGCTTGCTCCGAATTGATATTGAATATTCTTTTTCATCTTCTTTCTCCTTTTGTATTATTTGGGACATGCTAAAGTTACATTGCCCTCTTTATATTTTCCGTATGTTAAATTGGATGCGGCTATATTGATGGTAATACCATGTCTGTATCCAAAATACTTTGTATCTAAAACATTGTTTTTACAGCTTATACTTCCACCTGTAATATTTATTACAGAATCTTCTGTGGGTTGTATAAGACCTTTCTGATACCCACAATAACTGCTTGTAGAAGTTAGGTTGGTATTTAGAAGGTAAATTTCTCCACTTAGATATATTAGTTCGCAACCTGTTGTTGTTAGTGAGGAATTGCTTATTTGTGCATTCTTTCGGCTAGTCACGCTTCCTTTAATAGCACATCCATCCATTACTAAGTTTGTATTAGCCTTTACACTATCTCCAGTAATACCTTTTAAAGAAAGCGTTGATGATTTTGGTGAAATTATATTTGTAACTATACCGTTTGATAGAGAAACAGAACCATCCATTAATTTAAAATCTAAATTTCCATCTAATTTATTTCCTTGTAAATCGATATTCAGTGGGAAACCGCAATTTCCGGTACAAGTTTGAAAATTGCCAGACAAACTTGATGTTAGTTTGTAGGTGGGACCACTATCTCTATCTGAACATTTTCCTTGCAAAACATAATTAAGCTCACTGATATTTGTAATGGTATTACCACATTCATATTTATAATAACCGCTGTCATAAGGACACTGCTTCCATTTATCACTAGAAAATGCAGGGGTTTGTTTTGTATACCCTTCGGTGACACATTTGTTGCCTGCACTTTCCTCGCACTTGTACCTTGTGCCGACACATGGATCGGTACAAGATTTTTTAACATAACCGGGCTTACAAGTAACAGATTCAGAATAGGTATAATCAAAACAGGTGGTTTGTTTACATTGAACTTCTTCTGCAGGCCAATAACAACGTAATGCGCCATTGCAAAAATAGGTATCATAATTAACAGTACCCTCCGGACATGCCGGTGTGGGACATGGTGCGCAGTTTTTGTATTTTAGCACCGCGCCTGATTGGCAGGTATCTCCTTCCAAGGTTCCACATGAGTTTACACCACAGTTTGTAGTATCATATTCAAAACCATCACAAGGGTTTTCTATGCGTTTATATTTTTTTTCATTACAGCTTAAACAGGGTTCCCCATCTGCTATATAACCTTCGGCATTGGCTTCTTCTTCGCTATAATAATATCCAACACAGGTGTTGCATTTGCACTTGGTATATAGTTCATCTTCCGGACAGCGTTGTGCATAATCTGCTTCATAACCTTCCTCGCAATTCAAGACATAGCCTTTATTAAGGCAGATACTTGCTGCAGGAACGCATTCTTTATATAAACCGGTGGAAATGCCATATGGGCAAGGTTTGCTCGGCATAGAACCTTCCGGACAAGAAGATATTGTGTATCCATTTTCACGACATTCAAGAATAGGAGAATATATAGTTGAATTTGAGTTACTAAAATCGCTAAACTTTTCTTTGGCTTCAGGTAAAAATTGGGATTCCGCTTGAGCAGTTGCAGCCATGTTTATTGCGGTTGTAACACTTAAGACTAAAATATATGAATTTCTGTTCATCATGGCTCACCTGCCTAATAGCTCAAAAAAATAAGGCGAAGGGAAGAAGGCATATTAGTTTATGTGGTGTGTGTTATGTGTCATACTAATATCATATAGGCTTTAATTTTCTTCCCCTCATGGTTACCCGGTTCACAATAAATTGTGAATTTTTTCTAATTTGCCTATTCATATTAACAATAAACTATTAATTTTCTGCTGTCAAGCAAAAAAATTACAAGTTTGTAGTATATATAAATTGTAAATAAAATAGGAATATATCGGCATGACTGATGAAGAATTCGCAATAAAGCTCGGGGCTCGTATCCGCGAGCTAAGAAAACTTAAAGGAATAAGCCAGTTGGAGTTGGCTTATGATATGGATATGTCGATGAACACCATTTCTACCATTGAGCTGGGCAAAATATCTCCTAAAGTTGAAACAATCAAAAAAATTGCTCAAAAACTCAATATCGATATTGCAGAAATTTTTCAGTTTTCTGAAACTTCTTCTAGAGATAAGCATACTAGAAGAAAAATTGAAGAACTTTCCCGATTGTTGATGAACGAAGATAAAGCTTTTATTGATTTGGTTTTGGAAACAGTTAATATTTTGAAAAAAGCGCAAAACTTAAAGTAATGCGCTTTTATTTTTTTAATCTTCTATAAAGAAAAACTCATAGCAACGCGCCATGATGATGTTGGCATAAACAATCAACGGCGAAAGGATGAAATAATATATGCATTCAGGCAACATATAGTATTGATGTATTTGCTCTAAAATGACATAAGGAATGTTCAAAATTAGAAGCAAGCAAACAATTTGTTTATAATTTCCTTTAGTGTGATAAAAGGCGAATCTCAAACTTTTATTGTTCCCTAAAACAGAGGCAATCCACGCAAAGAAAGGACGAAAAAACATAAAAGGAGCAATAAAAACACTTATAACGCCCAGAACCATATCTAACATTTCTTTATCATTCAAAAAACGCAGATAATAATCCGTATCTCCTAAACCAAGAAAAGGAAGAATAAACGGTAAAAAGATTAAAAATGTTGTAATGGCAAATGTTAAGACCAAAATTTTTGTAGATGGAGATAATGATGTTGCCATTGATCTGAATTCAAGATATGGTTTGCGGTCGAAATAAAAACGGAAAAAATAGCTCCATAAGATATATGCCGCAATCAAAACAACAAAAAAAGCTGATGTGCGCCAAGTATATACCCCCAATAAAATTGAGATATAATTTAAAAGGCAAAACACAGACATAGCCAAGGGCTTGGTCTTAAAATAGCTTAAACTGCTGGCTAAGATGTGAAACACCGGCAAATATTTTGTTTTTTCTTGGTTCATAATAAAAAATACCTTATTTCCTTTTTTTATTGATAAGGATTGAATACAGAATTGTCAAGATTTTATGTTATTTAGATTTATTTATTGAAGTAGCGACGAATTCCTTCTTTGATGGAAGGCAAACCAATATCTTCCATTTTGATTTCATCCGCCGACAGAAAGGCATATTCGCTGTTTTCAGATAAATCAACATTCAATGTTGATATATTCACAATTTTACACTTAAAAAAGAAATCTAACGGATATTTTTCTATTTCTTTATATTCATAGCGGTTAGGAATGGAAAAAAGATATTCTTGCACCTCGACATCAAGATTGAGCTCTTCTTTAACCTCTCGAGCAACTGCATTCTCTATGGTTTCACCAACTTCGGTAAAGCCGCCAGGCAAGTGCCATTTCCCTTTTGCTGGCTCTTTACTGCGGCGAACAAACAATACTCGGTTTTGATCATCTGTAATCAAAGCAACGGCACCAATAGTCGGGTTTAGATAAACAGAATGTCCACAGTTGTTGCAGACCAATGAATGGCTGGATTTTCTCTCCAATGCCGGCTTGCCGCATATTGGGCAAAATTTATATGCTTCTAATATGTTCATTTTTTGAGTTCTTTTAAGTTTTATTTAGTGATACGTAAATTGACCATGCCATTATTGATATGTGCTTCTACACGTAGTTGGTCAACATTAAAAATATCTTCATCGCGCGCTGAATTCAACTCTGAAAGTTTGCTTTCAAGAAGTTTGGAGGCTGCATTTTCATCAACAATTTTTCCTGGGAAAATTACATTTGACACATTAATAATTTCGGCTGTGGCTTCAGTTTTGTTTGAGGTTGCATAATCAAAAGCGATGATGATTTTGTTAATCTCTTTAGAATCTGACTGTAAGGATAATCTTATATTATTTTTGACGCCAGAATAAGTAGAAATTCCATTTTCACTACCGGTCAGCAAAATTTGATAATCCGTTAATTGGGCAAAAGGAACTATCTCGGGTTGATCTAATGTTTCTGAATTGACGGAAGCAGCGTCTACGGAAATGATAGAAACTCCCGAACCAATAAACAAAGCACTTAAAAGATACCAAAAAGCTTTTTTCATTATCTTGCTCCCTTTCTCCCTTACTTCCTTGCCTTTTTATATTTTTTCATCTTTTATATATTATATGTTATTTATTTTTATCAGTAAATAGCTTATCAAAAAAATATCCTCTAAAATCGTGTTTTTTTAGTATGTAAACAAAGAAAAAACATCGGTCTGAGAAGATAATCTATCTCTGCCGTGCAAAGCCGACAATTCAATCAAAAATGCTGATGAAACAATTTTTCCACCAAGACGCTGAACCAACTCGCATGTTGCGCTCACGGTTCCACCCGTTGCAAGCAAATCATCTATAATCAAAACCCGTTTTCCAGCTTCTATCGCATCTTTGTGAATTTCTAAAACATCTGTGCCATATTCCAAATCATATTCCACACGCTCTACTGCAGCAGGAAGTTTTCCCGGTTTACGGACAACCACTAAGCCTGCCCCGAGTTCATAAGCAAGAGGTGCGCCCAAAAGATAACCTCGAGATTCAATTGCCACGACATAATCAATTTGTGTATTAGCAAATTTTTGCACAAAAGCATCTATCACTTCATGAAAAGCTTTGGCATCTTTTAACAACGGAGTGATATCTTTAAATTCAATTCCTTCTTTGGGAAAATTAGAAATATTGCGGATTTTTTGCTCTGCTTCTTTTAACATTTTTCTTTCCTTATTTATCTTGCTTTGTAAGACTAAACGCAAAATCTTAAAATTTGTTTATAAAAAACTCTTGCAAGTTTAGAAAATTTATATTATCAAAGCTTTTGTTATATGGTCCCATCGTCTAGCGGCCTAGGACATCGCCCTCTCACGGCGGTAACGCGAGTTCGAGTCTCGCTGGGATCACCATTAAAAAAAAGCGCTCAAAACGAGCGTTTTTTTTAATGGTGATATGTCCCTTTTATCTTGAGCTAATTTATAAAATATGCTAAATTTTAAATAGTTAGTGTATTTTAAAGGCTTATCATGGTTAATATAAAAGATGCAAATGAAGATATTAAAAAAATAGCCACTCGAAACAATGTGGCTGTGTTTTCTACGGCTGATTTATTTAATGATAAGATAAACAATCATTTTCATTACGACTATCAAAAAGTTATTGATGAAGTTTCTCGCTTAAACGGGCGGGATATGACGCAAGAACTCATTAACAGCGGTTATTTGCTTCCACTGCCCAATGGCGAATATGAAATTAACTTGCAATATGACATTAACACAATCGGGCAAAGAGATAAAAAAGTTTCTCTCATATCAGCACCTGATAACGACCTTATGACTTCGTACCGCGAAGCAGCTTATATTTTGCAAGATGAATATAACCTATTTCCAGATGATACTCTGCAATATAAATACAATGATGCAATCTTTTTAGATATAGAAAGGCAAGAATATAAATCTTTTTTAAGAGATCAGCATGCCAAATGCTTTTCTTATGCTGCCATGATGTTGCGTTCAGATAATCCGCAAGAGTTTGCCCAAAATGCCTTACGTGCATGGAAAGAAGGCTTATCTGACACAAACAGTGATTTGAACAATTTGTCAAAGGCATCATTTCCGGTGATGGCGGCGATACTCAAAAGAAGTCTTGAAATTTGCAACTCCGGTAAAAGCAAAGAATTTTTTACCCCAGACGGTCGTCTTGATGACCAAAAACTTTCGCTCTTGTGTCAGGATATTGTGTATCAAAACGCCTATTCTCCCCAAAAATTTCAAGCCTCTTTAGGCAAAGATTTGCATAATCAAAACAATCAATCCGACCTTGTATACGAGCAAGCACAACAAAAACTGCTTAAATATTTGGCTATTTTGACTCCAGAAGCCGATGAATATTGGGATGTCAAGGAAATGCAAAAACAGCTTTATAACAATAATAAAGCCGTTATTGAAAAAGTGATGGGAATGTCTTACGGGCAATTTCTTTACTCAAGAAACAGAATTGATTCCATGAAAAAAATGGAACACCCAATCACACAAAAATATTTAGATGACTCTTTACTAAAAACATTTTCAGCCGAAGAAACAAAAAAACTAATTGAAGCTGGCGCCAATGTCCACGCGAGAGGTAAATATGGGGAAACGCCTTTAATGAGAACTCATTCGGCCGAACAAATCAAAATATTGGTTGCCGCCGGAGCTGATATTCATGCAAAAGACAAAAACGGGAAAACGGCCTTAATGCATACAGGTATAGCAGAAAACATCAAACAATTAATTGAACTCGGCGCCGATGTTAATGCTCGGGATAATTTTAATAGAACCCCTTTAATGCATGCAATGTACGCAGATAATACAAAAATATTAATAGACGCCGGAGCCGATGTGAACGCTTGTAGCAAAAACGGCGATACAGCTTTAATGGAAGCACGTACCCTTGAACAAACAAAACTTTTAATCGAGGCCGGTGCAGATATTCATGCCTGCAACAAGTTTGGTTATAATGCTTTAATGCTTGCACATACCCCTGAACAGTCCAAATATTTAATTGATAAAGGACTTGATGTTAATTATAAAAATAATATAGGCGAAACATCCCTAATGTATGCTCGATCGGCAGAACAAATACAAACTTTGCTTGAAGCCGGCGCGGATCTTCATGCTCAAGATGTCTTTGGTCGAAACGCCTTAATGCGTGCACACGATGAAAAAACAACGCAGGCTTTGCTAAATGCCGGTATCGATATTAATGCCAAGGATGAAGATGGCAAAAACGCCTTGATGTATGCTTTTACTGCCGAACAGACAAAAACTTTAATTGAAGCAGGTATTGATATTCATGCCAAAGATAAAGACGGCAAAAATGCTTTATCTCATGCCAGAACCGTTGAACAAGCAAAAATTTTATTGGAAGCCGGTGTGGAACTTCCCGATACATTAAACAAACATTTTACGGCAGAAAACATTGCCGAAATCAGAAATTTTGCTCAGGATTTGCAGCAAAAGAGAAGTCAAACAATGCAAAAAAACATAAATCGCGTTAAAAATTTGTTGAACACCAAACAAAATCAAAGAACCGAAACACTTCCGACCGCTCCGCTTTCTTCTCGTAGAAATGCTTCTTCAACGATAGATTGGAACAAGGTTTCTTATTCTCGCGAATAATCTATAATATTATAAAAAAAGCCTCATTGCTTTATTAAGACAATGGGGCTTTATATTTTTAATAATTCTGATTACTCGGTGCACTTGGATCATTAGGATCTGGCGCCGGATTATCATCGCGAATACCAAAGAATCTGAAAAGTTTCATTACCGGATCAATGGTAACTGTACCAACTATTCCAATAACACCAAAAGTTACGCGAGCTGCTGCATTCAAATCTTCATTAGGATTAAGAGCATCTTTAAGAAGACCAAAGCAAGAAGCATCGTCTTTTCCTGTTTTTGCCATAATCTTTGATTTTTTAGTTAATAATAGGGATAATTATCACATTGCAAGTTTTAATGTATGAATAAGAAATTTAAATTCAAGCAAAATATGTAATTAAGTCACTATTTTACACACAAAAAAAAGCTGCTCCCCTTTCTGGTGAGCAACTTTTCAGGTGTGTCTTTACTTTATGATAGCATATTATCTTTGCATTTGTAAATTTTTCAAATGCTGAAGTTGCAGACTTTTAGCTGCATTATCAAAATTGCTGGTTTTGATAGAATTGTTGTCCGGTTTAATACCTTCACCTTTTGCTTTAGCTTTTAAAACTAAGCGGTTTATTAAATCGGGATTTTCAGATCCTCCTGCCAACAAGTTTTGAATGGCTTTATTTTCGGCTGAGTTTGGACGAATTAAATTATACATGGTAAAAGAGTGCGCATATCTTTTTGTACTTAAACCATCTGCAAATTTAATTTTTCCTGCCTGAGCCAAAGAATCAATCTTATTATATAACTTTTGTACGGCATCTGAACTGCCTAAATGGATTTGCAGAGATGTATCGTAATAATCTTGAGATAGTGTTGTTTTTTGCACCTCTACTTTTGTATCGGAAGTTGTTTTTCCCTTTGCATTTTGATTATAAGCTTGTTGAGCTTGAGCAAATGATATTGTTTTGCTTTCTTCTTGTTTTTTATCTGCATCTGTTTGATTTGGGGGTGTTTGGACTACATTATAATAAAAATCAGAATTTCCCGGTTCAGAAGCAGACTTAACTCCTTTCCAGCCAACGAAGCTAACAACGGCCAAGCAACCAACTGCAATTAAGGCTTCATATTTATAATATGCTTTTTTTACATTATGTTTCAATTGTTGTAATTTCTGAGCGGCTTTGGCCTTATATTTAGCAAAAATACTTGGTGATTTTTCTTGTTTGTTTATATTTACCACATTTTGAGTTTGATTGTCTTTCAAATCCGTATTTACTTTTTGATATGATAAATTAAAAGAAGATACAAAGTGTTTATACGGCTCAAACTCATTATTACAAATTTTCTTTGCTTCTCCATATTTTCTTAAAGCATAACTTTGCAATTGTTGCATTAAGCGTTGTTTTTGTTTTGAGGAGTGTTGCGTGTCTTTTTGGATGGTTGTTTTTGCTTGCAACAAATTTTCCATACTCATGTTTTGAGCTTGTTTTTTGTTATTGAGCACAGAAACAACACGCGAAAAATCTGCATATAATTTTTCATCCTGTTGTATCTTTTTTATATTTATTTTGATTTTTTGATATATTGAAAAAACCTTTTGATATAATGGACCTTTAACAACGTGTAACAAATGATTGGCCATTCGCTCTAATGTAGATACATCTGCATTAGCGATTACTATTTCGCCAGAAGCATAGCCATCCAATATATCTATACTTTGTTCAACAATTGAATCTTCAATTTCAATTCGTCCGGGAACATAAGAAACACCTAGTCCAGCTTGAGAGGAATAGATATTATCTAATGATTTTTTTGATATACATGTTTTTTTCACAATTAACCCCTTCTTGTTTTTTGTACAAAATATCATTTTGACTATATTTTGTCAATACAATATTCATCTAAATATATATTTCAACATAAAAAAAAGTCCGTTAGTTTTCTTACGGACTTTTATTTTGTCAAAAAAAATATTCATTTTAATTGTGATAAATATCACCAACTTGTTCTACTATTATATGACTCAACTTATGAATATCTTCTTTTTTCATATCATATAGTGGAATGGAAAATGCTCCAAAACCAATTTTTTCGCAACGACGTTGCAAATAATTGTATTTATAACGGAGATGTCTCGGTGTTCTTAAACTAATTACCGGAAGTTTTCTAAAACAACAATCAACTACCCGATATTCCGCTGCAATTATATCATTCCATTTTAATATGTGATTATGGTCAATTTTTATGCCTTTATCTGAAATTTCAGCAACTTGATGTTTGAGTAAATATTTATACCCCCACATCAGCAATGTTACCGTAAATAAACTAAGTAAAACTTGCATTTGCCACCAAAACCAACAGGCAGGATGCCTTATGGCACAACTTATAAGCAAAACCAACATCATGATATTGGTTATTAACCAAATATAATTTTTCTTAAACGAATAATAAAATTTTTGAGTACGAGGCATCTTCTTTCCTCCTTTGCTTGATTATTTCAACAATTATTGTATCATAAAATATTGGGATTGAATAGATTTTCTGTGAGAAAAATATGGATTTTAACATTTCTGACATATGTTATGTAATTTTAGAGATTATTCTCGGCGCTGCCGCGCTTTATTTTTACTCTGCCAGAAAATGACCTACCCTTGGAAAACAAAATACAAGATATATATTTTTAGCAAAGGAGACGAATATGAGTGTTGCACATGCTATTTTTGCCGCCGGTTGCTTTTGGGGCGTTCAAGCCACATTTGACAATGTTCCGGGGGTGATATCTACCGAAGTCGGTTATACAGGCGGAAGTATCAAAAATCCGACTTATGAGCAAGTTTCAACCGGAAAAACAGGACATGCCGAAGCCGTGGAAGTAACCTATAACCCTGATAAGGTATCTTATCAGCAATTACTCAACATCTTTTTTCAAAGCCATAATCCAACCACACTCAACCGTCAAGGACCTGATGTGGGTGAACAATATCGCTCGGCTGTTTTCTACCAAACGCTGCATGAAAAAGAACAAATTGAGCAAACAATCTCTCGCCTTGAGCAGAGCGGAAAATATAAAAATCCGATTGTAACGCAAATTTTACCCGAACAATCTTTTTACCCTGCCGAAGAATATCATCAAAAATATTTGGCTAAGAAAGGGCTTGTTTCTTGCCATGTTCCGAGCATTGAAGAAGAGGAAGAAGAAATTTTGCCGCAAACAGAGGCGGAATGGAAACAAAAGCTTTCACCCGAGCAATATCAAATTTTGCGCCAGAAAGGCACAGAAAAGCCTTTTACCGGTAAGTTTTTGCATAACAAAGCCGATGGAACTTATGTTTGCGGTGCTTGCGGCAACCCGATTTTTGAATCTTCGGCTAAGTTTGATTCCGGTAGTGGTTGGCCCAGCTTTGATAAAGCCATTCCCAACAGCGTAAAACTTTCAAGCGACTACAGCCATGGCATGATACGCACCGAAGTCACCTGTGCCAAATGCGGCTCACACCTCGGCCATGTGTTTAATGATGGTCCGACGGCGACCAAAGCACGCTTTTGCATCAATTCTGCCGCCATGGATTTTGAAAAAGAATAAAGATATTTATAGGCAAAAGAAAAAGCATTTCCCCATGCAGAGAGAAATGCTTTTTTTAATTAGTTACGGGCTATCATTCGAGAACAACCGCAGTACCGAAGAGTGAGCAGTCATACAGCTTGAAAGCAGCACCTTCGCGAACGATGTAGCAGTGCAAGCGTGAAATATCGGCTATTTCACCAAGGTCAATATTGTTGTAATCCTCTCTTCCCAAGGTAAATGCCTGACCGTCTTTCAATTTTTTCAACTCTTCAATATGCTCTTTCATATCTACCCTTTTGTGCTGGCACGCTGCAAAGCTGTTACCAAACTCCAGTACCGGAGCTGTACTTTCAGTAAAGATGCATACCAATCTTGTTGAACGACCGTTTGTTCCCAGAATGTTCTTAACTTCAGTTAATTTCATAACCTTACTGTCCATTCAAGTTCTTTCAAACTATTTAGCTGACAGCCATTTTAAAACAGAAACTGAATCTCTCGGGGAGTTTTTAATTTCTTTTAAGTTTGTTAACCTTGATAACATCCCGTTACCAGCGGTAGCCGTCGCACTTAAACTTAAAACAAATGTTATTGTCTCGTATCCCTGCTTATTCAAAATCTGCCCCTGATTACACCTGCAACAAAATACAGAATGTTTTCAGAGTGGTGAAAAAATAATCTATTTATAATTGATTGATGGCAATAGTCATAACACTTTTTTTTCTTTTGGCAAGCATTATTTTGTCAATTTTTGAAAAAAGTTATTTTATTCCGTAATATCAGCAAGTTGTATTCTTGCTATTTTGCCTAAATCTTCAACTGATGTCTCAACTTGATAGCCTATCTTACCACCGCTATAGATTATTGTGGAAAAATTTTTGGCACTCGAGTCTATGGTTACGGGAAAAGATTTTTTCATGCCAATCGGCGAACAACCTCCATGAACATAGCCTGTTGTCGGCAGAAGCTCTTTGCTTTTCAGCATCTCTACATTTTTTTCATTCACTGCTGCTGCGGCTTTTTTCAAATCTAGCTCTTTTTCTACCGGAATCATAAAAACATAGTTCTTTTTGCTTTTGCTAACTGTTACAAGCGTTTTAAAAACTTGCTCCGGATTCTCGCCCAAAGCTTCTGCCACTTCCACACCGCTGATAGCTCCGCTGCTCTCATAGTTATAGCTTTTATATTTGATTTTATGTGCATCTAAAATGCGCATGACGTTGGTTTTTAGTTCTGCCATTTTCTTATCCGTTATCCATAAAAAAACCGCCCGAAGGCGGGATTTTTTGATTTTTCTTATTACTTAGCTTCTTTTGATAGCATCAGTTCATCCCAAGTTTTCAAACCGGCTTTTTGCCAATCTAACGGGATGTTGTCTACATGTTGCATACGTGCTATATAGCTATCTTTAATATTTTCTAAAATCATCTCAACAACAATGACCTCTGGTACTTGGCGCAAATGCTCTCTGACCGAAGGATGGATATAGTCCAAAATGATATTTTGATTATCATTGCGGCGGAATAATGCGTGGTCTTTACCATCATAAATTATTACCGGCATTTTGGGTTGTTCTTTTTTGGCTTCTATAAAGAAATAGACTTCTCCTTCTTCGCCTTCGGCAACCATAAATTTCTTTTCGGTCGTAAAATTTGCCATTATCTTTCTATCCTATTTTACTCTTTGTTTTGCGGCCAACAAAGCTGCATTGACGACTTTTTGTTCTTTTTCATGCTCTTTCTTAAGATATGCACCAAAAACTGCCGCCCCAATAGCCAATGTACCAGAAGCTACCATACCGCCTAATTTCAAGCCTTGTGACGGGGAAAGTTTGTAGCCATCGTGTCCATCATCACCGATAATTTGTTCTGGAGCATTTTGTTTGACATCTTTTGCAAATTCAACCGTACTGGCAAGTGTACCTATGGTTGCTGCTGCAAAGACAGAACCGCAAAGAAACATTTTTTTCATTGCTTCTTGGGCTTTTTCTTTTATTTCTACTGACATTTTATTGCTCCTTCTTTTTTATTATTTTGTGTTTTCATCCTACCATTTTGGACAAAAATTGTCAATGTCTGTTCTTTTGTTTTTTATCTTAGTATCATTAATCTCTTAAAAAGACGTAAAAAAACCCTTTCTTTTTGTTCATAAGAAAGGGTTTTAAATTTTAAATTTGATAATTGGCTAAATTATTCAAAAATGCTTCCACAAAATCGGCACGACGATTCTGATAATCCAAGTAATAAGCATGTTCCCAAACATCAACTGTCAACAAGGCTTTAAGGCCATGTGCTATCGGGGTGTCAGCATTAGAAGTTTTCATAATCGCAAGTTTGCCTTCTTTTTCAACGAGCCATGCCCAACCACTGCCAAACTGAGTGACTGCTGCATTTTTAAATTCCTCATGAAATTTTTCATAGCTGCCAAAATCTTTTTCAATACGAGCTAAAATGTCTCCTTGGGGTTTGCCACCGTTTTTTTGCATGCATTTCCAGAAGAAGGCATGATTCCAAGCTTGTGCCGCATTGTTAAAAATACCTTGATACTCGGACTTACCTGCAGTTTCTTTAATAATTTCTTCCAAGCTCATTTGCTCAAATTTTGTACCGGCAATCAATTTGTTCAAATTTTCAACATATGTACGATGATGTTTACCGTAGTGAAATTCTAATGTTTTTTGTGAAATGTACGGCTCTAATGCATTCATTTCATATGGTAAATTAGCTAATTCGAAAGACATGTGTTTCTCCTTTTATTGATTTTTATTATTCTTTATATAGGTATTGGTTCCAATTTCATCAAGCATCTTTTGGCTTTTTAAATCTTCTTCTTTGGCTAAAGCTTCTTTGCGTTGTCTATCCACAATTTCGTATGTCTTTTGTTCTTTAAACATATCCGAGATAATATCTCTAACCTCGGCTATTTTTGCCCTGACATCATTTAATGCCCGCTCAAAAGCTTCTCTATATTCTAAATATCTTTTGGTATAGGCACCAAAATCTCCCATATAACCATTTTGGCTGGCAAACTCTTTTTCACGTTCATATTCCTTTATCAAACGACGCAAATCATTCAAAATCTTGTCTTCTTTATTTTGCAACTCGAGCATGATTTTGCGTTGTTCATCTATTTTGAACTTTTGAATCCGTTCTAGTGTTTTCAAAGAGTTTTTCATTTATCAATCAGCCCTTATATGGCGTATCCAATATTTTTTTCAATAAATCGTATCCTTCAGCCAAAGAAAAACGCTCGGTCTTTTTCTGACTCAAGAATTCTTCAATTTTCGGATAATAAAATATAGCTTCATCAACCTCTTTGTTAGAGCCTTTTTTATAAGCACCCAAGCGAATAAGTTCTGCCATATCTTCGTAGCTTGCAATATATTTACGAGCTTTATTGACTATCTTGGTTTCTTCCGGTGTATTGCAATCTGGCATGGTACGAGAAATACTACGCAAAATATTGATGGCCGGATAACGATTTCTTTCGGCAATGGCTCTGTCCAGCACAATGTGACCATCCAAAATGGAGCGTACAGCATCGGCAATCGGCTCGTTATGATCATCACCATCGACCAAAACCGTAAATAATCCGGTGATGGTTCCGTTGCCGGTTCCGGGGCCTGCTCTTTCCAGCAAACGTGGTAACTCAGCAAAAACACTCGGTGTATAACCTTTTGATGCAGGAGGCTCACCCACACTCAAAGAGATTTCTCTTTGTGCCATGGCAAAACGTGTGATTGAATCCATCATGCACAGCACATTTTGATTTTCATCTCGGAAAAATTCGGCTACAGCCATAGCAACATAAGCTGCTTGTCTTCTCATCAAAGGGCTTTCATCAGAAGTTGCCAAAACCAAAACCGATTTTGCCAAACCGGCTTCTCCCAACGTGTCTTCTACGAACTCTTTGGCTTCTCTTCCGCGTTCGCCAATCAAACCTATCACAGAAACATCCGAATCGGTGTTTTTGGCCATCATAGACATCAGAGTAGATTTTCCGACGCCCGAACCGGCAAAAATACCCATACGCTGACCTTTGCAGATGGTTATAAAGGTATTAACGGCTTTAACACCTAAATCTACTTTACCTTTAACTCTATCGCGGAAAGCTGCCGGTGGCGGAGAACTTTTGATGTAATATGGTTTATTACCCTTAATCAAAGGACCTTTACCATCTATTGCCTCGCCAAAAGCATTGATTATGCGTCCGAGCCAGCTTTTGTGCGGATAAATAACCGGTGCGGCATTTTCAACTTCTACCTTGCATCCTAAACCGATTCCCTGAACCGAACCATAGGGCATGAAAAGTAATTTGCCTTGACGGAAGCTGACCAACTCACAAACATTTTTTTCGCCTTTGGCATCATAAATATTACATCTGTCTCCAATTGACATATTGCATCTGATACCGCTGACTTCAATAAATAGCCCCTGCACTGCCGTCACACGACCATAATAATCGCTTTCGGGCAATTTTTCGACTTCCTTTAATATATTTTCCAATACTTCAGACAAAACCTTTCTCCATGCCTAATCTTTGCTTTTATTTAGCATAGTTTATCTTAAATTTCAGCCTTGCCGTATGGTTATTCACAATCTTTGCTCACTTCATTATTTTTTTGTTAATAATTATTAACAGCCCCGTCAAAAAAGTTAACAAATTAAATTTTAAAATATATGATACATACAAATTCGATTTTAATATTTATTGAGGATATTTGGAATGCGCGTTTTGTTAGTTGAAGATGATTATGCCATTTCTCAAAGTATTGAAACAATGCTTAAGAAAGAAGGTATGATTGTAGATACCACAGATTTGGGTGAAGATGGTTTGGAAATCGGAAAATTATACGATTATGATATCATCATTTTAGATTTGATGTTGCCGGATATGAACGGCTATGAAGTTTTGAAGAGCCTCCGCGCAGCTAAAGTTAATACGCCGGTTCTTATTCTTTCCGGTTTGACAGAACCTGATAAAAAAGTAAAAGGCTTGGGATATGGTGCTGATGATTACCTAACCAAGCCTTTTGACAAATCAGAGCTTCTTGCTCGCATTCAGGCTGTGGTCAGACGCTCTAAAGGTCATTCCAACTCAATTATTCGTACCGGCGAGGTTGAGGTCAACTTAGATACACAAACTGTTACGGTTGGAACTAAAACTTTGCATCTTACCGGAAAAGAATATGGCATTATGGAACTCTTGTCTTTGCGCAAAGGTTCTACTCTTAACAAAGACCAATTCTTAAACCATCTCTATGGCGGAATTGACGAACCTGAACTCAAAATCATTGACGTGTTCATTTGCAAACTCCGCAAAAAATTGGAAAGAGCTTCCGGTGGTAAAAACTATATTGAGACCGTTTGGGGACGCGGTTATGTTTTGCGTGACCCTGATGAAAAGAAATAAACTTTATCTTTTCTAAAAAAACTCCCAAAATCTGTAGCAAGACTTTGGGAGTTTTTTTCATCCAAAATATTCATGTAAAATCATATTCTGGCAAAAACACAAGAATAAAAGGTAGCACACAAATATAATCACATATTTATGTAATTTTTTTCTTCTAAACACAGGACACAATAAATATACCAGATATGTAAAAAATATTATTACGCCTCCTATCCCAACATAGCCTACGCTTATATTCCTTACATAGTCATGAAAAGAATAAGCTTTTGCTTTTGCTAATTTTTGTTGATGAATATTTAATTCAACAGTACGTAAATCTTGATTATAGATATCAGGTCGTTCTGACATTTCTTGTTTTATATCTGATAATGCCTTTTGTGCTTCTTTAACTTTTTGATCCTTGATTTCTACATAATGTGCTTTATACCCAATTTCGCTATGAGGAATAAGATAAAAGAAAAAATTTAAATTATGAGATACTTTTGAAGCTTGTTCTTTGGGCTCATTTATTTCAATATTCTGCTTATCTTGATTTTTCTCATTCAAAATTATCATCCCACCAAGAGTCACTAATATTATAATTGCAGAAACAATAATCATCAACTTTCCTATGCGGGTACGCACCCTTTTATACTGAGCGCCATTATGATAGGCATCGACCATTTGTTCTGTATCTGAATTACTTTCTACTTTTGACGGACTTTTTCTTTGCAACTTTTTGAATATTACTTGTGCGATAACAAATACGGCTAAAGCCAAAACTAAAATAATAAAATTTGTCTTCATAATGATTAATTTTAATAATTTATAATTGAGTTAACTATATTATATTAGACAAATTTGTCAATAAAAAAAGCCACCCTTGACAGATGGCTTTTGTCTTTCTCTTATTTTCTTATTTTCGAATATTGCTAATTGCTTTTGTATTGCGAACATATGCAATATCACTCGGCAAATTTTCTAAATCTACAGGCAAACGTCTACGCCAGTTTGGATGTTGATCTCTATCCGTGCCCGGAAGATTTTGACGTTTTTCGACATGCAAGAAGTTTTCTAATTCAGCCAAAAATACCGGACAATTGGTTTTGGCCATATATGCATTAGCGGCTTCTTCTATGCCCTCAGGATAGCCCTCTCCATAGATATAATCTCCTTTTCTGGGTTTATCTTGTGGCCATACTCCTGATGCATCTAACACTTTTAACAAACGCCATCTATCGTTTTCGCGACCTTTGTATGCGGCATTTCTCTTTTCTTCATTTTCAATGATACCGAGTTGGTAAGACAGCTCAATGTCGTAGCCAAACCACCACATTTTTAACGGCGGCATATCGTGTGTGCCAATCGAAGAAAAAGCACGTGTTGGATAAGCATCCGGCATTTTGAAATCGCCCCAACCATCATTGTATCTCTCTGACCAAAGAACGCTTAAAGCATATATGTTTTTAGCTTCCAAAGCTTCTAAAAAGCCGTCGGGTACATTACCGATACTTTCGCCGACAACGGAACATTTATTCAAAACACTTTCCAGCGCTACAATGTTAAGCATATCTTTGAAATTATAATATATATAGGTACCGCCTTCCAATTTTTCAGGCAATATAAACAAACGCATCAAGCTCATTACATGATCCATTCTCAAAGCGCCTGAATTGTGCATGTTTGCCCGTAAAATTTTGATAAAAGGTCTATATCCGGTTTCTTTTAAGGCACTAGGAATAAATGCCCCCAAAGCCCATTTTTGACCTGCTGGGAAAAAAGCATCAGGCGGAGCACCAGCACCGGCTTCTTTAAAGAACAAATCCGGTTCACTCCATACTTCGGCACTGTCTTGTCCTACACCAACAGCTAAATCTCTATATAAACCAATTTTCATTTTGCTATCTTTAACGGCCTGACTGGCTTCTTCAAATTGGCGTGATGCTTCGAACTGCATGAACTTGAAAAAATTAATCTCATCAACATGTTCTTTGGCATATTCTTTTACGGCTAAAGAATTTGGTGTGCGATATTCTTCCGGCCAAGAATGCCATCCACCCCACATTTGTTGTGTGTATTTATGATACAAGCTCTGAAAAACGGCTAATCTTTCTAAGTCGCAACCTTCTGATTTTACATAATTTTCAAATTCTTGATAACGTTGACTATTGGTATTTTGTACAAAACGATCATAGCATTTTTTCAGCATTTTTACTTTTAATGGATAAATATGCTCATATTGGATGAGCTCGCTTTGACGAAACTCTTCAACATCATTTTTCACTTCAGTCATATCTTCAGCATTGAACTCGGGAACAGCTTCAACATCAATATAAATCGGGTTCAAATAAATGCGGCTGATTGACTGATACGGACTGGCATTTTCCGGATAATCATGACTTAAGACGTTTAACGGATTTAAGCCTATAATATCAGCACCGGATTTTGCTGCCATTTGTGCAAAATTTTTCAAATCCGTAAAATCACCAACACCCCAGTTGCGCTTGCTTCTTACTGAATATAATTGCAATGCGAAGCCCCAAGTTTTTTTATCCAATGCGGAATTTTGCCAACATTTTTCCGGACATACGGCAATGACGCTTTTATAGTGTTTGTTACCAACTTGTAAATCTAAATCATAATATCCAATTTCAAGATGAGATGTGATGACAAACTTTAGTCGGACATATTGGGTTTTGCCAATCAGTTGATATTCTTCATCATTGATAACTTCAAAAGATACCGGTTCGGGAACTTGAAATTTATCAGAGCATAAATGCAACGCAAAATCTTCAGCTTCTTGTTCTGCAGGAACAACTAAATCAAAACGAACATTTCCCTGCTCTACCACATATATTTTTTCTAATGATTGTTGCCAACGGCGTTTATCATAGGCGGCTATTGAGTTTTTTATATCCTCTTCTGAACCAGCTTTATAGCCCATTTTTTCAACAAAAAACTTTATTATTTTTTCATCAACGATATGATCTGTTCTTTCTTGACTACCATCCAAGAAATGTGTTCCTATACCTAATTTTTCAGCTAAAACATCCAATGCGTTGTCCATTTAAAACTACTCCAAATATCTATTTATCTATTTCAAACAATAATACACTCCAAGCCGGTACCGTTATTTTTTGATTGCTGCAAACTGCTACTTTGGCAACAAACTTTTCAGAGCTGTCAAAAAGCAATTTCCAAGAATATTTTTTATCGATATCCGGTAATTGCCAATTTATATCACCAGAATTGGCATTCAAAATACAGAATACATATTTTTTTCCATTATATACACTGTAGGCTAACGTTTTTCTACGTCCATCATTCCATTCTTGTGTGGTCATTGCGTGTCCAAGCTCATTGAACCAAGTGATGTCATTTATCTTGGTTTTATCAATAGGCTGACCCGTAAAAAACTTCTTACGCTTAAACATTTGCGACTGTCGTCTAAGGCGGATAATCTTTTTTACAAAATGAGCTACTCTTCTATCTACTCGATTTAGCCCTTCCCAATTTATCCATGTGATGGCATTGTCTTGACAATAGGGATTGTTGTTTCCCATATTGGTGTGACCGAGCTCATCTCCAGCCACAAGCATCGGTGTACCAAAAGATAAAAGTAAAGTTGAGAACATGGCTTTCATTCGATTGAGACGATTATCAATTACGACAGAATTATCCGTTTCGCCTTCAATGCCAGAGTTCCAACTCCAGTTACTATCGGTTCCGTCGCGGTTATTTTCATTATTAGCCAGATTGTGTTTTTGATTATAGCTAACTAAATCGCGAATGCAAAAGCCATCATGAGCCGTAACAAAATTTACACTACTCCATATATTTCTGCCACTGTGATTGAAAGCATCTGAAGAACCTGCTATACGGCTGGCCAGCGCTGCTACTTGCCCTTCATCTCCTTTCCAGAAACGGCGAACCACATCTCTAAATTTATCATTCCACTCGGCCCAACCCGACATAAATGCCCCGACTTGATAGCCGCCATATCCAATATCCCATGGCTCTGCTATCAATTTGGCATGACAAAGAACAGGATCTTGTTTGAGGGCATATAAAAATCCACACTCTTGCTTAAACTCCATATTCATTCGGCACAATGTTGTTGCCAAATCGAACCTAAAGCCATCGACATGCATATCTTCATACCAATAGCGCAAAGAATCCGTTACCAATTTTAAAACATATGGATTTTCTAAATTGAACGAAGCACCGCATCCGGTTGAATCATAGTAATATCTTTTGTTTTCTTTATTTAAGCAATAGTAACTGACATTGTCTATCCCTCGGTAGCAAATGGTCGGTCCTAATTGATTACCTTCTCCGGTATGATTGTAGACAACATCTAAAAATACCTCTATTCCTTTTTTATGCAGAGCTTTAACCATATCTTTGATTTCAGATAAATCATTTCCGGATAGATAATTTTGTTCCGGAGCAAAAAAGCTAAAGCTTTCGTATCCCCAATAATTGTCTTTTACAAAACCTTTTTTATGACGATTTCCGAAAAAGGCATGAATTGGCAAAAACTCAACTGCACTTACCCCCAGCCATTTGAGATAATGTAAAACCGACTTATTGTTAAAACCGGCAAAAGTTCCTCTTTTATTATCCGGTACCTTTGGATGAAGTTTGGTATAGCCTCTTAAATGAGTTTCATAAACAATGGTATCTTCAAAAGGCGTATTGGGGCGAACATCATCGCTCCAATCATAGTTATCTTCAACGACAACAGACTTGGGAACATAGGGGGCACTATCTAACGTGCTGAATGATAAATCTCTCTCCGGACTATCGACATCATACCCAAATAAAGCCTTATGCCAAATCAGCTTTCCGACCAATTTTTTTCCATAAGGGTCAATTAATAATTTATTGGGATTGAAGCGATGCCCTTCTTCGGGTTTATATGGACCATAAACACGATAACCATATACTTGTTCGGGCTTTATGCCTTCTAAATAAATATGCCAAATATTATTATCGCTCTCATTTATTTCATAACGAGCGATTTCATTGATACCTGTTTCATCAAAGAGGCAGAGCTCTACTTTCTCCGCATGAGCTGAAAATAAGGCAAAGTTAACACCATGGCCGTCATAATGCGAACCTAAGGGATAAGGGTATCCGGATTGTGTTTTTATCTTTGCCATATTTTTCTCCCGTGTCCTATCTTATCGGTTTTAAAACAATAGTTGCAAGTGGCGGCAATGTCACTTTGATGGAATATGGCTTACAATTCCAATCTTGGGTTTCAGCTTGCAACATTCCTTCATTTTTGACACCGCTGCCCCAATAGTTTTTATCATCACTATTGAAAATTTCTTGATATTGGCACAACTCATTTACCCCAATTCGATAATCACGACGAACCACAGGTGTGAAGTTTGTAATTACAATCATATAATCTCTTGGATCATGCGCTTTGCGCATATAGGAAATGACGCTATCATCGGCATTGCTATGGTCAATCCATTCAAAACCACGATAATCAAAATCTTCTTCATAAAATGCCGGATTACCTTTATACATCAGGTTCAAATCACGGATACAATTTTGCATACCTTTGTACATTGGATATTCCAACAAGTGCCAACGTAGGCTTTCTTCGGCATTCCACTCCCAATCTTGTCCGAACTCACAACCCATGAACAAAAGTTTCTTTCCCGGATGGGTAAACATAAAGCCATAATATGCTCTCAAGTTAGCAAATTTTTGCCACTCATCTCCAGGCATTTTGGAAAGCATGGAACCTTTTCCATGGACAACCTCATCATGAGAAATCGGTAGAATAAAGTTTTCATTAAAAGCATAGAGCAAACCGAATGTGAGCATACCATGATGATATTTTCTGTGAACAGGATCATGGCTAATGTATTTTAGGGTATCGTTCATCCAACCCATATTCCATTTATAACCAAAGCCCAAACCGCCCATAGATGTCGGACGAGAAACCATCGGCCATGCGGTAGACTCTTCGGCAATAGTCACGGCGCCTTTGACCTGACCGTAAACCAGCTCATTCATCTTTCTCAAGAAAGCAATGGCCTCCAAGTTTTCATTGCCGCCATAGATATTGGGAATCCATTCACCGTTTTGGCGAGAGTAATCCAGATATAACATAGAAGCGACGGCATCAACACGCAAACCGTCAATATGATATTCTTTTAACCAATATAAAGCACTGGCACATAAGAAGTTGCATACTTCGGTACGACCATAGTTATAAATTTTTGTTCCCCAATCGGTGTGTTCACCTTTTCTTGGGTCGGCATGTTCATACAAGTGGGTTCCATCAAACTCAACCAAGCCATGACCATCCTTAGGAAAATGTGCAGGAACCCAGTCCATGATAACGGCAATACCTGCTTGGTGGAAAGTGTCTATCATATAACGAAAGTCATCGGGTGTACCAAAACGAGATGTCGGTGCAAACATACCTGTTACTTGATAGCCCCAAGAAGCATCTAACGGGTGTTCCGTCAAAGGTAAAAATTCAACATGTGTAAAGCCCATGTTAACAACATAAGGAACCAATCTATCGGCAAGTTCACGATAGGTTAAATACTCGCAACCATTTTCACCTTTTCTTCTCCATGAACCAAGATGCACTTCATAGATGGACATTGGTTTATCAAAACTATTATATTCTTCTCGATATTGCATCCAAGCATCATCACTCCAATGATACTTATTGATATCATATACAATGGAGGCTGTTTTAGGTCTAACTTCAGAATAAAAAGCAACCGGATCAGATTTTGTCAAAATATAATTTTCTTGCGTTTTGATTTCATATTTATAAATTTCCCCTTCTTGCAATTCCGGAATAAAAATATCCCATACGCCGCAAGAAAGTTGCTTACGCATTACATGAGTACGACCATCCCAATTGTTGAAATTTCCGACCACACTGACACGTTTGGCATTAGGTGCCCATACGGCAAAACTAACACCTTTAACGCCATTAATTTCATTAACATGCGCACCCAGTTTTTTGTACATATCCAAGTGATTACCTTCTGCCAAAAGGTAGATATCAATATCTCCTAAGACTGAAGGAAAACTATATGTATCATGAATGGTATAGAATTGATTTATATCGTTTTCGATTTTTAATTTATATTTGAAATTTTCTCTCGGACCTAAATTTATTTGGAAGAATCCACGTTCATCCAATTTGGTAAAAAAGCCTAAAGAATCCCCTTTTTCATCAATAAGTTCTACAGACTTTGCATGCGGTTGATATGTTCTGATAAAAACCTCTTTAGAACCTTTATTTTTGTGTATTCCCAAAACGGCAAAAGGGTTTCCATGGTCACCGTTTATAACAGCTTCCATTTCTTCTTTAGACAATAAATTTTCCATAAATATACTCCTGTTATTAGGTCGAAAATCACAAAAAAAATTTTGCTTATCTTTGCTAATCTATAAATGATATATTATTAATTGCAAGAAAATATACTTATTTATAAATTTTATTTTACAAATTGCACATTTTCAATCTATTACCTATTGACGTATAAAATTTTAGATATATAGTAATTGGTGTATGTAAAAACATTGTTTTATTGGAGTTTATTATGATTAAATTTAACGAAGATGCTATTAGAGAAGCAGCTTATTACAATTGGCAAAATGCTGGTTGCCCGAATGGTCAAGATGAATATTTCTGGGCTATGGCTGTAGAACAACTTTCTAAATGCAACAAAAATTCTTGTGCAAAATCTGCTTGCGCTTCTAAGAAGAGCAGCAACAAAACTTCTTGCACAAAGTCTACAAAATCTGCAGCTTGCAAATCTGCTTCTGCTTCTAAAAAATCTAAATAATTTTCTTAGATTTTGTAAAAAACCCTTGCCTTTGGTCAAGGGTTTTTTTATGCCTTAATTGCAGAAATTATATATCCTTTTACTTCTTCTAAAGCCTCTTTTCTTAGGCAATGATATTCTTCTTTTTCAATATCGAATCCAAATTTTTTTAATAACAAATGAATATATTTTAGATGATGTTGATATCTTCCTGATGAATGCAAAATATAATTAGAATCGTCCTCTTTGTTTTCTGTTATGCTAAAGAGAATCCGACCACCTTTTTTTAGAGCTTTTTGAGCCTTCTCAAAAAAAGAATCCAAGTCACCCAAATAGGTCAGAACATCGGCTGATACAATTAAGTCATAAGCTGATTTTTTTTGATTTAAAAAGCTTATAATATCATTACAATACAATCTATTATAAACTTTTTTCATCTTTGCTTGAGCCAACATTTTGCTCGATAAATCTACCCCTTCCAAAGATAAGAATCCTGCATATGGTTTTAAAAAATTTCCACATAATCCGGTTCCGCACCCAGCATCCAATATATGTAATTTGGGATGAGAATCCTTGCCATAAATTTGTGCTAAAATTTTAGACATGATTTGTGGTGTTTGATAGTCCAAATTATTTAAAACATTTTCAAAGTCAGAAGCAAAAATATCAAAAATTTCTCGTATATATTCAGCATCTGCTCTATCGGGAATCTCTTGTTTGAGAATTGCTTTTCCCATATGTTGCGCAACTTTATTATCAGGAAATTTTTGCACCCATTTTCGAGCATATTCTTTGATTATCTTCTCTTGAGAATCTAAAGACAATTCATAAAGCATATAGCCAAAATTGATATGATGATCTTCATCTTGAGGAGCTAATTCTACAGCCCGCCAGCCGCTCTGAATTGCATCTGTAAGCATCTCTTTTTGTTGATAGCATCTGCTTAAATAATTATATAACCACGCATCATCTTTTTTCAGTTTTAGCGCTTGTTGTAAAACTTGCAATGCTTCATCATAATGTTCTTGTTCTAGCAAAGAGCTTCCTAATACATTCAATGCCATATAATTTTGCGAATCAAAATTTATTGCTAATCGAGCATATTTCTCAGCTTGTACATAGTTTTCCATTTCTAAATATGTATTCGCCATATTTACGGTTGCTAATAACGAATCAGGATTTATATCTTGTGCCATTTGATAGCAATGAATGGCTTCTTCATATTTTTTTTGTAAAAAAAGAATGTTTCCAAGATTGATTAAAACCGTATTATTTGTTGGATTTTTTTTTAAAATTTGTCGGCAGATTTTTTCAGCTTTTTTATAGTCTTTTTTTTGATACAAATCCAAACTCTGATTTGTTAATTCTGCCTCTGTTTTTTTGAACATTTTTACCTCGGTTTTATTTTTTCATCAGTATATGAAAAGAGATAAAATAATCAAGCTTCTTCTCTGATTTGACAACTTCTTCCTTTCATGCTATGAAAAATTTATTCAAAACAATTTACGTGATTTTCATGACATATAATTACAAAAAAATTTGGTACATTGCCTATCCCATTTTAACTGGGATGATTATTCAACAACTCATTGGTCTAACTGATACAGCTTTTTTAGGTCGCGTTGGAAAAATTGAACTTGGTGCTTCCGCCATTGCCGGTGTTTTCTATGTAATGATATTTATGCTAGGGCAAGGTTTTTCCATCGGAGCACAAATTTTTATTGCTCAGCACAATGGCGAAAGAAGATATCGTCGCATTGGGCAAATTTTTTATCAAAGTTTGTTTTTTCTGTTTTTCTTTGCCTTGTTTTTTATTCTCGGAATCCATTTTTATGCCGAAAACATACTCAAGAATCTGATTTCTTCACCTTTGGTTTTGCAGGCTGCGCTCGACTATTTATACCCTCGATCATACGGCTTTATTTTCTCCTTTGCCATTGTGATGTTCAGAGCCTTTTACATTGGAACAACACAAACAAAAGTTTTGTCCCTTAATGCGTATGTTATGCTTATAATGAATGTTGTTTTTGACTATCTGCTCATCTTTGGAAAATGTGGTTTTCCTGAGCTTGGTGTGACTGGCGCTGCTATTGCATCTGTTTTATCTGAAGCTGCCTCCACACTCTTTTTTATCATCTATACTTTAATAAAAACTCCTTATAAAAAGTTTGGCTTGGATATTCCTTATTTTCGCAATCTACACACGCTCTTTCGCGTTTTGAAAATTTCTATTTGGACAATGTTGCAAAATATGGTTTCCTTTGCTACATGGCTATTTTTTATGTTAGCCGTTGAACATATCGGTGAAAACGAATTGGCCATTTCCAACATACTACGCAGTGTTAGTGCCTTGCCATTTATGATTATCAATGCTCTTCTTGGAACAGCTAATGCCATCACCGGAAATTTATATGGTGCCGATAAAGAAAAAGAAATCAAAACCACAGCAACAAGAATCATTGTGATTGGATATATCGGCGGTTTTGTCGCTACTCTTTTACTCCTTGTTTCTCCGTTTTGGGTAATGCGTATTTACACAAACGATGAGCTGCTCATTCTGCAAGCCATACCTGCATATTATTCTTCTATGACAACATATTTTTCATTGGTTCCGGGCTTTGTTTTTCTAGGAATAATTTTTGGTGTAGGCGAAACAAAAGCGGCTATGTATCTAGAACTTTTGGCTTTGTTTGTTTATACATTTGCCGTATGGTTTATTGTTGTTTATCTAAAAGCAGATATTGCCGTTTGTTGGTTGACAGAACATGCTTATAACGCAAGTTTAAGCTTGCTAACCTATTTATACATATGCAAAAAAAATTGGTTTAGCACATAGTTTTGCTTGATTATTTGCCTCTTATCTTTTACATTTTTGGGTGAACCAGATATGGTTCGGAGCCTTGACAAGCTCTTATACAATACGGTGTTTGATATTACATCGTTAATCAGTTGTGCTTATACATCTGAAAATTTTAATGTGTGTGCTTCTGATAAAATATCCCCGCGACATAGAAATATGGTCGGGGAGGTTTTGGCGTATGTTCAGAAGCACTCGCTTTAAAGGCCAAAACGGTCATTTTATTGTATATGATTTGTCAACTCTCCGACCGCCTTTTGGCGGTTTTTTGTTATCTTGAACTTAAACCGGAGAATTGAAATCTATGTCTGATAAACTATTTTGCTTTTACAAAAATATTCCTCTATGGTTGAGGCCTAAAAAAGGGCATTGGAATAAAAATTTTATATTTGCTCTCGTAGCTACATTAGCTACTTTTGCTCCTGATATCATTATGAATCTTATGACAAATTCTCATATTATTTTAGAACCACTCTTTGTCTTTTATGTTTTTGGCTTTATGTTCTTACTTTCTTTTTGTCAAAATATTCTTATATATAGCTTTATCTTCTTATGGGTGTTAATGCAAACTATTCAACTTAATTTCATGGCTTTTTTTGGACATCCGATTACCGCCGGTGAAATTATGAATATCATTTATGAACATCGAGATGTTTTTGATACTGCTTATTTACAACAAACATGGTTTGTTATACCGACAATCGTACTTTTTTACGGTATGATGACATTTATATTTTATATTGGGAGTAAAGAATCTGTTAAAATAAGATGGATGTTTTTAATCGTATTGTATTTAGCTGCTCACAAACCATATCGAGCTTTTACAGAGACTAAAGGAATTTGGTATTTTCAACCTGGACCAACACGCTCATCTTTTAAAAACAGTATCAATACGTTTTCTTATTTTTTCTTTCAATATTTATGGAAAGATAATCAATCTTCAGAAGTATTTTGGAAACCTTACCAAATTCAAAAAACTTTTTCAGATACACAAAATGTTTTAGTCATTTTTGGAGAAAGTTTATATAGTGAACATATGCCTATGTATGGTTACAAACGCAATACATTTCCTTTGTTACAAAAAAGACTTGAAGAAAACAAAAATATTGCCGTTGCAACTGCTATCGCACCCGGAATTTCTACAGCAACATCAACAGCTTTGTTTTTTAACTCTATTCGTGAACCCGGAAATATAAAAGAGATAAAAAACTTAACCGGAAATCTTTTTAAAATAGCTAAGGAAAATGGTTTTGAAACATATTACATTTCCAATCAAGAATCGCGTTTGATTATGAATATCGGAGAAAAGTATATTGATCATATAGCTAATAATGATTCTGAACCTCTATTCTTTAGTCAATATCGAGATGAAGGCTTGGCCAAAATACTTGATTCTATTGATTTTAGAGAAGGAAAGAAATTTATTGTTTTACATATGCGCTCTCCTCATCTACCTTATGAAAAGCATTATTACGGGAAAGAGGATAAATTTCAAAAATTTGTTCCCGACACACCAGATGTTAATCGTTTAACATATACGACAAACAGTTATGATAATGCCCTTCTTTATACTGATTTTGTTATAAATAAGATGATTGATAACTTTGAAACAAAAAATAATAATCAAAAATACACTATTTTTCTAACCGCAGATCATGGACAACTTTTTGATTTTAACGGTATGTGGGGACATAATAATTTGGTGATAGAGCAAGGAAAAGTGCCGGCCATTATCATCAGCAGTAAAAAAATTCCTTTACCGAAATATATTTCTTCTTACCAGTTTAGTAAAATGATTCTGCAAAGCTTAGGTGCAAATTTAATTAACCCAAATGAAAAAGAAGCTTCATACTTTTTACATGGAAATAATATTTATTATCCATATGACTTTAAAAAATATCAAATTTTGAAAAATGGAGAAATAAAAGATTATCCTGTAAAGAATACCAAAGATATTTCTTCAAAAACAGGGCGTTAATTACTCATAAAAATCCGAAAGAAAAACTTTCGGATTTTTTTTGATTTTTTTATAAAAAAAAGTATTGACAGATGCGTTTTAATATAATATCTATATCTCCGTTATCTGATGGGGGTATGGCGGAACTGGTAGACGCGCTAGACTCAAAATCTTGTGGGTTCATCCCGTGTCAGTTCGAGTCTGACTACCCCTACCAATTAATAAAAGGCTCTTATTTTTAAGAGCCTTTTTTTCATATCTGCTTAACTATAGAATTAATAAAATAAAAGCTCCGAAAATTCGGAGCTTTTATTTTATTATATTTTTTTCCAGGTCGTACCGTTGGGACCATCTTCCAAGATAATGCCCTGCTCTTTTAATTCATTACGAATCTTATCAGCCGTTGCCCAATCTTTGTTCTTTTTGGCTTCGGCACGAGCTTGAATTTTGGCTTCAATCTCGGCATCATCACCTTCAGCTCCGCCTTTGAACCAGCCTTCGGCATCTTGCCACAGCAAGCCCAACAGATAAGCATTAGCCAACAACTCAGATTTATATTTAATCTTATCTTCTTCGCTTTCAGCTTTGTTCAAATTATTGACATTTTCATGCAGATAAGTCAGCGCCAACGGTGTGTTCAAGTCATCAGCCAAAGCTTCGACAACTCTTGTATCAGGCTCAACTTTTTCTGCCTTAACATCTTTAACACGCAACAAAGCATTATAGAACTTATCCAAAGTGGCTTTGGCATTGTTCAAGCCTTCAAAGGTGAAGTTAAACGGTTGATGATAGTGAGAGCTCAAGAACAATAATCTTAAAGCTTCTGCCGGTGCTTTGGCCAAAACATCATCCAAAATATAAAAATTGCCCAAAGACTTCGACATCTTCACGCCATCGACCATCAACATACCGGCATGAACCCAATAATGCGCAAATTTTGTACCTTCAAAAGCACAGCAAGATTGTGCACACTCATTTTCGTGGTGCGGAAAAATCAAATCAGAACCACCGCCATGAATATCAAAGTCATTACCGAGCAATTTAGAGCTCATAGCCGAGCATTCCAAATGCCAACCGGGGCGACCATATCCCCACGGGCTGTTCCAACCCGGTTCTGTCGGCTCGGATGGTTTCCAAAGTACAAAGTCTGCCGGATTTTTCTTATAATCGGCAACTTCCACTCTGGCGCCGGCCAACATTTCTTTCATACTTCTACCGGACAAGCAACCATAACCAGGCATTGAATCAACAGAGAAAAGCACATGACCTTCAGCCTCATAAGCGTGACCATTTGCAAGCAAGCGTTTGACTAACTCTATCATCTCGTTGATATAGTCTGTTGCTCTGGGGCGATAGTTCGGCTCCAAGTTGCCGAGCTTTTTCATATCTTCAATATACCAATTATAGGTTTCTTCGGTAATCTCGCGAATCGGTTTACCGGTTTCTTTGTGCTTATTTAAAATCTTATCATCAACATCTGTGATGTTTGAAACATAAGTTACATGATCAGCACCGTAAACATAACGGAGCAAACGATAAAGCACGTCATAAGACACAGGAGTTTTACCATTGCCCAAGTGTGCTTTATCATAAACCGTGGGGCCACAGACATACATGCGCACATTGCTACAGTCGATGGGAACAAACTTTTCTTTGCGACGCGTTAATGTGTTATGCAAGTATATGTCTACCACGATTTTTCTCCTTTATTTCTGTTATGTTAAATTATGCAGCTTCGCCTTTTAATCTCTTATAGGCTTTAGCTCTACCCATCAAAGGCATTAAGATTTTAAGTTCCGGTCCGTTTTCTTGAGCTGTTAATGCTTTTCTAATCGGATGGAACAAATCTTTGCCCTTCTTACCGGTTTTGGCTTTAACTTCATTCACCCAAAGATTGAAAGTTTCTTCATTCCAAGGTTCTGCCGGCAACAAATCGGCTGCAGCTTCAGTCAAAGCAGAATCTTCAATGACCGGTGTCACTTCTTTATGGCAAATGTCTTCCCAAGCAGTGATATCTTTGACAAATGTCAAATTACCTTTAACGGCATTCCAGAAGTTTTCATCAGCATCAATGCGACCTTTAACATATTCATAAGGTGCGCCGTGAATGAATTTCGTATTGAAAGTTTCCAATTCTTCAACATCAAATTTAGGTTGAGAACGACCGATTTTGCTCAAATCCAAAGATTTTGCCAAACTTTCCAAATCATAAAAAGGTTCAATGCTTTCAGATGTACCTAATTTTGCCAAGAAAGAGCTAATAGCCATGGCTTCAATACCTTCTGCCTTCAACTCTCTAACACCCAAGCTGCCTAAACGTTTGGATAATTTGCCTTCTTTACCTGTCAACAACGGCAAGTGACCAAATGTCGGAACAATGCCGCCCAAAGCTTCAAACATTTGAACTTGAGATGCGGTGTTGGTCACATGGTCTTCACCACGGATAATATGTGTGATGCCGAAATCATGGTCATCAATTACAGAAGGCAAGTGATACAAAAAGCTGCCATCTTCACGAATGATAATCGGATCGCTCAAATTTTTGGCTTCATATTTTACTTCGCCACGAACCATATCATTCCACTTAATTTCACCATCTACAAGTTTGAAACGATAGTGTGGTTTGCGACCTTCTTTTTCATAAGCGGCAATTTGCTCTGCAGTCAATTTCAAAGCAGAACGATCATAAATTGGAGGTAAGCCTTTGTTCATTAAACGTTTGCGCATAAACTCCAATTCTTCTGCTGTTTCATAGCAAGCATAGATGCGGCCTTCTTTTTTCAATTGTTCGACAACTTCATTATATCTATCAAAACGGGCTGATTGTCTAGCTTCTTCTTCCCAAACAAGACCAAGCCACTTTAACGAATCTCTTAAAGACAATTCGTATTCTTCTTTAGAACGAAGTTTATCCGTATCATCAATACGGAGCATAAACTTGCCGCCCAATTTTTTTGCTAACAACCAGTTAAACAAAGCTGTGCGTGTGTTTCCGATGTGCATATAGCCGGTCGGAGACGGCGCAAATCTGACTTTAATTTCACTCATAATCTAAATGTTCCACTTTATTATTAAAAAACTAAAGCAGATATTATAAGTTTATGTTTATAAATTCAAGGTTATTTTGCAAGATTATTGCTTTTTATTGCTGACTAGCTTCCAATTTTTGTTGATTGCTCTTTTCGGTTGACACAACAGTGGTTTCCATGTCTTCCAAAAACCAAGTCATATCCCCTTCCGCATCAGCAACCATCTGATAAAAACGATTGCGATATGACAAGATCAAACTGCTTTCAGCCAACTTCAAATCAATGATTTTAATTCCGTCTTGATTTTGAACCAAGCGGAAAATGACATTGATTTTTTGTTCTTGGTTTTGTTCATTGGTTTGCAAATTTTGTCCCAAATCAATGGTTGCAAAAACTTCGGTATAATTTGCTGAAGCAATGGCGTTATTAATGCTAAATGTTATCGGATATTGAAACGTCAGCGGAAAACCTTTGTAGACTGACAAAGCATAGCGTTTGAACAAATTTTGATATTGCAATTGTTGCTCGGAGGTCATCTCTCTCCAATATTTACCGATAACAAATTTTGAAATATAATCTAAATCGACATAACGCAAAAAAAGATTATCCAAATCTTTATATTTTTGAGCCAAATCTTTTTCTTGAAAAGTTTGGAGCAATAAATTTCCTTTATCTTGAGACCATGATATTGCTTCTTGAGTTTGCGGGGCCGCTGCATGCACAGAAAAACTCATTAATGAAAAACATACGATAATAAGTTGCAAAAATTGCTTACTTTTCATTTAAATCTATCCTATATTGTTTTCAAACATGTTTAGATTATAACATCAATTGGTTAAAAAAATGAAACAAAAAATTTGGTTTTTATCTCTTTTTGCATGTCTGATTGCTTCTAACGTTTGGGCTGCTGATGCAGGCTTACGTTTTATCAAAACCAGAGGCGAAGTCTGGTGTGGAACGGATTTGAGCTCGGGATCTTATGCTTATCAAGATGAAACCGGTTATTGGCGCGGTATTGATTCCGACTTGTGCCGCGTATTTTCTGCTGCTGTTTTTGGTAGAACAGATAGATTTAAACTCGTTGATGTGAAAGCAGAACAAGCTAATGCTGCAATAGCCAATAATAAAATTGATATTATGCTCGGTGATGCTCCGGCCACCGCTTCAAAAGATATCAGCGGACGCATAACTCAAGCTGAAATTATCTATTATGTAAGACAAATGTTTTTGGCTCACAAAAATAATGGAGCCTCTTCTATGGAAGATTTTAAAGGCAAAAAAGTTTGTGTTGTTACCGGAACCGATGATTATTATAATTTTCAAGACTTTAGCGACAAATATAAACTTGATTTAAGACCTCTCTTTTTTAGAGATGCATCCAGCGCAAAAAATGCTTTTTTGCTCAAAAGATGCGATCTTTATACCGGTAATGAACTCTATTTAAAAAGCATTATTCAAAATATGAGTGATACTTCCGTACAAATTGAAATTTTACCCGAGGTGATTGCGGATAAACCTGTTTATGCCCAAGTGCTTAAAGATAATCAAAATTTACGCACCTCTATAAAATGGATTATAAATGCCTTAACCTTGGCTGAAAAGAAAGGAATTACTTCTAAAAATATTGCAATTTTTATTGGACTTAAAGATGGAAGTGTTAAAAATTTGCTAGGTGTTAATCCCGATTTATGGGACAAATTTCAACTTAATCCGACATGGGTCAGAACCGTGATTAATGAGCTTGGAAATTATGGCGAAATTTATGATAAGAACCTAGGGGACTTATCTCAATTGAAAATTGAACGTGGAAAAAATAATCTGATTGAAAACGGCGGATTAATTGACGCTCACTCTTTCTATTAAGCTATTTTTCTCTGATTGAGATTATGCTTCATTATAAAGTCTGCTGCAGCTTCAAGCCCATCCGGTGTGATGCGGTGTTGCCCATCTTTAACAACATATGTCTCCACACGAGAGCCAAGTTTTTCCAACTCAGTCTTTGTGAAATTTAAGGCTTCAAAGCGCACCAAATTATCTGCATTTCCATGAATTAATAACATATCTGGAGTGGATTGTGCGTGGCGCTCTAAAAATTTATGCCCAGCCATAATACCGCTAAAGCTAATGCATCCGCCTATCTTATGCTCGCGCATTAATGCCGTATAAATTGCTAACATTGCACCTTGAGAAAAACCACATAAATATAAGTCTTTGTCTTCTAACTGATATTCATTTAAGCATTGGTCAATATAGTCATTCAGATAAGAAAAAGATTCTTCTAAACCTAAAGTCATTTTGTTATATATTTCAACGCAAGTTTCCATATCTGGAACTGTTTTTCTATCATCGTTAGGATCAAAGCGATGCATAGAATACCACTGACGTTTATCTTCCAAAACTTCACAACAAATCGGAGCTTGTGGCAAATGGATAGCCGTATTATCAAAGGTTTTGATAAAATTTTGCAGTTTTCCTTCCAGATAGTCGGCACTATCAATATAACCATGCAAAAATATTATCAATCTTTGCGGCTGACCATTAACGTAAACTATCTCTTCATTTATGGCATTTAACATTTTTTGCGAATCCGATTTTTTCTTTCGCGTTACTTTAATGCCAATTTTCTAAAAAAAACGTAAACAAACGCAGCGCGTTTGATCGCGTCAGTTTGTTTGTGTCCTGCGTCCTGCGATGCTCTTACTTTTTTGTGGGTGGCAAAGTGCCTCGTGCGGACAACAAAGCGTGTTTGACGGCAAAAGCTGGAGCCAGCTTGACCACATCAGTTTGATAGCTGAACATGCAGGGGCTAGAAAACGCGATGTTTTCTCTGTTCCGAACGGAACAAATGTGCCTTGTTCAGGCAAAAACAATATAATAATTCAGGCAGGATTAACCTGCCTGTTTCTAAACCTTGGGATATTTGAATTTAACAGCTTGCCATTTTTCAATCACATCAATCAATTCATAAGGCAAATCTCCGCCATCTTGCAAAACCATGTCAAAGGCTTTTAAAATGGCATCAAGCTGCTCACCAAGCGGTAATGTTTTCTCATAGGCTTTTTGTCTTTTTTCTTTGTATGTTGTTTTTTTTCTTGGCATTTCTTTCTCCTATTTGATGATTTTTCCGGTTGTATCAACGATTGAATTAAGCAAACCACTGGTCAGATTGTTTTCTTTTTCACGATATTTTTGTTTATAGTTATACTCAAAATTATCGTTGTTATACGCCAGTTCATCATACCCTTCTTTTGCTTCTCTTTGCTGTGCCGCTGCCGCAGATTTACTTGAACTCAAGCCCATTGCACTCAAACTGGCTCTTCTGCTTGTCAATTGTTCATTAAGCAAATTTTTGCGCTTGGTTTGATTGTATTGATATTCTTTTTGCATTTGTTTTAACTGCTTGTTCTGATTGTTAGCCTCATTTAACAAATTGACCGCTGTCATACCAACACCTATTGCGGTTCCAATTCCTCCCATTATCTTCTCCTTTCTTTATTCCTTGGTTTTTATTTCATTTGTTACTGATAACAACATAAAGGCGCACGGGACGCTGCTTTTGATACTCCACATTGGTTTTTGAACATCTCTTATCCAACCTATTGAACGTAAATCTATGTCTCCGTCAAACTGCGTTGGGGGAGAATCTAAAATTTGGTCTCGATGCATTTTTTTTAACGGAACTTCAAAATAGCCATTACCAAAGTTTAAGCGTAATGACTTGGAGCTTATAATGCGAAAAATTCCATGTATGATGCGATATGCTTTAGGTGGATATGGTCTGGTTGAATCTACCATAAAAGGTAATGGTTCAATGATATGCTCATAAGGCAAACCAATTACTATTTTTTGAGCCTCATCTTGTAGATCAATCTTACCATTTTCAACAATCATATCTTCAATCGGAAATTCATCTGCCACGATTGATACATTTTTTTCTTCCCATTTTTCTAAACCTGACCATTCTTTTTTAGGTGTTTCTGAAGTAAAAATTTTACCACAGTCAACATACATATCATCGGCAAAGGTTTCTAAAAAATAGGTGTTTTTTCTTTGGATGAGAAAATAAATTTCATTGCCAATTACGGCACAAGATATAAATTTTCCATCAGTTACAAACTTGCTCCAGGCATTAACTTCTTCGGTGCGATATGATGTCAAACAGGAAATTGTTCCATCTTCCAAAATCAAGTATAAAATACTATCATCTTGAAAATAGACACAATCTACCGGTTTATTGATAATTTCATCAGACAACAATGTTAAATCTTTGGCTTGATAAGCTTGCTCTACATCGGCATACAAAAACTCACGCAATTGTTTACCGTTTTGCGATATAAACAAAGTTGCGCCATCCACATTTTGCGGCGGCAAAGAATATTTGGCATAAGTCCCGATATTGGTTTGGCGGTTAAGTTTGATGCTGGTTGGGGTTAATGGTTCACCTGAAACCATCCATTCCGCACCGGTCGTGAAAACCAATAAATGTCTGGTTGAAACAACATTTAAAACCGCATTCACCTGATCGGACAAAATGGCAAAATCAATTGCCTCGTCATCCAAACCCGTTCCAATATCAAAATTGAACAAATCCGATGACTTGGATAACCACAAATGGTTGGGTAAGGACCTTGAGCCGCCAATGACCATTCTATCTTGGTGGAAGGTAACCGAGTTAGGATAGCCTCTGACTAAAGAAAATGCTTGTTCTTCCCATTCTGTGGTTTCGTTAGCATTTGCCATACTTTTACTGACATCGGCTTTGCAACTTTTGGCATCACTAATGGATTTTATAACGACTTCACCTTCATTAATCTTTAATCTTACTCCGACATAATTTTGTGAAAATACATCGGTATCTGTTGTCAGCGTTATATTTCCACTTGTACCGCTTGGTTTTAGTTTTACTTTATTTTGATAAAAATTATAGTATGGGCAAAAGACCTGCCCATCTTTTTGATAAAACTCCCATTCGGCAATTTTCCAAACCTCGTTTTGGTTGCGGCTGATTTCTTGCGGTGGAACATCTGGATGCACAATCAACAGCGTATCGGCACTTTGCGTCCAGTTGATTTTTTTGAGTTGTGCCAATGACCATGGCGTTTCTAAGGTTGAAATAAGCTCTTTGTTTTTATAAATTTTGACTTTTCTATCTACAAAACAGAGCAAATAGGTTTGTTCGGTGTTGAACTCAAAAGAAATTAATCTTCCTTCTTCACCTACCTCATCAACAAAAGCCAAACCTTTTCTTCTGGAAACACCTCCGGTCGGATGAATTTGTACATTTTGCAGTTTACTTGCACCATTCTCAAAAATACGCAAATCACCGCGACCATAAAGTTTGTCAGATAGTTGTCCTGAGGTAAAATTGGTTTTGACATAAATCTGATTCATCCTCTCACCTCCACAAGTGTAAAGTCTTCAAACTTTGATGGGGTGGATTGTTGGGCATCAATAGAACGTGCACGGCTGACGCTATCTTCAGCTATTTTGCTCAAAAATTCGGCCCTGGTGGTACTCTCAGTTAACGGAATGCAAAATTCATAAGCCAGCTTATTAATTAAAGCCTCGCAAAAATATGCCGGAAAATTGTCTTCATCCGGACGACTCAGATAAGTTAAATTGAGCTGTGGCAAATTTGTATAAAGACAATCTTTGACAATTTTATATTCAATGCCCCTGCCCTTGCTCCCATACCCTGCCGAAACAATCCGCAAAAAGTCGGACGGCAACAGATAGGCATAGCTGAAATCGGCAATCGGCGCATTTTCCAAACGTGCCAACTTGGTTTGAGTTAGAGCAAAGCTCCATGGATAAGATGATAATAAGGCATCGCGAATATAGGGATATAAATTGCCGGCAACTTCAGCCTCTGCCGTTCCGTCTTCAAAGCTTGTTATGCTCGAGGCACCGATTTTTAACAGAGCCTGCGAACAGATATTGATACTGGTGTTACTCATATATTCTTTCCCCTTCTTAAAAAAAAGGAGCCTGCATTTCTACAGGCTCCCTATCATTTGCTTTAAGTGTATCTTTATTTTAAACTACAACATTAAAAAAGGTATAAATTATTCCCGTTACGCGGCAGGTGTTGCCAAAGCGGTAACGGTCACTGTTCCATCTTCAATTGATGATACGGACAAAACTGCCGGCTCCAATGTGCTGGCTGTACCGGCATTGGCCAAAATCATATCGCCTTTGCGAGCAAACGGAGCAATATCGTTAAAATAGCCGCTGCCTTTTACGGTATTTAAATCATCTTCAGATGAATAGTTCCACAAGGTAAAACCATTGGCATAAGCCATTACGCTAAAATTTTTTGAATTGTAAGCCATATTTTTAATTCCTTTCTTCTATCAATTATTCTTCTTTGCATTTGATGCGGATAACGCCGGTGCCGTCAATCAAACATGCACCTTGGCTCATCATGTTATTAACGAAGTGAGCGGCATGGTCGCCGTGCCATGTGATATCTGATTTTACATCTTGACCCGAAGCATGTCCGACTGCAGTTTTGTGGAAAATGAAGCAATCACGATTGGTACCCTCAAGCGGTAAACCTGTGTGCATAATCCAGTTGATACCCAACCATTTGCGGCTTTCAGTACCTTTTAAGAACGGCAAATTGTCACCGGCATAGTCAGAGTTGGAAAACTCATCAATGTTCAACAAAGCGTTCCATTGCAACGGACCAACAATGCCAAAACGTTGACCATCGTCCGGAACATCGTTACTGTTCAATTTGGCAAAAGCTTGCAAAATGGTGTCTTTGCTCAAAACTTGAGAATAATCCCCAACATCATTTTCCTCTGGTGCTTTATTCAAAGCATCAATAATCAATTCATCGGTTTTTCTGCCCAAGGCATAAGCGCCGGCACTGGCAACCACGCGGCGTTCATCAATGCTCATTTTGAGCTCATCTAAAGCATCTACCCAATCACCGGCATAATAGTCGAGCAATTCACATTCAACCGGTGTGTGGTCAATGCTCATGACCGGAACCAAACCATGGCGAGCTTTACCGGAGGCAATGCCTTTGCCAACCTTTTGGAATACGGTGGTGGCGCCGACAATGTTGCCTTTGTAGCGAACGGCATTTCTCAATTTTGAGCCCATTTGTTGGTATGCCAAATGAACATCTGCTTCAAAGTTTTTAATAAAGGACTTACTTACTTCTGTTGACATGTTTTTATTTTCCTTTTCATGTTAAATGTTAAAAAAATTTGAGATTATTTTTCAGGATAGAGTTTTTCAAAACCACGTGTGATTTTGGCGATATAGGCGCTATCCTTATCACGCCAATAACGCGGGTCTTCCATCATTTTACGAAGTCCAGCTTCACTTATATTGCTCATCTCGCCGTCGTTTTTGTTCAACAACGGTTCAGATGAACTCATCATCTTGTAAAGGGCAATCACACCTTCAGATGTGGAGCCCAGCGCTTCATAAACTTCCGGATTGACATTTTGTTTGGCCCAGTTGGAAAGAGAGCGTGAAACCTCGTTAAACTTATCTCTGCCACCAAAGTAACGAGAAAGTTTTTCAAGTTGTTTTTCGGCCTCAAAATTGACAGCCATTTCATCTAAAACCGGCAAAACTCGCTCTCCAGCTAAGTCATAAACAAACTGAGCCTGATCATTGGTGAAACCTTTTTCATAAAAACGTTTCATCAAATCTTCATCCACTTCCAAAACCGGTGACGGACTTTTGATTTGATATTGCGTATAATTTTGCGGCATGTTGCGCAAATTGGTTTCAATCAAATTATCATCTCTTCTTGCCAAATCGTTATATGCGGCAATCAGCTCTTCCAATCTGACCTTGCCTGTCTGCTCGTCCCAAAATTGTTCGGGCAAGTCTTGCGGTTTGTTAGAATATCCGCCCTTTTGAGCCATAGCGGATGTTTCCAAAAGATTTTCTGTTTTTGCTTTTGGTTGCATTTATTTTCCTTTCATGTAAAAAAATTAGTTGATGTCACTTAGCTGCTCTATTTGGCGGACTAACCTTCTTTGTCCTTCCAAATCGCGCAGGTGACGGTCTTCTGCGTCTGCGCCCAAGCATCTCTCTATGGTTTGGCGACGCAAATATGAGAGGACAATTTTGCCCTCTTTACTTATGAAGCACCGGACAAAAGCTTTTTTGATTTCTTCATCGCTCATTTGTCGGGTGTCATATTCCTCATGCGGCGGCATTTTCTTCGCCTCCGCCGATTAAACCTTGCATTTCATCTATGATTTTTTCGTTTATCAGTTTGTCGGGCACATTCAAAATTTTGCCCAAAGTTTTGGCTGTTTCAAAAGCATTGACTGCGCCCATACCCAGCGCCCCCAAAGATGACACCAAAGTCACCCACTGGCTAATATTGTTGACATCTTCTCTGGCTTTGAGCATGGCTAACGGCGATTTGTATTGCAAATCGACAATTTTGCCGTCTAAGTCAAAATTCATAATGTCACCACGACGACGCAAAATCAGAAATGCACGCTTGAGCAAAGGTGTCAGCAACTCGGATTGCAAGCGACCAAAACTTGCGCCCAAAATGCGGGCTATCTCTGCCGTCCTTTCCAAAACTTCAGTTGCAGTCATGTTTGGTGCATTGACTTGTGATAATCTGTCGGCAAGCAAGGCATGATTGATATTCTTTTGCAGATTTTCCAAAATCAGCTGCGAAACATCAAATTTTCCAGGGGCTTCCAACGGAGTTAAACCTTTTGAACCAACCGCTTTGGGAATAATTGCTCCGGGGACAAGTTTGATATTGGCCGGATTGAGAACCCCGTCATCATCTGCTTGCCAAATGCCAGTGACGGAAATGGAAGCGTTTTTCAATATCAACTCCACAACCTTATTGGCGGTTTTAATATCGGGCAAAGCCTTCATCACCGGAGAACGCCCATAAATTTCTCCGGGGGCTTTGAGCCAACGGAAGTTGATGAATGGTGAAGAAGAAAAGACACCTTCTTTCAAAACAACATTATCTTCAACCCCGCTGTTTTCATCCCAAACAAAAGCCGTGTATTCATACCCTGCAGCACCGAACTTGCCGTTTTGCGGAATAACCGCTTCTATCAAACTCAAGCGAAAATCCGGATTTTGGGCTTGCTCAAGCCAGCTATCTTGCAACTCTGCTTCAGGAAAACGCAAGCGAATATCATCGATACTGACTTGTGAACAACGGAATGTTGTATCTAGTTTGCCGTCGGCACTTTCTTCCAAAGCAATTTCTCGCAGAGGTACGGCATAAAATCTGAATGCCGAAGCCTCGCCGATCGGGGCTTCTTCAAACATCAGGCAAGCCGTGCCGACTGTGATTAAATCCAAATAACACTGATGAATTTCCACCGCAAAATTGGAATGTTCAAAATGCTGCAACATGATGTCTGAGGTTTTACTCAAAGTTTCTGCCACTTGTGAGGCTTCTTCCGGCAACAATTCCGGACCAGCCGTCAAACCAAACCATTTTGACCATGGCGGGGTTAGCTCTGCCAACAAAGATGATGCCAACTGATCAACCGCATCCGGTGCTGTGGCATCAAACAAATGGAGATTTTTCTTGGCTCCTTCCACATTTTGAAACATTGAACTACAGACATTTTCTCTTTGCGGAAAAGCATATTCATAACATTCTTGCCAATGGGGTTCCCAGAGCTGTTTTCTTTCTGCAGCCTTTTGATAACGTTTGATAAGCTTTTCGATTTTATTATCCATTTTCACTCTCCCAACAAGGTTTTGCGGTTCAAATCGCGATTGGTGGGATCAAATGTTCCGGTATAAGATGTGCGGATGGTGCTTTCCAAGCCACGACGTTGGCGCGCCAAAGCTTCTTTTCTGGCCTCTTCCGCATCTTGCGCCGAAGTATCTTCCACCACTTGAATCTTGGGTTTACTGCTAAATACGCCTCCCATGTTTTCTCCTTTCAGTTGATATAAAAAAGGCTCGAATTTTTATCTTCGAGCCTTGGTTGCTTATTCAAAAATTTTTATTTATTTTTTTGTTTTTCAGGACTGCTTTTGACAACCTGAATGCCCAACACGCCGAGAGCCACGCTCCAAAGAGACGTGGTTTCAACCAGCGCATTGATAATGTTTTCGGCATTTTGGTATCCGCTTAAAACCACATAGCAGACCGTGCCAATCATCAACAACCAAGCCAAAGCAACCGAATAGCCAAAAGCCGGACGCCAAAAACGTACAAATTTGTCTTCAGCATTCAGTTCTTGACGTATGGTTTGATGAATCTGCGATAACGTGTTGTTATCAAGCTCATTTTCCAGCTCTTTCATCTTTTCCAGATGCCGATTGGCTTCACTCACTGCGGCGTTGGATATTTTTTGTTTTTCAATATCCGAGCTCACTTCGCCCAACGCCAAGTTAGCTTTGAGCGCCGTATCTCCGCCGATTTTTTCTAATCCCGAGCGCACCATTTTAATCAAAAACGGCAGACCGAATTGACTTAAAAGTTTTATCAGCATTTATCTCTCCACATCGTTATAAAAGACATGATTGCCAATTTCGGTACAAGGGATTTTGCCAATGGACCAGCGCGGACGCACTTTTTTGGTGTGATAATGTGTGGCGCCATAAGTCCTATCCGGTAAAAGTCCGGCCAAAGCACGTTTGGCAATACGTTTGCAAGTGGCATAAATCGGGTTACTCTCATCCACACGAAGCAAAAGTCGATAATTGGCATCATCCAAATTCCAACAAGAAAATTGTTTGTCTTTTTGGCAGACGCTTGCCACGTCATTGCCCCACCAATAGCCGCCTTTTTTCTCACTTATTGCCAAGCGGTTCATAATCACGTTGGCAACCGCTTCTTGTCCGGATAACGGTTCTCCCCTTGCCTCGCCGAAAATGGTTTTGGCAAAGATGTCTGTTGTTAAATCTGTCATGAATTTCTTCCCACCCCATCTAATTTTTTTTCAATTCTCAGCAAATGGTCGGTTAAGCGGTTTTCCACATCTTTCAGATAGTTGACCGAAACATAGTTGCGGGCGACATGGAGTTTGAAATCAGCCAGCGCATCTTTCAAATTTGAAACATGGGCATCGTGTGCTTCTTTCAAATGTTCTATGCCTGTATCCGCCTCTTTTTTGTTGCGGTTGACCAATCTGAACAAGGCGGCAAAAATCGGTAACTCGACCATTGCTATCCAATTTGTCAGTTCGTTAAACATTGTTTTTCCTAATCTATTGTAAAAGTTGTTTGCGCCGAAAATTGCTTGGAACCTCCTTGCCATTTGTTATATTTTGGCGAAGTGTTGCCGACAAAACTAACATTCAGGCGCAAAGGTTCATTATTCAGGCAGCCGGCAACGGCATCAAGTGCATCATCATGTCCGGTTCCATCAACCGAGAACTCGCGCATTTCTTCAATAAACGGCGTGCTCCAAATTTTTTTATGAACATTTAATGCTCTTTCCGCCAGCAACACCTCAAAAGCCGAAATTATTCTTTCTGCTTTGTTTTTGCTTGAGTACATTTCCAAAACAGCAACACGCATATTTTTTTGTGCCAACACTTGTTTTAATATCCCCGGCAAAAACTTACCGATGCCGTTGGCTTCCACCCGAACGGCATTCAAATGATTGCGCTCAATAAAAGCCGCCACTTTTTGACATTGTACTGACGCGGCATAATCTCTGACCTCGTCTTCAATTTTGATATATTCCAAATCGTGCAGCCAATAGTGCCCATCTTCATCGGTAAAGACGCAGGCAATAACCGAATTATCTCCTTTTGAAGATGCAAAAGACGGATCCCACCAGCAAGAAGCCGACAACATTTTCTTATCCCCGATTTTCAAAAAATCGCGTCCGTTTGAGGCAACGATGTTGATTTCAGCCTCATAAGGCTTCAAACAATCAGGGTTCAAAATGCTGTCGTTGAAATTGACCGGTGTCAGCATCATTTGTGACAAAAACTTGTTTTCGCCCGAACGAATGCGGATTGAAGCAATTTTGTCTTCGCTAAACCTTTCCGGCCACGCAGATTTGCCTTTTTTATTCAAAATCGGCAGTTCCAACTTGGCAAAGCCCAACAAGAATGGTTCGGTCTCCGGCTTTTTATCATCGTATGCCACCTGATAGATGGTATAAAACGTATGCGGTGTGCCGATATAAAGCTGCATACCTTCCGGTGTTAAGATATAATCCAACTCCTCCAGCTTTTCGCGCATATCGGCTCGCTTGGCCGGAGAATCCGAATTTTTCGGAACTTCAACGTCATCACAAATAATCAAATCTGCTCGCAAGCCGGTGATGTTTGCTCCCAAGCCTTTAGCCAACATGGACGGATCTCTAAGCTCTAGCGGACGATTGATGGTAAATTGTCCTGCCGCCCATTGATCCGACTTTTGCGGCTTTAAGCCTTTGGTCAAAGGATGTTGCTCGATTATGCGTTTGACGTTTCTGACCATTTTTTTAGCCAAAGCATGATCCGCCGCCATGACCAAAATTCTGGTCTCGGGCTTATAATATAAAACCCAAGCACAAAACAAGCCAACAATCGTTGACTTGCCGGAGTTGCGAAACGCCATCAACAATCCTTGCCGTTGCTTAGATGTTATAAACAACTCAGACAACCAATGTGCCATTTTGCTTTGATGCTTGGGTACTTTGAGTCCTTGCAAACGCATCCAGACATATACAAAATCAAAAAAGCTGACTTTTTTGTTTAAGTCAGCTTTCATCATCTTCATCTTGCTCCTGTTCATGCGCTTCTTCCAAAATGGAAGATATATCAAAATTATCATTCTGCGGCAAAGACATCGGCTCATCTTCAGTCCAACGTGCTAATTTTAACAAAGTTTCAGCGTGAACCACCGCCGACTTGCATGCACTATGATGTGCACTAAAGCCTTTGGCATCGACCGGAGCCGGTTGCTCGGCAAAATTTTCGTAACTTTCAATCACCTCCGATATTTTTTGTGGTAATGTTTTTTTCAAATTTGCTTTTAATGATTTTAGTGTTTTTATTTTTTTACTTGGCATTATGTGCATATCCCATAAAAAAAAGCTCCATTATCGGAGCCTTATTTTGTTTTAGATACACTACCAGCAAGTGATATTTTGCTTATAGATTAAAAAAATGAAATGTCAAGACTTTTTTCCTACTATTTTTAAGAGTTTGTTAAAAAAATATATAATTGATATGGTGTAATGATGCTAAGCTTATGAATTCCCAATATTCTTTTAACAAATTCTACACATGTAAAAAAACCAAGCGGAGCACATTTTAATGGTGCTTGGCAAAACTCAACCGGCAAAATAGTCACTTTTTTGCTGGTTTTTAAGTGAGTTATGTAATCCAAACCCAATAAAGATTCGTGTTTGAAAATATACAACTGATTCGACATAGGATTAAGTTCCAACCACAGGTTGTATTTTTTTGATATACAAATTAGCATATAACAATGTCTATAGCCTTTTTTTAAGAATCTTAACCACCACAAACTGGTATTGTTTTCAAAAACCACATAACCTTTAAAAAAATATCCGCTTCGGAATCCGGAATTACGCATTTGTTTCTCCTACAAAATTTTATAATATCTTAAATAAACATCAAAATTGCGTAAGCCTTCTTCCCACAAGCGGATTTCACTGCGTTTTGCTCTTTTATCATCCCACGGAGCCATCTGCTTTTCTCCCCACTCTGTCATCACACGCAAATGACGATTGCTGATGTGATGATGCTGTTTCATATTCTTTATTATCCGATAAATATCTGTTATTTCACAACATCTTAGTTTTCCACAATAATCCGACCGTGAACGAAGCCCACCTGCTCTTGCCTGCACAGATGTGCAAAACCAAAACCAAACTTCTTCAGCATTTTCAAACGGTTCAAAATTTTCTTTCATTCCCCTCATGCTCCCCTTGAAATGTTAACACAATTAACCAAATATTAACCATAAAGATTTATACATTAGGTTGTAGGAATTTCAACATAAAAAAGAATTGATTCCTATTTCATCTTTTGTTATGATAGGAAAAATTGCCTTTAACCCTTTCTGAAAGCAAAAAAAATGAAATATGAAAATGTTTGGGATGCTGTTGATAAGTTGGCGCAAAAACATGGTCTTTCTCCTTCCGCTCTAGCAAAGCTCGCCGGTCTTGATGCTACTACTTTTAACAAAAGCAAACGTATTCGCCCCGATGGCAAAAAAAGATGGCCTTCTCTCGACAGTATTAATCGCTTGCTTGAAATATTTAATATCAGCTTTGAACAATTTTATGCTTTGAGTGCTGGAAATGAAGAAAAAGAAAATGGCTCTATTCCTTTTGCTAAGCTTTCTAATTTGACACTAAATATAGATCCTGAAACTCAAAAAATTGCAACTCACGATTGGAGTAAAGTTCTTTTTCCTGATTTTAAAGAGACTCTTTATGCCGTGGAGGTTGACAACGACACTTATTTTCCTTTATATCGACAAGGGACTTTGATTGTTATATCAGAAAATTCCGATATTAGAAAAGGAGACCGTGTTATTATCTATTTAAAAAGCGGTGATATTTTCTTGTTTGAATTTATCCGTCGCACTCCTTCTAAGTTGATTGTAAGCAATGTCAACAATTCTTCTGAAGAAACAGAAATTGCAATTGCTGATATCAACCTGATTAATCGCATTATCTGGAGCAGTCAATAAACGAGGGAGATTAAGGTTGAATATTAAGCAATATCTAATACTGAGCGATGAAAAATTGCAAGACTTAGAAAACAAATATAATTATCTACCGGCCGAAGCTGATATTGAAAACTTGAAATTATCTGCAGATAAGTCTTGTCTAAAAGAAACAGCTCGAATTGCTCGTTTGCACAGCTTGCAGAAAAAAACTCTCAATGCTGAAAAAAAATTACAAGAAAAAAGAAAAGAAGCTCTGAAAAGCCTCTTTATCCGTCCAGAATAAAACTTATTGACTGAATGTTTGATATATTTGTTCTAAAGTTTGTTTAGGGTCGGCAGAAAAATCTATAGAAATTTTGTTCCCTAACGTACATTTTCTGTTTTTGGCATCATAAAAGCAAAATGGTGTGGAGAACCAATCGGCATATTCTTTACTATCATCAATATGAATTGATATTTTTTTCTCGGCACAATATTCTCCTTTAGCCATATTCCATAACATATCTGGGACCTTATATTCCCCATTTTTAAAATATTCTACCATGCCTTGTGCATCATAGTAATCCAATATGGCAAAAAGCTCTTTATAAATAATTTTATGGTCTTGCAAAAATCTGTCTACAACATTTTTTGGGCCGCCTGTGATTATATAAACTTCCATCCCCATTTGTTTTGCCAAATGCGTAAAGCGGCTAAAATATTCTGGATATTTATCGACAACACCATGAAAATCTAGACCGATACGAATGGGTGCTCTATTCATCTTTGTCCCCTCCAAATATTGAACCCATTAAATCTTTTAAAGAGCTTGGGCTTAAAGCAGACAATGGATTGATATTGATTGCAGGGTCATCTAAGCCACCGGTAATACTATAATTGGCGGCAAATACCGTACCGTCTTTTCCACTCAATATATTTCCAACAATAGGCAATTTTCCAATCAGATTATTCAAGCCATAAGCCGGAGCAATAACACCTTTGATATTTAAATCTTCCGTGTTGCGATCAAAATCTCCATTAATGGTTATCCCCATTACATTGCCAAAGGCTTTACCTTCATGAAAACTCAAAACCTGATTTTGATATGTGAATGGTATGTCCAGATGAGAAAAGACAATACCTTCTCCGGTCAGCATATTAACCATACCGCTAAATGAAGCCACTGTTAAAAGTTTTGCTAAAATCGGTGTGTTATATATGTTAAAATCTCTGATTTTTGCATGTCCGACAAATTGTTTATTTTTATTTCTCTTGCCATTAATGCTTAACTTTCCACCACGCATATTGTCATATACACGCAAAAACTTTAATGTTCCGCCAGCATCGTTACTATCTATAGAAAGCAAATATTCTTTGTTGGGGCGCGGAGAATAATCTAATTTTAGATATTTTTTTTGATAACCGTCAAAATTTCCTATCAAATGCATATCTTCAATACCAACACCATTACGCAATTTTGCTGAACCGGCAAAGTTTTTTACAGAAACATATTCATTGGTCCAAATGTTATTTACGGCGATAAAGATATCGGTATCAGTTACATTTTCAAGAGCATCTTCTTCCTCTTTGACTCCTGTTGACTTTTTGCCGCTTGCATCTTGTTTAACTTCGTCTTCTTTGAAAAGTTCAGACAAATCATAACTGCTTCCTGAGACGTTAATTTTTATTTTTTGTTTAGCTGTGTTGGCAAATTCTATCTTAGCTTTGGCTTTTGTTTTAGGTGCATTGATCTCGGTAATATCAATTACTTTTACCCTGCCATTATTATCAACGCTCATTTTTCCATTTAAAACAAAGTCTTTTTTCTTAAAACCAAAATTAGGAATCTCGGTTAATTTGCCTTTGTTAAAATTCAGGCGAACCGAAGCATCGGCTTTTTGTGATTTTGGCTTATTCAAGCCCAAAAAAGAATAATCTACTTTGGCATCGTTCATGTCTGCATTGATGTCTATTTGCAGCTGGTTATCATCAAACTTTGTGATGGTTGCTAATATATTGGGCTTGCCATCAATATATGGAGCGCTAACATATTCTGTTGTTATTCCGGCTTTTTTCTTAACTTTATCGTCAAAAACAAAACTTAAATTATAGCGACTTTTATATAGTTTATTGGCAAAATTTTCATTCCAAGAAAGCTTCAGCGGAATGTTATCTAACTTTGCATCACCTTCAACTAATAAGCCATTGTTATCAACATTCAGACTGAGTTTTTGGGCTGTAATTGACTGTTTATCAAGAACATCCGGTATTTCTACATCGGTTAATACGGAAGATACTTTTACTTTCACCTCATCGGGAGCTAAGTCACGCTTTAATTCAAAATCCAAATATAAATCCGTAGAGGCATTTCCTTTGAATGAATTGGGCTTAATTCCCATTTCCGTTGCATAATTTAAGGGCTTGTGATCAATTAATTTAAGCGCATCTGAGATTGAAGATTCTGCCTGCAAACTAATTTCGGCAAAATTATCATACTTATTTAAATCATACAAACGAACAAAACCGCTATTGACCAAAACATTATTGGATACGGCTTTATCAAAATCTATCTTAATTGTATCATTAGAAAAATGTGCCGTACCATACATATTGGTCACTTTAGGCATTCCGGTTAAATAATCCAAGCTAACATCGGCAATTGTTCCAACACCGGATAAATTCTGAAAAGCAAAATTTTTGCTCTTTTTATCATAACCAAAATCAAACTCAAAATCGGCATTTTTAATTTCTCCGCCAAAGAGACTGGACTTGCACCAATCCCATGCCAAAGTACCGGCATAGCGCGGCCAATAATCATACAGTTCATCAAACTTTACGCTATCAATATGGGTTTTTAATTTGAGTTTTAAATTCTCCATAGAGCGTTTGAGCAAATAGTCTTTCATACCATCGACATAAACACTGACAAATGCTTTTTGTGCTCCCAAATCAAAGGCAGCATTTTCAATTTGCAATTTATCCAAACCGGCAGATAAATCTCCGGCTAATAAAAATCCTGAAATTTTATAATCTTCGTCAGCTTTGTCCGTAAAATGAATGGTTCCGCTTCCACCTTCAAAATTGAATTTTAAGCTTTCTATTGCGGTGTCTAAACTTTGAATAACATTATTTTTATTTTTCAAGACCTGAGCAAAATCAATCAAAGCATCTATACGACCGCTGACAGGCACCGTGATTTTGATAAATTTTTTCGCCTCATCTTCTCCAACCAAACTTTCAATAATATCATTTGGGAAAAGTTCGTTAAAATAAAATTGCAAACCTATTTTATTGCTGAAAGGTCGATATTCTGCGTCCAATCCTACAGAAGATTCATGATCATTTGCCTTAATTAAAGCATTAAAACTGGTTTCAATATTTGAAAAATTGCGTTCAAAATGATAGTTTAAGTCTGAAAAGACCCATTTGCGTCCTAAATCAACCTCATGAAATTCCACTGAAGCATTATCAATTGAAATATCATTGATATAACTTTCCGGATAGACCTTGTCTTCTGAGTTAAAACGGTCAATAAATTCTTCAAAACTATCAAAATAATATTCAATTTTTTTCTGATTAATTTCGTTTTTATTATCTTCTTTTATGCCATAATCCGTAAAAACATAAACGGTTGGTTTACTCACCTCTACCGAGCTGGGGGCAATTATACCTCGCAAAAGAGCTTTGATACTAAAAGAAAGAGATGTTCGCGGAGCCGTAATAACAAAACTTCCATCAGATTTGCGATAATCTACATTATTGGCAATAATTTTTAGGGGTTTTATGGAACGAACCAACTCAATATTCACGCTATCTAGTGTTACTTGATATTGGCTATCGTCATGATTTAAGGCTTTTATAATGTAAGGTTTTAAAAAAGGAACCTGTATCGGACCGCGATATAGTTGCCATAAAAACAAGAGAAAAAAGGCTAAGAATATCACCCCCACAAAATCTAAGATTTTGTGCAAACGATATGCTTTTTGCCCCATTTTTTTCATTTTCTTTTACCCCACTTTTGCGGCTAAAGATGCTGCCAAAAATAAATCTATATCACCATCCAAAACTGATTTGGTATCAGATGTTTCAACTTCGGTTCGTAAATCTTTGACCAGTTTATATGGCTGTAAAACATAAGAGCGAATTTGATATCCCCAACCATTGTCACCTTGATTATCTCTGGCTTCTTCGGCTTTGGCTTCTCTTTTTTTCAGTTCCATTTCATACAAACGGGCTTTCAGCATGTTCCATGCACTTTCGCGGTTTTGAAATTGAGAACGTTGGTTTTGGCACTGAACAACTATGCCGGTTGGAATGTGTGTAATACGCACGGCAGAATCGGTTTTATTAATATGTTGTCCGCCGGCACCTGATGAACGATAAGTATCTACACGACAATCTGCCTCGTTTATCTCAATATTTATGGTTTCATCAACCACAGGATAAACCCCAACAGAAGCAAAACTGGTGTGACGTCTGGCACCACTGTCAAAAGGAGAAATTCTTACTAAACGGTGCACACCGGTTTCAGATTTAAGCCAACCATAGGCATTGTGACCGATAATCTTAATTGTAACAGATTTGATTCCGGCAACATCGCCCTCTTCTTCTTCAACATATTCGACCTTATATTTATGAGCTTCTGCCCAACGGCAATACATGCGCAACAACATTTGAGCCCAATCTTGAGCTTCGGTACCGCCTGATCCGGAATGAATTTCCAAAAAGGCATCGTTGGCATCAACTTCACCTGAAAGCAAAGCTTCCAGTTCACCTCTTTTGGTTTGTTGCTGAAGTTCATTAAGATGGTGTTCCACTTCATCTAAAACAGCTTCATCTCCTTCTGTTTCAGCCATTTCTGCCAAATCAATATTATCTTGCAAATTTTGTTGCATGTTTTGAAAATTGGCCAAACTATCTTCCAGATTGGTCTTTTCACTCATCAATTTTTGAGCTTTTTCAGGATTATTCCATAAACCAGCGTCAGCTGAAAGAGCATTTAGCTCATCCAAACGGAGAAGCGCATTATCATAGTCAAAGAGACCTCCTCAGCAGTTCTAGAGACTGCTTTATTTGCTCTATTAAATTTGTAATCTCAGCACGCATTCATATTCTCCGTTAATATTCTGTTCCTAACATAAACTCATCTTCTTCATTTGCTTGATAAACATCCGGTTCTGCTGTGGTTTTTGTTTCAGCACCATCAACAGTACCTCCGCCAATTACACGTTGTTTATTTTTATCAAAGCTATAATCCGGTTTAAGAGCCTCTACAATAACAGACTTATCATTCGGCATTGCAGGACGTCCGGTATCATAATTAATACGAACAAGTTTAATACCGGTCGGAATACGGAACGGAATATCTGGTTGATTAGCCAAAGCTTCTGCCATAAAGTTTTTGAATATCGGCAATGCGGCTGCGGCTCCTGTTTCATAGCGACCCAAAGTACGCGGATTATCAAAACCAACATAAACGGCAACTACCAAATCGGGAGAGAATCCGACAAACCACGCATCTTGTGTATCATTAGAGGTTCCGGTTTTGCCGCCAAGATGTTTGTTGATTGAGCGTAAACGAGCACCTGTTCCACGCACAGCCACACCTTCCAAAATGGATGTAATTTGATAAGCACTTAGAGGATCGATAATTTGTTCTCTATCATCCGGCAACTGCGGAATTTCTTGTCCTTCGCCCCAGGCATCAACATTACAGGTTTCACATTGACGCTGATCTTTTTTCAAGATATTGCGACCATAACGGTCCTGAATTTGTTCAACAAAATAGGGTTTAATATCTTTACCACCGTTGACCATAATACCATAGGCTCTTGCCATATCAATAACATGGGTTTCACCTGCACCCAAAGACATGGACAACAAATGCGGCAAGTGATCATTTACGCCCAGTTTTTTAGCATATTCGGCAACCTTATCCATTCCTAAATCTTGAGCCAGACGTACCGTCATCAAGTTTTTAGACTTTTCTATACCTTGGCGTAAAGTCATCAGACCATAAAACTTTTTAGAATAGTTTACAGGTTTCCATTTGGGTTTACCAGGACCTTGATCTAAAACAAACGGAGCATCCAAAATCAAATCATTCGGGGAATAGCCGTTATCTAAAGCAGCCAAATAAACCACCGGTTTGAAGGCTGATCCCGTTTGGCGTAAAGCTTGTGTGGCTCTATTGTATTGTGATTTATTAAAGTCATATCCCCCGACGGCAGCCAAAACTTTTCCGGTGTGCGGATCAAGTGCTAACAAAGCACCTTCTACATTGGGAATTTGGCGCAGATAATAACTATTTTCAGATAAACCTTTGGCAGATATTGTTTTAGCAGATATTTTTTCAACCAAAATAACATCACCGCTGTTCAACACTTTTTTCATGGAGTTTGGCTCATCTGTCACACCTTGATTTTTTAATGTCTTACGAGCCCATTTGGTTGTAGAAAGAGGGATAACTCCTTGAGTTCCGTTTTCTGTTTCGATAACTGCTTTATCCGTTTCAACCTCTAAAACAACAGCTTTTTCCCAACCATCTTTGGCGCCATTCGGCATTTTGATGTTTGCTAAGTTTTCTTTATATTTATCATCAAGTGCGATATTGGTTAAAGCCCCTCTATAGCCATGACGAATATCATAATTTTCAATTTCTTGGCGGAAAACCTTGGTCGCAATTTTTTGCAAACGAGGATCAACCGTGGTTCTTACAATCAAACCACCTTCATACAAAGCTTCTTTACCAAATTTTTCACTGATTTCACGACGAACTTCTTCACTGAAATATTCGGCATCTTGAATAAACTCATTATTTCTATCTATTGTCACTAAAGGTTTGCTCTGAGCTATTTCAGCTTCTTCTTGTGTGATATAGCCTTCTTCAAACATACGTTGAATAACCCAATTGCGACGAGTAACGGCTGCTGCATGTTTGGTTTTGGGATTATAGTTATTTGGTCCTTTGGGCAAAGCTGCCAAATAAGCAACCTCTTCAATTTCCAGTTTATCGAGAGGTTTTCCGAAATAATTTAATGCTGCAGCTGCAACACCATAAGAGCGATTTCCTAAATAGATTTCGTTCAAATATAATTCTAAAATATGATCTTTGGTAAAAGTCTGTTCCATACGCAAAGCTAAAATAGCTTCTTTTATTTTACGCGTATAAGATAACTCGGAGGAGAGCAAAAAGTTTTTTGCAACTTGTTGCGTAATGGTTGATGCGCCAGCAGGACGACGTCCGCTTCCAATATTTTTGATATTACCAAGAATGGCGCGAACAATACCAAAGTAGTCTATACCGGAATGGTGATAAAAATTTTTATCTTCTGCGGAAATAAAAGCTTGTTTAACGCGCTCAGGAATTTTATCTACCGGCACAAACAAACGTTTTTCACTGGCATATTCCTTCAATAGTTGTCCATCACCGGCATACAGACGTGTGGTTACGGCCGGTTCATATTTAGCCAATTGATGATAGTCAGGCAATTGCTCTGCATATTCCCACAATGAACTTATAATCAAAACGAATGCTATAACTGCAAAGAAAAAGCATGTACTTATCAATGAAGATAATGTTTTTAACATTTTACCTCGGTTTTATCATGATAAATTATTAATATACGTATTGTTTTAGGTTATAAAACAATTTAATTTAAAAGCCAAAGCAATTTTTGATTTATACAGAAATTAGCGCAAAAAATTAAAAAACAGACGCATGTTGCATATTGTCAAAATAGCGATCGATTGCTTTTACAGTCGCTTCTCCAAGCTTTTTACGATATGATTTTTGTTGGAGTTGTTTTTCTTCTTGGCGGTTGGATAAATATCCCATTTCTAACAAAACAGCAGGAACATCCGGTCCTTTCAAGACGGCAAAACCGGCAAATCGGTGTGTATTATTCACCAGTTTTACTTTTTTCTTCATCTCTTCAACCATGAATCCGGCAAACTCAGAAGAACGGTTCATTGTTTCACGTTGCGCCAAGTTAATGAGAATATCGGAAACTTCTTTAGAATGTTCAACCAAATTCAAACCGGCAATTACATCTGCCTTATTTTCACGTTCAGCCAATGCGGCTGCTTCCTTATCTGATGCGGTTTCAGACAAAGTATATACAGACAAGCCTTTAGCACTGCGATTTTTTGCACTATCCGCATGAAGCGACATAAATAAATCGGCTTTATATTTTCTGGCGATTTTTACACGGTCACGCAACGGAATAAATTTATCCGTACTGCGAGTCAAATATACTTTATATTTGCCGGTTTTATCCAGCAATGCTTTCAATTCTTTACCAAAAGCTAAAGTAATATTTTTTTCATAAACACCGGAATAGCCGATTGCTCCAGGATCGTGCCCACCATGACCCGGATCGAGCACAATAATTTTCTTTTTATTACTGTTTTCTTTGATATATTGGCGGTTTGAAGATGCCTTTTGCGTCATTTTATTTTCTTTATAATTTTCATTTGTAATTGCATGAGAGCTACCGATACGTGATGCAAATTCGCGTTCGGAAACGAGCTCCAAATCAACAACAAAACGCCAACCAAAACTACTTTGAGGTGCTAATAAAAAAGCCTTTTTAATGATGACCGGTTTACGCAGATTAAAAGCTATACGTACATCATCCACACCAACCGTTCCCAAACGGGGATTGGATAAAAAGGCATTAGCATCCAACTCATTTACGATTTTAGGATTAACTTTTATATTTTGTGTATCGACGATCAGACGACGAGGTTCACTCAGCAAGAACACTTTATAATCAAAACTTTGGTCTGCATCAAAAACAAGACGGACACTACCAACGCCTTGTCCTACGCGCAAAGAATTTATTCCGGCGAAAGCCTCTGAAGCAAGAAAAAACATTCCGCATACGACAAAAAGAACCGACAACACAAGTTTGCGGTTGATTGGTGCTAAAAGTTTTTTTATTGCCTTATACAACATCTGAGTTCTCAAATACTTTCCATATTTCCATTATACGTCGCAACTTATTACCAATCTCTTAAAAAAAATCAGAATAAAATTAATAATAGTTGTTGTGTTTTAAAACATTTCGTATATTTTATTGTTGTCGGGTGGTTTATATATTTGTCAGCCCTTAAGTAAAGAATCAATAAAAAAAATGGGCGCATTAAAAAATTTTACCGAAACCGACACCAAGAGAAGTTTTTTGCCGGATGTTGTCCGCCCTATAAGGCTTTGTTGGAAAAGAGTTTGAGAGTTTAAGCCTTATAGCAGAAAAAAGTTTTTTATATTAACGATTTGCCACCTTTTAGGCTTTGGCATTATCGTTTCGAACTATGAATGACAGGGAAAAGTTTAAACTTTTCAAATGTTCGAAAATATACTGAATTTTGACGACCTCCTCCGGCAGTGGATAAATTTTATTTCACATAGTTTTATGTGAAGGCACGGAGTTATTATATGATAAAAAGAATGCTGATTGACAGCACTCAAGAAGAAGAAACCAGAGTTGTTGTCATTAACGGAAACAAACTCGAAGATGTTGAGTTTGAAACTTGCAGACGCAAACAGATTAAAGGTAATATCTATTTAGCCAAAGTTATGCGTGTTGAACCTTCCCTACAAGCTTGTTTTGTTGATTATGGCGGGAACAAACACGGTTTTTTGGCTTTTGGAGAAATTCACCCCGATTATTATAATTTGCCTCAAGAGCAAATTGATGCCATTGACAAAGAAGTTAATGATATTATAGAAGCAAAAAAACAAGCTTTGAAAGAGCGCGAAGCTGAAAGAGAAAGAATCCGCGCTGAAAAAGCTGCTGCTTATGCTCAGAAAATGGCAGAAAAAGCAAAAGCCGAAGCTGAAGCTAAAGCTTTGGAAGAGCAATGTCTTGCCGAAGAACAAAATGCTGCTAAATGTTCTGAAACAGCTGAAACACTTGAACAAACACCTGAGAAAGCCGTTGCCGTTGAGACATCTGAAGCCAAGGAATCAGAACCCAAAGAAATCGAAGCTTCTTCTGAAAAGGATACTGCCGAAAACACCACTGACAGCAAAGAAACTGCCGAGCAAACAACAGAGCTTACTTTGGAACAAGCTCAAGCTGTGGTTGAGGCTGTTAATGATAAAATTACCGATGAAGAAATTGCAGCTGAAGCTGAAGAAGGCGGTAAAAAACATCCTCTGAAAAAAAGAGTGGCTAAAAAAAGAATCCGCAAGAAAAAAGAAGAAAAGAAAGAAGAACTAAAAGTTTTGGCTGAAGATAGCGGTTTGGCTGATGAAGAACAAGTTTCTGAAGATATTGATGAAGAAAGTACTGACCGCAAAGCTGCTGAAAACAATCTTCAAAAAGTTGCATCCGTTAATGATAATATTAACGAAGATGATGACGATGATGACGATGCCGACACCGATGATGACGACGATGATGATGAATTGGAAATGGATTTCGAGTTGCAAAGAAAATTGTTGCGTGCTCGCAAACTTTACCATTCATGCAAAATCCAAGATGTGATAAAAGAAGGTCAAATCTTACTTATTCAAGTTGTAAAAGAAGAGAGAGGAAATAAAGGTGCTGCTCTTACAACTTATCTTTCTTTGGCTGGTCGTTATTGTGTTTTAATGCCTAACAGAATTAAAAGCGGTGGTGTTTCACGCAAAATTACCAATGTTGCTGACCGCAAACGCCTCAAAGCCATTGTTAAAGAATTACCTCTTTCTACAGACATGTCTTTGATTGTTCGTACAGCCGGTGAAGAAAAAACACGTGCCGATATTGTCCGTGACTATAACTACCTTATCCGCAGCTGGAATCTTATTCGTTTGGCCGCATTAAAAGGTAAAGCCCCCAGCATGATTCATGAAGAAGGAAACCTTATCAAACGTGCTTTGCGTGATATTTATACCAAAGATATCAGTGAAGTTATTGTTGCCGGCGAAGAAGGTTATAAGACAGCTCGCGAGTTTTGCCGTATTCTTTCTCCTAACAATGTGAAAAAGATTAAAAATTATCGTAACAACGACATGCCTTTATTCCAACGTTTTCAAGTTGAAGGACAGTTGGATAAACTGCATGAAGCAAACGCGCAACTCGAATCCGGCGGATATTTGGTTATTAACCCAACAGAAGCTTTGGTATCCATCGATGTAAACTCCGGTCGTGCTACCAAAGAAAAAGATTTGGAAGAGACTGCTCTTAAAACCAATTTGGAAGCTTGTGATGAAATTGCTCGTCAATTGCGTTTGCGCAATTTGGCCGGATTAGTCGTTGTTGACTTTATTGATATGGAAGATCCAGCAAACAATCATGCCGTTGAAAAACGCATGAAAGAAGCTTTGAAAAAAGATCGTTCCCGCATCCAAATTGCTAAAATGAGCTGCTTTGGTTTGTTGGAGATTTCTCGTCAAAGAATGCATTCTTCTTTTATGGAAAGCAACTACCAAGTTTGCCCATATTGCCATGGTCAAGGTATGATTAGAACTATGGAATCTAGTACCGTATTTGTTCTGCGCGGCATTGAGGAAGAAGGAATCAGAAACAGATCTTCTCAAATTAATGTTTATGTTCCGTCAGATGTTGCTATTCATCTTTTGAATCACAAGCGTCAAGCTTTGCTCAATTTGGAACAAAAATATAAAATGAGCATTATTATTTGTGCAGATGATTCCATTCAAAATATTGCGGATTATCGCATTGAAAAAGTTAAAGGAATTGTTAAAGAAGAAGTTGTTGCTCCTAAAAATACAACAGAAAATGCTGAGGCTGAAGTTTGGAACGAAGAACCTGAAGTTTCTGAAACAGAAGTTGATACCAATGAAGCAGAAGATACTTCCGAAAACAATGGCGGACATCGCGATCGACGCAATCGTCGCAGAGACAGACGCAATCGTCGCGGAAGAGACCGTCGCAGAAATAACAATTTTGCGGAAAAAGAAGTTTCCGAAGAAAAGAAACAAGAAGCAGTTATTTTATATGATAGCCATGTAGATACTCCGGCTACAGATGCAGATGATGACAAAAAAGAAACTCCGCAAAAGAAAACCGCATGGTGGAAAAAACTTATTAAAAGTTAAAGAACTATGTTAAAAAACTCTTGCATAAAACGGCTATGGCGCAGATTTTTTCTGCCTTTAGCCGTTTTGGCTTTTATGAGCGGAAATGCTCAGGCACTTAGTCTTATTTCTGATGAAGAAACAGAAATATTTTTGCAGAATATTGCTGCCCCTATCTTTAAAGCAGCTGGACTTCCATATAATCGCAACAAAGTTTTTATTGTTGACGATAATACCTTAAATGCGTTTGTTAGTGATGGAAACTATCTTTTTATTAATACGGGAACCATTGTTACTGCAGACGATGCGGAAGAATTGAGCGGTGTTATTGCTCACGAAACCGGACATATTACCGGTGGACATATCATCACTCAAAAAATTAAAGCACAAGAGATGCAAAAAGTTTCCCTCGCCTCTATGATTTTGGCCGGAGGAGCTGCCGCAGCAAGCGGTGACGGAAACGTTGCCATGGCTGTAGCTTTAGGTAGCCAAACATCTATGATGACCAATTATTTTCGTTATCGTACCGAACAAGAACGTAGTGCCGATGAAAGCGCTGTTACTTTTTTGAAAAAGACACAACAATCTCCAAACGGATTGTATCGTTTTATGAAAAAAATCAATAAAAATAATGAAATGAGCGGTGTTGAAGAAACACCTTATTTCAGAACACACCCGATGAATCAAGAACGATTGAAATTTTTGGAGAAAGCAGTTAAAGAATCTCCCTATACGCCAAACAAAGCTTATGACGAAGAATTTGCTCGTGTAAAAGCCAAAATTTTTGCCTTTTTATCAGAACCCCAAGAAACTTTCAAAAAATATCCTTTGCAAAACACATCTATAGCCGCACAATATGCTCAAACCATTGCTTTTTATAAACTTTTAAATATGGAACAAGCTATTGCTCTTATAGATAAATTGATTGCCAAAGAGCCTAACAATCCATTTTTTTATGAACTCAAAGCACAGATGCATATGGAAACCGGAAATATAGCCGAAGCTAAGGCTGAATATCAACAAGCTTTAAAACTGCTTCCTTCTTCTGCGTCTTTACAAATTTCTTTAGCTCAAGTTACATTAGAAACGCAACCAACTAAAAATGAGCTTCAAAAAATTATCACTATTTTGAACAAAGCCAATGTCATGCAACCGTCCCCTTTAGCATGGATGCTTTTGTCTCGAGCATACGGAATGCTTGAAAACCAAGCTTATGCAACTTATGCCGCTGCTGAATATAGCTCTGCGATAGGTGAATATAAAATAGCATTAAAACAATTGAAATCGGCTCAAGCAATGGCAAAAGATAATCCGGCTTTGTTACTAAAGATATCAGACTTAGAGAATCGCATTAAGCCTTTATCCGAACGAAAATTTCGTTAATATTTAAAATAAAAAAAACTCGCCATATAAGCGAGTTTTTTATAAAAAGTATTCTGTTATAAAACTAGAATCCTTCAGTATCTAAGCGTTTTCTAAGTTGCTTACGAGCACGTCTAACAGCTTCAGCTTGACGACGAGCTTTTTTCTCAGAAGCTTTTTCATGACAACGACGCAATTTCATTTCACGGAAGATACCTTCTCTTTGCATCTTTTTCTTCAAAACTTTCAAAGATTGAGCAACATCATTACCGATAACAGTAACTTGAACCACTTAAATCACCCCTTTTCATAAAGGTTATTTACAAAATACAGGTTTCCCTGTTGGCTAACACATTTATCACAGACTTTTTATTTTGGCAAGCCTAAATAAAAAGGCAAAAAAGATAAATGAGAAAAACGTTTTAGGCTATAATATTGGGCATAATTGAAGCTTCAACTGATTTGATTTTGCTTTTTATGCCTGTTCTTTGAGAATTAAGTTGTTTTGCCTGAAAAAAATCGATAGTTTTATTTTTAGAAACCAAATGTCTTATATCTGAACAAACACGGCGCTCTTCAAGCTTCAACTCACAGAGCTGTTGATAAAGCTTGTTCATGTTATTTTGATTATTCATAAAACCAAATTCCCTATTAATTATTAAAAAAAAAGCTGAAAATAAAATTTTTTACTGGAAATTATTCCATAAAATTTGTATTAGTATACAACAAAATGACATTAAATGCAATAATTAAAAAGTTCTAAAGTAAAAATTAGGAGATTTATATGAAAAAAAGAATTGGTATTTTAACCAGCGGCGGCGACTGTGCCGGACTTAATGCCGTTATCAGTTCCGTTGTACAAGCAGCTTCACAAAAAGGTTGGGAAGTTTTGGGGATTCATAATGGTACCGATGGTATCACCGAAACACCTCACAGCTATGAAGAACTCACAGTTCACAATTTTTCTGATTCTCCGTGGCCGAGATTGAGCGGTTCTTACTTAGGTTCTTTGAATAAGGGTGTTAAAATGGAATCTTTGGAAGCTATGAGCAAAAAATTTGCTCAAGGTATCAAAGATTTGAAACTTGATGCCGTTGTTGTTGTCGGTGGTGATGGTAGTATGAACATTGTTTCTAACTACTGCAAAGGCTTGGATGTTCAAGTTATTGGTATTCCAAAGACCATTGATAATGATACTCCGGTTACAGAATTTTCTGTAGGTTTCCAAACTGCTGTTCAAGTTTGCACCAAAGCTGTTGATGATTTGTTTTTAACTGCTCGTTCTCATAATCGCGCCATTATTATGGAAGTTATGGGGCGCGATGCAGGTCACTTGGCTATGCATTCTGCTTTGGCCGGTGCTGCCGATGTTTGCTTGGTTCCTGAAATTCCTTACACAATTGATGGTATTATTAACAAGCTTAAAGCTGTAAAAGCCAGTGGTCGTAACAATGCCATTATCGTTGTTTCTGAAGGCATTAAAACAGAAAATGGCGAACATATGTCCAACAAGAAAAATTTGGTTGGTGAAGCCGTTTATGGTGGTATTAGCCAATATTTGACTGATGAAATCAGTTCTCGTTACAATGAATTCCAAATTCGTTCCACAACTTTGGGACATATTCAACGTTCCGGTACTCCGGTTGCTTTTGACCGTTTGCTCGCTTATGTTTATGGTGCTAAAGCCGTTGAACTTTTGGAAAAAGGTGTTAACCGTCATATGGTTATTTGGAAAGCCGGTCATGTTGAGTCTGCTTCTTTTGACGATATTGTTAAAGAAGGCACAACCAAACTCAATACCCACAGCGATTATGTTAAAGCAGCTCAAGCTTTGGGTATGTATATCGGTGAATGCAAATAAGCTTTTATCTTTGCTAAAAAAAGAGCTTTCCGTTTTGGAAAGCTCTTTTTGTTTAGCTTAAATCTCAAAATAAATTTGATTATTTTCAATTTTTGCGGTGCCACCAATCGGGAATGTGGTTAATGGTGTTGTATGACCAAAATCAACATTAGCGATTATCGGCATGTGTTTTAACTCAGGCTTATTCAAAATAAATTCCAATTTTTCGCGGCTGACTTCAGATGCTTTTTGGAAGCGACCGATAACCATGCCTTTAACGTTTTTGAAATCATCTTGATACATCAGAGCTTGCAAATGTCTATCAAAAGCACCGGCATCACCTGAGGAAGTGAAGCAATCTTCAATAAAGAGAATCGTATCTTTTTCAAATTTTGGACGATAAGATGAACCCAACAACAAATCAAAAGTGCCGATATTGCCACCGATAATCGTGCCTTCGGCCTTGCCTTCGTTGATTATCCACCAGCCCTCGTTTTTGATGAAATTTCTATCTTCTTGATTGATGAACCACAAGTCATCACTCCATTCTTTTGATGGTTGGAGCTGATTTTTTTGTTCACCCATCAACATGGTTTGCAAGTTTTCCAGAGTATATTCACTTCCCTTGATGCAGCCGATAGAGCTATAATGCGGTCCGTGGAAAGTTACCAAACCGGTTTTGGCATAGATACCATTCAACAAAGCTGTAATATCTGAGAAACCGCAGAAAATTTTAGGATTATTTTTAATCACTTCATAATCTAAATAAGGCAAAATTTGGTTAGAGTTAGCACCACCAATAATGGTAAAAATGGCTTTCACGTTTTTGTCTTTAAAAGCATCCATCATATCGGCAATGCGGTGTTCGACGGTTGAAGACCCCATCAAGTCCATTTCTTCGGTTGCCATATATTTACCAAAGCTAACTTTTAACCCCATATCAGCAAAGCGTTTTGCTGCACACTCGCGGCTATCTTGACCGATAATCTTAAAGCTGCGTGCCGGTGCAACGATGCGGACTTCATCCCCTTTTTGCAATTTGGCTGGAATAATTTTTTGCATGTTTTTCTCCTTTACGAATCTAATTGTTTTATAGCTTAATGCAAAAATTTTAAAAAGGATAAAAAAAATTCTTGATTTTTATTTTTCAGATCCTATCATAAGAACAAAAGTAGAACATTTAAGAAAGGTATGAAAATGAGTTTCGGTTCTCCTGCCAGTGATTATGTACAAAATAACCTCGACTTAAATCAATTTTTAGTTCCACACAAAGCTGCAACGTACTTCTTAAAAGTCAGCGGTGATGCGATGAAAAATGCCGGTATTCTTGACGGGGATTTTTTGGTCGTTGACCGCTCTTTGGAAATTTGCCACAATCAAATTATTGTGGTTGAACAAGACGGTGAACTGGTGGTCAGACGCTTTAAAAAACAAAATAACCAAATTTGTCTGATGCCCGAAAATGAAAAATATGCCCCGCGCTTTTTACGCGAAAATGATGAACTGGTTATCTGGGGTGGTGTTTCTGCCGTGTTCAGAAAGCTTTAAAACTCATGTTTGCCCTCATCGATTGTGATAACTTTTTTGTTTCCTGCGAGCGAATCTTTCAGCCCAACCTAAAGAATCGTCCCGTTGTGGTGTTGTCCAATAATGATGGCTGTGTGGTGGCTCGCTCATATGAAGCTAAAGCCCTTGGAATTCCCATGGCGGTACCGTTTTTTAAAATTGAAAAGCAATTCAAATCTGCCGGCGGTATCGCCCTCTCCTCCAATTATGAACTTTATGCTGATATATCTCAACGCATTATGAGTCTTATTCGAGATGAATTTCAAAATTTGGAAATTTACTCAATTGATGAAGCCTTTGTTCATCTCCCCGAAAAAGGCGATTATTTCAAAACAGCGCAAGATTTTCATAACAAAATTCTTAAATATATCGGGGTTTCGGTTTCTATCGGTGTGGCGCCGACCAAAACACTTTGTAAACTTGCTGGAGAATATGCCAAAACTCATGGCAAAATTTTTGTTCTCACCGAGCAAGATGTCATCTCGCAAATGCTCAGCAAAACCGATGTTGAGCAAATTTGGGGCATTGGCAAACATAGTGCACAAAAGCTCAATTTCATGGGCATATTTACCGGAGAAGACTTGCGTCTTGCACCACGTGCCTTACTCCGAAAAAGCATGGGGATCAATGCTGAGAAAACTGCTTTAGAGCTCAATGGTCTTCCTTGTTTGGAAGCAGAAAATGACCCACGACAAAAGACAATTATTTCCTCACGCAGTTTTGAAAAAGAAATTTCCGATTTTAACCAACTCGAGCAAATTATATCTGAATTTGTTGACGGAGCATGTTTGCGTTTGCGCAACCAAAAATCTTTAGCTGCAGGCATTATAACTTATATTGCCTCCAATCGTTTTAACCAAAATCAAATTCCTTATCAAAACTCCATTCTCATATCTCTTGCCGCCCCCAGCAACAATACGGCTAAATTTCTTAAAGCAATGCAGCTCGGCTTGCAACAAATTTATCGTGCCGATGTTTCTTACAAACGTGCCGGTGTAACTTTGACCGAAATTCAAGATGAAAACCTGCCGCAATATGACCTCTTGCGTCCGCAAGAAGAAAACGGCAAAGAACGCAAGCTAATGGCTGCCTTTGATGAAATCAACCGCAAAATCGGCAAAAAAAGCGTTTATTTCGGCATTCAAAAAAGCGGTGTGCAATATTTTATTCGCCGTAACCATAAATCACGCAACTTTACAACCTCTTGGGATGATTTGGCTTCCGCAAGCTGAAGTCTGCTTCAAACGAAGTACATTTGATTGCAAAAGTTAGACTACCAAGCTGACCATGCCTGGAGCAAACATAATTCTCGACAAAGGTTTAACGCCTTATTTTCTTTTAAATACAGCCTTTTATTCCTTCAACCTTTTTCAATACTTGCATTTTTCGGTTGCAAAAAAAAAAAAACGTTTATCATGAATAGTATAGGCTTTAATTCTATTATTCATGGAGGCGTATTATGATAAAATCTGTGTTAACCTATTGTCGGGTTGTGGCTTGTTTGCTCTTACCCACTTTTTTTAATTCAGCTTTGGCTCTTGATGCTCCTCCGCATGACACACTAACCTATACACTTGAATTATTACTTTTTTACCCGAAGTTAAAGATAGTGAATTTGGTTTTAGCGGTAATGAACTTGGTGGTGATTATAACCACAACAATGGTGGCGGTGATTGCTCTAATAAGGATAATCTTTATACACCTGCTAACTGTCTTTATCCTTATGAGCTTGTTCTTTCTTCTCAATGTGCATTCCTTCCCGGATATTATGCTCAATGTAAATGTTTAAGCAAATTCAATAAAACATCCTGTGATTCTCCTTATATTTTGGGCGGTGAAAGTTGTGAAGGTAAATATGAAAAATGTGTTTGTCCGGCTAAAGTAGAGTTAACTTGTCCGAATGATACTTGCACAAAAACATGCGATAGTAATTGCATTACAAAATCTTGTACGCCTACTGCAAACCAAACCGGATGCACTAATGGAACTCAGGCTTGTGATGATGGTTGCTGTGGTACTAGTCGCAGATGTTGCATTCCTTGTACTGACAAAATAACATCTAAACCCAATAATTCTTCTTATACCTATGAAACATGTACAGATGCTTCTGGTTCTCACCAAATTCAAAGTGGATGGATTTGCAATAATGATTATCATCAAGATGGTAATGCTTGTGTAAAAAACTGTACACCTCTTTCAGATGAAACCAATTGCTCTTATGCTACAAAATCTTGCTCAGATGGTTGTGGAGGAACTCGAACTTGTTGTGTTGCTCGCCCTTGCAATGTATCTGGATGTTCTCGCTGTAAAGAAGATGATTCTAATACTTGTGCAGAATGTAGAAGTGGTTTTCGTTTGTCCTGGGGGCAATGTGTAGTTGATACTTCCGTTTGCTTAAAAAATTGTTCTAAGTTTTGCACTGATTATCATTGTCTTGATAGTTGTAGAGCGAGATGTGAGGAAATGGCTCAAATATAGCAATGGATAAAAACAAAAAAACATCGCCTGTTAAAAGACGATGTTTTTTTGTTTTATCTCTATATATAATTATTGCATGTTGATTAAGCTGATTTCAACACGACGATTTTGTTCTCTTCCGGCTGCAGTTGCATTAGATGCAATCGGGTTAGAAGAACCTAAACCGGCAGCATAAATTCTGGCATTGGCAACACCACGCAAACGTAAATACGTGGCAACAGCATTTGCTCTTTCTGCTGACAATTTGTTATTGATTGCTGCTGTTCCGGTGTTATCGGTATAACCGGTAATTTGAACTTTGGTTTGATCAAATTCATTAATCACTTTTGCAACCGAATCCAACACCGGTTTGAAGTTTGATTTGATGTTGGCTTTGTTGGTATCAAAAGTAATATTTCCCGGCATAATCAAAACAATGTTGTTGCCGTTTTTAGAAACACGAACACCGGTTCCTTCCAATTCTTGACGCAATTTTCTAGCTTGTAAATCCATATAGCCGCCAACACCGGCACCAGATGCAGCACCGATACCGGCACCAATCAAAGCACCTTTTTCTCCTCCGACCAAAGCTCCGATACCTGCACCTGCAGCTGCTCCAATACCTGTTCCCCATGCAGTTTTAGATACTTTGCTTTCTCCGGTATAAGGATCTGTTGCACAAGCACTCAAAAAAGATAAAGCCATCAACACCGATAATATTTTTTTCATTACATACTCCTAAAAAAATATAAAAATCATTTGAATTATATTTACTTAGTTTTTATAAAGATTACAACTGTTTTAAAATATTAATGTGCGAATCTTTTTTTTGAATGGGAAAAATTTATGAAACTGCACCAGCTCTTAGAAAACACTTCTCTCTCTTGTGAAAATGAAAATTTGGAAATTTGCGGAATCACTTCCGACTCTCGAGAAGTCAAACCCGGATTTTTATTTGCAACGCTCGACAACGGCGTAACAAATGGGACTCAATATATTCCACTGGCAATTGATGCCGGAGCTTGTGTTATTCTGACAGATGAAAAAACACAAAATATATCAGATAAGGCTTTATTCATACATTCTGAAAATCCCAATAAAGATTTTGGATTAATGCTTAAAAACTTTTATCAAAAACAACCAGAAAATATTGCCGCCATCACAGGAACAAACGGCAAAACATCTATTGCCGATTTTGTTCGCCAGATGCTTTTTGCTCTCGGAAATAACGCTGCCAGTATGGGAACGCTCGGATTGATAAAAAATAATCAAGCCCCTATCCCATTTAATAATACGACACCGGGAGCTATGACCATTCACAAAACGATGCATGACTTAAAACAAGATGGTTTTGAATATTTGATTATGGAAACTTCTAGTCATGGTATTTGCCAATATCGTGTCAGCGGCGTTAACTTTAAAGTTGCCGGCTTTACTAACCTCACACAAGACCATCTAGATTTTCACAAAACCATGCAAAACTATTATGAGGCCAAAAAACTTCTTTTTACAGAAATAATGCCGCAAGGAGGTATTGCGGTTCTTAATGCTGATATTCCTGTTTTTGAAGATTTAAAAAATGCATGTCTTAATGCCGGTCATAAAGTTATTAGTTATGGACATACAGGTCGGGATATTCAGGTTTTGCGTGAAGAACCTCTGAATAACGGTCAGAATATTAATATTAATTATTTTGGCAAAAACTATGATGTTTTTGTACCTTTGGCTGGTGATTTTCAAGTGATGAATATTCTTTGTGCTCTCGGTATTACTTTTGCTTTGTCTGGAAAAAAAGAAGAGCTTTTACCTCTTGTTGCTCAGATTAAAGGAGCCAAAGGCAGACTGCAATATATCGGAAGCACAGCAAAAGGTGGCGCAGTTTACGTGGACTATGCCCACACACCAGATGCAATAGAAAATATTTTAACAGCAATGCGTCCGCATACACAAAACAAACTGCATATTTTGTTTGGTTGTGGCGGAGATAGAGATAAAACAAAACGCCAAATTATGGGAAAAATTGCACAAAAGTTAGCTGACTTTGTTTATGTTACCGATGACAATCCGCGTACAGAAGAACCGGAAACAATTCGACAAGAAATTATGCAAGGTTGTCCGCAGGCTCTTAACCTTGGTGACAGAGAGCAAGCCATTGCTTATGCCATCAAGCAATTGGAACAAGGTGATGTTTTGTTAGTGGCCGGTAAAGGTCATGAAACAGGTCAATATATTAAAGGGAAAATTTTGCCGTTTAATGATGAAGAAGTTGTTAAAAAATATTTATAAAAAACAAAAGCCTCTGAAAAAAATCAGGGGCTTTTTTTAATTGTGTATTTGTTCTAAAACATGATTAATTGCAACATCGGATAAACCATGCCCCGCTTTTTTGTGACCTTCATCTGATGCTGCTTCACGAAAATAGCTCATCAAAAATAAACGGGTTGAATATGTTAATCCTAAAGTATCTGTTTTATGAGCTTCCACCAACTCTATTAAATGATTTTTTGAGATGTGTTCTCTTTTGCAGACCTCATATAATGCATCCCATTCTTTCATGCATAACCGCATACTGGTTCTACGATTATTAACCATGATTATTTTATTTATTAGTTTAGTCATAATTTATGCAACCATATATAAATCTGTATATTCTAAATATACAATATGTTATAAAAAATACAATTAAAAAAAAGAAATTTGAGTCAAAAAAGTGTATAGTTCACAAAAAAGACTACTTTTACTTACTATGTTATGTATTTTTTTATTTTCATTGCCCCAACACATACATAGTTATGTATTGTGAATTTATTCCTATTTTAATTTCAACAAACATAAGCGCTAAAATTGGCACGATATTTGCATATAATATGTAAATTAATGTTTTTATTGAGGCTATGTTTGAAAATGTTTAAGTCTAACTTTTTGAAATTAACCACTTTTTGCACTGCAGTGTTCCTGGCTTTGGGAAATATGAGTGAAGCTTTTGCCTCTTCTCGTATCAAAGATATTGCAGACTTTGAAGGCGTACGTGACAACCAATTGGTTGGATACGGCTTAGTTGTCGGCTTAAACGGAACCGGAGATAATATAAAATCTATAGATTTTGCCAAAGAGAGCATTATCTCTCTTTTGGACCAAATTGGTATTAATGCCCGTGACGGACAGTTAAAGTCTAAAAACATTGCCTCTGTTATGGTTACGGCAAACTTGCCCGCATTTGCTCGTCAGGGAAGCCGCATTGATGTAATTGTCAGTGCCATGGGTGATGCCAAAAACTTGCAAGGCGGTACTTTGATTGCAACACCATTGACCGGTGCCGATGGTCAAGTTTATGCTGTTGCTCAAGGACAAATTGCTGTAAACGCCATTTCAGCTCAAGGTGCTAATCAATCCATTTCTAAAGGGGTTCCTACTTCCGGAAAAATTGCTAACGGGGCTATTGTTGAAAATGAAATTCCTTTTGTTCTTGATGATATGACCAATATTCGCATTGCTCTACGTAATCCGGACTTTACAACTTCTCGCAGAATTAGTGATGCCATTAATGCCAACCTCGGTACAAGTGTTGCCAAGGCTTTGGATCCGGGAACAGTATCTGTTGATGTTCCCGAAGAATATCAAGGGAAATTGGTTGATCTTATGACCCGAATTGAACAACTACAAGTTCAACCAGACCAAATGGCTAAGGTTGTTATTGATGAAAGTTCAGGAATCGTTGTTATCGGAAAAGATGTGAAAATAAACCGTTTAGCCATTGCTCAAGGAAATTTGACCATAAAAATAACTGAATCTCCATTAGTTTCACAACCATTGCCCTTCTCTGACGGTGAAACCGTTGTTGAAACAGATACCTTTATTGATATTCAAGAAGATAAAGATGCCAAACTCACCGTTTTGAACACTGGAGTAAGCCTGCAAGAATTGGTTGACGGATTGAATGCTTTAGGCGTAAGCCCCAGAGATTTAATTAGTATTTTGCAAGCTATTAAAGCAAGCGGAGCTTTGCAAGCAGACATTGAGGTAATTTAAAATGACTGACGTTTTGAGCACATACGGAAAAAATCCGCTTTTGGAAATGACACAAGCCCCCGCTGCTGCCAAAGACTTAAAACACGCCAAAGATATGGCTCAGGCAAAAGAAACGGCTCAGGACTTTGAAGCATTTTTTATGACCAGAATGATGGAAAGTATGTTTGAAGGTGTTTCTACCGAAGGTATGTTTGGCGGTGGTCATGCTGAAAAAATTTATAGATCTATGCTTTTTAACGAATATGGCAAAGTTATGGCAAAGACAGGAAATATCGGAATTTCCGATGACATTATGGATACAATTATTCAAATGCAGGAGGCTCAGAGCAGTAATGCTCTTTGATAGAAAATGGAAAATTTAGACCAAGTAAAACCTGATGATATTAGGCAAAAAATCGCAGATTATCGTAATACGATTAATGTCTTTTCAGACCTTCTGCAAAAAGAAAATAGTGCACTGCGCGATTTGGATATGAGCACAATTGAAAAACTTTTTGAGAAAAAAGCGCAAATCGTCGGCATGTATCGAACTTTGGTGGCCTTTTTTATCAAAAACAAAGATGCTTTAGATATTTTAAGTGCAGAAGAAAGAGCTTCTCTTAAATCTGAAGCTTTGACTTTGGACAACTTGTTAAAAGAAAATGACCAACTTCTTAAAACAAGAATGGAAACGAGTCAAACCGTAATGAACTCTATTATTAAATTTGCAAAAGCGGCTAATAACGCTAATGCAACATCTTACGGAAGTCAGGGAAATTATTCCCCCTTAGACAACAGCAAGAATGCAATTGCTATTAATAGAACATTATAACAAGGAGGTGCAACATGTCTTTAATCTCAGGATTTAATACTTCCCTTTCCGGAATGAAAGTTTCTCAACAACAGCTAAACATTGTCAGCAATAATATTGCCAATGCTGATACTGCCGGATATACCAGAAAATATTCCGGTCAAAATAGTTTGGTCTTGGCTGGCGTCAATAGTGGTGTTTCAATCGGAAATGTTCAGAGAACCGTAGACGAAAACCTTTTGAAAAGTTATTTATCTTCAAATTCCACCAATGGAAATTATTGCAAACAAAATGACTATTTATCAAAAGCAGAAACTTTATTAGGTACTCCGACCGGAGATAACTCGATTGCGGCCAATGTGGGAAATTTGCAAGCCGCATTTGAAACTTTTGCTAATGACGTTACGGCTGCTTCCGGTAGATATACACTTCTTAGCAACGCTCAAACCATTGCCTCTCGTATGAATTCTATTTCATCTGAAATTCAAAAGTTACGTGGTGATGCTGATTTGAACATTACAGCGTCGGTTGAAGAAATTAATGCAGAGCTACAAAAGATTCATGACCTTAATGATAAAATTGTTAAATACAGCGTTATGAATTATGACGGCGTGGCTGATTTAGAAGATCAACGAGATGAAGCCTTGCGCTCCCTAAGTGAAAAAATTGATATCAGCTATTTCAAAAGAGAGAATGGTGCTTTGGTTATTCAAACCAAAAGCGGTACAACTTTGCTTGATGATGAACCAAACTATCTTTCTCACAAAGCTATTTCTCAAGCCGGACCAACAACATCTTATGCCGGTGGCGAGATTTCGGGCATTTATGTAAACGGTGTAGATATTACAAGCTCAATTCAAGATGGTGAGCTTAAGGGCTTGATTGAGATAAGAGACGTTATTTTGCCTTCTCTGCAAGCTCAAATGGATGAATTGGCCGGTGGTTTGAAGGAAGCTATTAATGCGGCACATAATACTGGTACTTCTTATCCAGCGCCTTCCAGCCTGACCGGAACAAGAACATTCATTAATCCGGAACAACAGCATATTCAAATTGAAAACGGGGATGTGCGTTTTACTATTTTTGACTCCGAAGGTAATCAAGTTGCATCTGCCAGTTTGGGCGGAGATATGGGCTTTACCGAAGGTACCGTTGAAGAGATGACAACCGCCATTCAAGATTGGTTACGTTCTCCGACCGGAGCTAATTTACCTCAAGCCGTTGCTAAAATTGATGATAATGGACATTTGGTTATTGATACCGGAGACAGCGACTATTCCTTTGGTATTATGGATACGGCAAATTCTGCCGCAGGTGCTGAACAACAAAATGTAACCATTAATTTTGCACCAAACGGAACGACAAATTATGATCGTCAATTCAGCGGTTTTTCAAGCTTTTTTGGAATGAATGACTTTTTTGTCTCTGAAAATCCGGAATCTGTATATGATTCAAAAGTGGTTTCTCAAAATACCAAACTTGGTATTAATGAACAAGTTATTTGGGGATTTTCTTCTTCATCTGAAGGGCTTAATTTTGCTTCGATTACGATTAATCCGACTGATACACTCCAGGATATTGTCGATAAAATTAACTCCAATGAAGATTTGAACCAAACAGTCCGCGCCTCTTTAGTGCCCAATGGCGACGGATATATGATGCGTATTGTTGATGTTAACGGTTCTCAATTAGAGATTTGTGAAAACCGCATGAATGGAGATCCGGCTCCGGGATTGATTGATAAGCTTGGCTTGAAACCTTCCGATGCTCTGACCGCATCTTCCATTAAGGTGAGAGATGATATTGCCGAAAATCCCAATAAGATTGCCGGAGGTATCCCTGAATTTAACTCTTCTTCAGGAAAATATCAGCTCAATCAGGCATCTAATGCAACCGCTATAAAAATGACCGAAGTGTTCTCCAATACTTTGTCTTTCGGACAGGCTGGAACTATTTCGGCAACACAAACAACCTTGGCTAATTATGCTTCTACTTTTGTTGGAAGTATTGCTTCTCAAACCAGCAACTCAAAAACAAATATGTCTTATTATCAAGAGTTGTGTACATCAATTGCGACAAAAGAAGCAACCATCAGCGGTGTTGATATTGACCAAGAATTAAGCTATATGATTATTTATCAACAATCTTATGCGGCAAATGCTAAAGCCTTTACGGCAAACAAAGAAATTTTAGATATGCTTATGAGTATTGTATAAGGAGATTGACCATGACTAGAGTGCCTACTTATAACACATATATCAATATGATGAACCAAACTCTTAATACAAAATCTTATGTGGATTTGTATGGGTTTCAAGCTCAAACAGGTATTAAATCTCCAACATATTCAGGCTATGGCATGACAGCTTCGGCTATTGTCGGCAGTGAAGCTGCTTTGGGCGTGGTTTCCAATTTTATGGAAAATAATAAAATTGTTGAAACAGAAGTAAAAGCTATTTCAACTTCTTTGTCTTCTATCAGCGATGCCATTAACGACATGAAGTCTTTGCTTACCCAATTCAGCGGAATGAATTTGGAATCAATTACACCCGATTATACCGGTGGAGAAATTAAATTTGGCAGCAATGAAGATATTTATGCCGGAACAACAATAACGGTGAACGGACAAACATATACCTTCACAAACAATGGTGATAACACCGGAAATAACATTGATTTATCTACACTTACTCCGGGAAGTGAGACCTATGGTACTGATGTTATGAATGCCTTAAAAGATAAACTCCAAGCAAATGATGCTGAAAATTTTGTTGATTTTACTTTTGATGAGCAAACTAACACCTTTTCTTTTCCGCTATATACAATAGATGGTGAGTCTACATTGCTTGATGCTGAAGGTGTAACTACCGGTGAACCTCACACCATGAGTGATGAACAGTCTCAAACACTTAAAGAATTGCAAGCTTTAGCATTCTCAACCATGATGTCTTTGACAGACTGTTTGAATATTAATGTCAACGGAAAATATTTGTTTGGTGGTGGAATTTCTAATGAAGCCCCGGTTGATTTTCCGTTCAAAACCTTGGAAGAATTTCAGTCTTACTATGATGGCATCAACATTAAATATCCTTCTTTTGGAAATGCCAATCTTTCAAGCTATGATATAAAATCCAGCCAAACAGGTGATTTGGAACTGATTAATAATGGCGGAAACACAGGTACAATCAAAGCCACCGGCGGAAACTTCTTAACACCGGCATTAAATGCTAATGCGCAAACGACCGGTGATTTGACATTCAATGCTGACAAAAACACTTTGAAAGCTACTGAATATGGCGCCTTTAATACACTTAAAGCCGGTGATACATTAGTTTTATCCGACGCAGGGGCAAACAGCGGATCTTATATTATTAAATCTATTTCTGCTGATGGTAAAACCATTACCTTTGAAGAATCTACTCCGCTTAAACAAGATGAGACTCTGACCGATGGCGGTAATGCGCAATTCAGCACTTCTTTCCCTGTCGGTACGGTTATTAATATGAATGGGTTTGGAAATAACATATCTCCTGAAGTTCAAGTAACCGGAATCAGCGATGATGGAACTGAGCTTTATGTTACGGTTGATCCAAGCCGTTGGCCGGAAACTTCTCAAACGATTACTGCATCTAGTAAGTGGAGCTTGGAAAGTCAGTCTTATTATCAAGGTGGAGATTTGGCTGCAGAAAAACGCATCAGCGACGAACAATCTATCGTTTTGGATGTGACGGCAAAAGATGAAGTATTTGAACAAATGTACCGTGCTTTAGGTATGATTGCACAAGGTAATTTGGTTGATACCCGTAATCCACTTACAGAAGATGTGACCGTTGATCCTCAACAAACCGTTGAGCGTGTTACTCAGGCTTTGGATTTGATTCAAGATGCCATTTACGGCGGTGGAACCAATGCAAGCTCAGAAAATGTGGATTTATATACCGTTCAGGCTAAAATGGACGCTAATACGGTTTTATTAAATACAGTTAACGAGAATTTATCTCAGATTGAGCTGAACTTGCAAAGCAATGTTGATAATATGAAAAATGTGGATCAAACAGAAGCAGCAACAAAACTTTTGTTAGCTATCAATCAGCTTAATGCTTCTTATTCTGTTTTGCAAACAGCCATGACAACCTCATTGTTAAACTATTTGTAAAAGGATACATTAAAAAAAAGCCCCAAAAATGGGGCTTTTTTTTATAACTTAATTCGTTTCGCATTCTTTATTTTGTCGCTTGAAAAAGTGCATATAAGTTACAGGTTTGATATCCGTTGCTTTATAGACCATTTTTCTGATTTTGGCGCGGATATATTCTTCAATTTGAGCTTCTTTATAATTAAGTTTTACCACTTCTGTCGGCAAAGTTTGTTCAACATTAGCTTTGATTTCTTCTGCTAATTTCTTAAACTCTTCTTCTTCCAAAATATCGATTGAAGAAATTTGCAAATCTTCTAACTGCCAATGCTCATCAAAAACAACACTGATAAACAAAGAACAGTTATAAGCTATACGCTTGCGGTTTTTGATTAATTGTGAATTAAGTGAGGTGAGCTGATTTCTATCAACACCTATTATATCGGTCGGAATTTCACCGACATTCTCAATTTTTCCGCTATTTAGCAACATGACATCGCCATTTTTGGCAATAGCCACTTCTTGGACGCCACATTCAAGCGCGAATCTTTTCTGGGCACGAATATTGCGCTTGTCACCATGCACCGGCAAAACAATTTTTGGCTTTAACAACTGGTAAAGTTTTTTAATATCGTCTTTGCAGGCATGCCCTGACGTATGAACTAAATATTCTTCACTGGAAATGACCTCAACACCGGCATCGCGCAATTTTTCTTGCATTCTTTCAATTTTTTCCTCATTACCGGGGATAATCTGCGAAGAAAAGATAATGGCATCTCCTTTGCCGAGAACGATATTTTTATTCTCACCATTGACAATTCTGGTCAAACCGCTGCGATAATTGGCCTGTGAACCTGAGCAGATATAAAGCATTTTATCAAGCGGAATATCGATGGCTTGTTTGGCTTCCACATAACTCGGAAGATTTGGCAAATAGCCGCATTCTTTGGCAATGTTCAAATTTTGAATCATACTCATGCCGGCAATCACCGGAGTTCTGTCGGCAGCATGAGCTGCCAAAATCAAACTCTCTAAGCGTGCAATATTTGAAGCAAAACAAGTTGCCACTAATGTATTTTGAAACTTGGGAACAAGTTTTATCAGTTCTTCTCTAATCACCGCTTCAGACGGGCCCGAAACTTCATGATTCAAATTGGTGGAATCGCCGATATACAAATCTACCCCCTCTTTGGCTATTTCTTGCAAGCGCGGATAATCGGTCGGCATGAAAGACATTTTTTCGTCATCAAAACGCCAATCGGTGGCATGGAAAACATTGCCGTATTTGGTTTGAATGTACAAACCGGCACTGTCCGGCAAAGAGTGAGCAATAGGAACATATTCTACTTTGAAGTTATTTAACTCAACGACTTTGTTTTCGGTTACAGAATGAAGCTCAACTTCTGTATCAAGCTTATATTCCACCAAGCGGCGGCTGATATGTCCGAGAGTGAAATCTGCCGCATATACCGGACATTTTAACTTGGGCCAAACATGAGCAATCGCACCAAAGTGGTCTTCATGCGCGTGGGTGATAAACAATGCCTCAATATCTTCTTGGTAAGGCTCTAAAAAAGAAGCATCGGCAAAGCCTAAATCAATACCGGGGAAGTCATCATTCAAAAAACCATAACCGCAATCGACCACAATAATTTTTCCATCGACGGCATAGGCATACATATTGAAACCAACTTCTTCTGCTCCACCTAAAGATACAAAATATAAACCTTCTTTGTTAAAACAATTCATTTCTTTACCTGTTATTTTTTCTTATCTATATAAAAAATATCGCCGGCATAAATTTTTTCAAGTCCGTTTTTGCGCTCCAGCAGCAAAACACCATTCTCATCAATATCTTTAAAAATGCCGAGTTTATTTTCTTTATCTGTATGCACCTCTATTTCTTCGCCCAAACCTTTAACATTTTTGAGCCATTTTTCTCGTATTGGTGCAAAACCTTGCTTTTGCCATAGATTGCAATTTTTATCATATATCTCTACATATTTCTTAAACAAAGTCAATCTATCGACCTCATAACCTTTATCTTTGAGGCTGGTAGCCGGATATAAAACACCTTCTAGCTTTGGAGCTCCAACTAAATTAACGCCAATACCGCTAATGAGGTAATCTCCCTCTCCTTTTTCTAGTAAAATGCCGGAAATTTTATTTCCTTCGACTAAAACATCATTCGGCCATTTAAGCTTTATATCTATTGATGGGAAAAATTCTTGTAAACTTTCAAACAAACTTAATGATACTACAAATACAATTTGTCCGATTTTTGCTAACTCTACCGGTTGCAAAAAAGACATAAATAAGTTGCCATCATATCCGACCCAGCTTCTGCCTCTGCGACCACGACCATTGTTTTGTCTTTTGGCGGTGACAACGTAATTGCCGCTTTTAATCTCTCGACTTAAAGCCAAAGCCTCATCATTGGTGCTGCCGACTTCTTCTTTATCTATCCATAACCATTGACCGATTTGTTGCATTTTCTACCTCATTATGGGTTTTAATAAGAGCTCAAAACGCTCAATGAACAATGCAGGATTCAAAATTCCGACAAGGAAAAAAATTATATTTAAGAATAGGCAAAAATAAATTCCTCTATCCGCTCTGTCAAAATTTTTAGTTCTGATTTCAAAAAACATTGTGCGAATAATCTTAAAAAAGGCATTAAGAATCAATAAGGAAGCAAACATGGCAACAATTACTTCTGCATAGGCATGATTTATTATCATATTATCTACGGCTTGTAGTTTGCCTAAAAAGATGAGCATTGGTGGTGAGCCAGCCAAAGAAACTATAAATACCGTTAATAATACCGAAGCATATGGCTTTTGCGAAAATACGCCTGAAATATCTGATAAAGAAGTTAAATACTCGCCATTGCTCTTAAACGCAAAGAAAACAGTATAGATACCCCACATGGTCAGCAGATATGATACTAAATAAACAAAACTACTGGTAATTCCGTTATTACTGAAAGGCAAAATTCCTAAGATTATGAATCCCAAAGAATATATACCACAATAACCAAACATCCGACGTAGGTTATCTTCTTTAATGGCACTGATTGCTCCCCATAATAAAGAAACAATCGCTATAATTTGCAAAAACGGCAAATATATAACTTGCATAGAGACAAAAACATCTGTAAGCAATTTGAGAATTACGGCATATGCAGCAACTATCGGCAACAAATTGCATAACATACATACCGGCAAAATGCTGACCCCTGATAATTCTATCCGACAAAAATGCAGCGGAGCAATTCCCAACAGGAACAAAAGCCCCAATATTATACTAGCAAAAGCCATTATATCTTTCATATTCCAACCATGTTTAGCATAGTAAATTGCAATTTTGTTATAATTCCAACTTTCTGCCTGCGCATGCACCCACATAGCTCCTATGAGCATAAGGGCTGAAAATAGAAACATAAACAAGAAATAGCGTTTTCCGGCATCTTCATACTCATAATCTTCAGCACTTAATTGCAATAAAAAATATTGCAATAATGAGGCAACAAAATAGGCGCCGACCAAAACTCCTAAGTGTACGGCTGAGATCATTGTATTAAGACATAAAATCAGACTTAACCCGATGGCATAATACAATGCCGAAGAACGATTTTTATTTAAAAACCATTTGCAAGATAAAAAGAAAGTGACAAAAGCCAGCAAATCTATGAAAACTTTATATAATGTTGAATAAGTGGTATTTTGAATAAAGTCTGGCATTGGAGAACGATTGTAAAACACAATAGTTGCCAACATTGAAAACAATAACGCAACTTTTGACACTGAATAAAACGTTTTGGCAGTTTTTGAGCTGCGATAGCGACTAATTATTCCCATTAAAGGCAATGCGAATACTAAAAAAAATTCGGGAGATAAGGTTATAATTTTTGCTAACATATCTACTCTCCTATGCCCCTATAACAAACCACAAAGGTTTAATAAATGACATTAGTAAAACAAAACAAATAAACAACATAAAACAAAAAATGCCACGGCTTATATCTTCACCATTATTGGTTAGAACACATTTTTCCGAATCTCTAAGGCGAAATAATTCTTTCAACAGTGCGGAGGACACTATCACTAAAGATAAAAGCATGATGATGCCCATTTTTATGTTGATTGCCAATAAGTCTGACAAAATCAAAAAGTTATTAAGAAATAAGGAAGACAGAGGCAACCCGACTGCAGCCAAAGTCATAAAAGAATAAATAATTGAAATTTTTGGATATGTGCAGAGTAAACCATCATCCATTACGCCTAATCGATTTTGCTCTTTGGCTATGTAGTGAGAAAAAACCTCCATTGAGGCAACAATAATCAAATAGCTGAAAAAAGAAAAGGCAATATTTAATAAAATGACTTCATTTCTGGTTAAAATTCCCAGCATGTACATAATATAATAGACCGTAACATAGGCAAAAATTTTGTATTGGCGATCTTTGTTAATGAGACCGATTAAAGCGATAAACAGCATTGTTACCACACCGACAATTTGCAGTATCAAAATATAATTTCCTAAAATTGCCGGTAATGTTTTGGGAAGAAAACGTACAAAGCCATAAATTCCGGTCAAAGGTAAAATCATTGAAATTAGAAAAATCATTGGGTTGCGTATACTTGAATTGACTGATGCAATCCAGTAATGGAACGGCCAAACCGGAATGCGAGATAACAAAGAGATAAAAATTGCTGCCCAAATAAAATATTCTAAGCGACTATCTAACTTCATATTATTCAGTTGCTGAAGTTCTAACATACCATGTTGATAATTAAAAAGCAAAACAGTGGCTACAAAAAAGATAACGGCGCCAACCATATTATAGAACAAAAAACGATTAACATATTCTTGCCTTTTAACATCTCCAAACATGCCTAACAACATAAATAACGGTAGCAACATGGCTTCAAAAAAGATGTAAAAAGAAAAAATATCTGCCGCAACAAAAAATCCGGTTATCATGCTTAAAAACAGTAATGACCAGACCATTAATGATTTTTGGTGAACCAAGTTGTCTCTAACACCAATAAAACCGATTATGAATGCAATGTGAATTGCCAATAGCAACATCAAAGATAAAACATCCACCCCAAAAACGATGTCAATGTTGGGATTTTGCATCCAATTATATGTTTCTACCAATTGCAAGCCAGGCTTATAAACTTCCATCAACATAAAAATGCGCAATATCATCACAATATTGGCAATCACGGCAAAAACAGCCACACTAAAAACATTGCGCGTTGTTCCATCTGCCGATTCTTTGGCAAAAAGAGTGAAAAGCATTCCTAAAAAAGGAATCGCAATAATCAAAGACAGAATGGAAAAGGTATTAAGCATTACTTATTCCCCATATAGCCCAAAAAAGCAATTAAACCAAAACTCATTATCACATAAAGGAGGTATAACCAAGATGAAAAAATATTAAACTTGGATACACCACGTATTAGCAATCCAGTTGCATCGCTTAAGGAATTGATTATGGTGCGCTCTATTAAAATAAAATCTACCAACAACCATAAAATGCGTCCTAAAATTGTGAGCGGTGTAATTATCAAAAAGTCAAATACATCTTCAAAAACATCGCTTTCTTGAAGCAGTTCTTTGTTATATAATGGCTCAATTTTACGTAATGGATATATGACCAACAATAGGATAAACAAGATAAAAAAGCCCATTAGTTCTTTGCTATAATCAAAATATTTTTCTTGCCAAAACAAAAAGCTAATTGCTACCATCGCCAAAATCAAATACCACGCCGGATTTTTTAACATTGCCAAAACACGTTCATCTGCGTGGCTTTGTCCAAAAAAGATTTGGCGAAAAATATGTGCCGTAATTAAGATGAGTAATACAGAAAATATTATACTGAGAATATAGTTAGCGGGAGCAAATGTCAGCATCATGTAATGCAAAAGTGAAAATAATGCCACGCATATTAAAACAAAACCAAATTTTATGCCGCTAAAAAATCCGCCCATTTTAGATACATTCAATTCATAAGAAGATGCGTAATAAATGGCAAATAAAATTAAGCAACAAAGATATCCGCCCAGTAAGATAACATTTTCAACTTTTTCAAAATTTGCCGATAAAAACAAAAATGACACCAAGCCAAAACCAAATAAGACCTGAGCCAGGCCAACCGCTTTTTCTTTAATGTTATCTATAATCAAAGCACTATAGATGCCACAACATATGGTCAAAATGCTTAAAACTTCTAATAATGGACGTGCATAAACCGAAACAGAAGTTAAAGGGTAAAATTTATGTAAAATGATGAGCCCTGCTAACGGTGTGGAGCAAAATAGCAAATAGGACAAGCGGTTAAAATGCAAAACACTCAAGTCATATAATTGATTGTGAAACATAAATAAGCCTATTTTTAAGCAAATAGAAAAAGCTAACAAGATAGCAACCAAATCTCGATGAGAGCCCAATTTATCAAACATCGGCAAAGATTTGAAATCTAAACTTCCTACATAACCATAGGTCAAGCTACATACACTAAATAAACTTAAATCTGCCAACAAGTTGTAAAAAGCATATTTTTTTCTGGCATCCATATCATCAATAATACAGAAGCCAAAAACAGTTATTAAACAGCTGCAGATTAAAAGTTGAAGTAAATTAATGGCACAAACGGCACCGCTGACTGCACATAAATTTAAAATGACCAAACAACAAAATCTTTGTTTTCTTTTTTCTTCGGTATTGAAAATAGCAATCAATATGGAAAACAAAGAGATAACATATACCGGCAATATTTGTGCATAATTTGCTGTGGTTGATGATAAATCAATATCAACCTGCAAACTCATATATTTTAGCCATTCAAACGAAAAATTTTGCTTAACACCTGCAAGATAATTGTCGCTTAAAAAAAAGAACATCACCGATGTGATTATAAATGATAAAAAACTTACAATTTTATTGCTTTTGGGTGAAGCCAGAATACTTCCTAAAGCCCCCCAAATGGCCAAAATCAATACACTATTTGCAATCATATGTCCTATGCCTTATAAAACTGGTATTAGGATATCAAACCCCCGTGTTTTTTAAAGAACTTATTACAGGTTATAAAGAAGTTTTATAAAATTTAGCTATATACAAAAAAAACATCGGTTCTGCCGAACCGATGTTTTTTTGACTTTTCATGTAACTTACCAAAGTTTTTTATAAGTTTCGGCAATTACAAGAGCCAACTTTTGCATATCAGTTTTTTCATCGTAACCGATAGCATAGATTTTGTATCCCTTCTTTTGGAACGCTTTGGCGATGGCATCCCAATGCTCAATTCCATTCTTATTGTAAAGAATAATCTGTGGTATTTCAGGGAAGCAGAACAATCCAATCCAAGTATGTGTACCGGCAATTCCGACAATGGCATCCGTTTCACCATACATATTGAAATAATCAACATGCGGCACTCGGCGAATACCCAAAACTTCAGGATTTTCCTTCTGTCCCGGGATATAGAGCTCAAAATTGCGCTCTGACATCCACTTCTGCAAAGAAAGCACCGTTTCCATATCTTTTACCTTATCATAGTGTTGGCCAAAGATATAACGGATTTTTTCATCAAAAATGCCAGCTAAAACTTCATGGCTCAAAGACTGCTGTACGGCATTCAAACCACATTCTCCGTCTGTCAGCCATTTTGCCGGAACAATCATAATATTTTTCCGACCATCTTCCAGCAGATGATATTTTTTTAAACTCTTTACAATCGGCAATCTGGTTCCTGCAATTTGATCCCAAAAGCCATCAGGCAGAGTACCGGCTTTCAATTCACCAACAATATCTCTACCTATTGGCATTCTTCCTTCTGGAACAATCGTAATTGACGCGCCAAATGGTTGAAGCATTGAAGCACTATTCATTTTGTCTGTTCGTGCCTCTTCTGGATTTTCTTTATGAGATCCTACCTCAACTTGTGTGTTCAACATAATTGACGCAGCTGCGCCGAAAATGTCATGACCGAAACTAGAAAAAACTGTAATCATAATTAAAAAAAATTTAGTGAGGAGCGGTCCCCTCTGGTTAAACAATAATTAATAAGTAATTTATTTCTGGATATGGTATATACCACAAAAAGCGCAATGCGTCAACGCAAAAAATAGACAAAGTTTTCCAAAAAAATCGCATTCTTGACTTTTTTCTTAATCTGTTTTATCAAGTTTTGTATGTAAATTTATTATTAACTTTATATTTTTGCTTATGAAAACAACGTTTACAAAAGATGGTTCTTCCTACACAATCAATTTAATTGTAAAAAAAATTAATGTGTTTTATTCTGGTTTGGACAAATTTCCTTTTTGCTGTGATGTTTTGGCTGAGGATGATTATTTTTTTCGCTGTGCTGTTGGCATTGACCGACTCGCTATTTTTCTTTTGAGTGAATGCGGTGATGAATTATATGTCAGCATGCATGCCGAATATAAAAAATCTGCCGTTATGGCTGCCGATTCTTGTATTAATACCACACAAAGTTGGAGTGATTTGGCTTGGAACACAAGATATCGTGATGGTTTTGCTTCCAGAATTACTCCTAAAATCAACATTAAACAATCTTGGCTTATCCCAATGCCTTTTGTTTTAAGTGGTGCTAATACATTTATGCAAGATGCATATTATTGTTTGATTTTGGACGATAATAATCAATATATTGAATGTATTTGTGAAGGAAAATATGTCTCAAAAATCGCCTCTGCACCTGTTGGAGACCAATTGGAGTTGACGTTAGAGCAGATTGAAAGCGGAGAACGCTGGAGTTTACAAGCCGTTCAAAATTTGTCCCGTCACGTCAAAGAAATTTATGTGGAGTTACAAAAATTGTAATTTTTACAAAGGCAGTTTATATGAACTGCCTTTTTTGTTGCTTTATTGGTAGGAATACGAATCCCGAACGTATTGAAGTACAAAAAAAAGCTCTGTAAAAACAGAGCTTTTTTCTAAAATGGTGAGCGCGTCGGGATTCGAACCCGAGACCCTTTGATTAAAAGTCAAATGCTCTACCAGCTGAGCTACGCACCCGTTGTTCGTAACAACGAGGGAATGTATACTGGATTATTTTCATGAAGTCAATACAAAAAAATAAAAAAAATAAAAAAAATTTTTTATATCATTTTGTAGTATATTTATTAATATTTTTATGCTATGATGTTTTTCAGATTGATTGAGTAATGAGGTTTATGATGGCTAACGACATTAAAACGGAAAAAGAAAAAGAATTTAATATTTTACAAAATGGTGCCGGTGAAATTTTATTTTTGATTAGTGTCCGTCCCGGAGGACCTGAAAATCCACGCTTGGTTTTTGATGGAAATAATAGCGCTTTGCTTTATCGTAGTCGTGAAAGCGCTGTAATTCTTGAAGATATTAATCCGGATGCTAAATTACCTTTGCTTTCTGTTGATGAAGTTTTAGTTGTTGAGCTGGATAATGATGAAGTGGCAAGAGAATATATGGTACCTTTGCGTGTTGTCAAAAAAGCCGTTTCTGTTTAATTGATATTGCGAAAAAGAAGAAGGAGCAAATTAAAAATTTGCTCTTTTTTTTATATTGATTGTTTCTATTTACTAAAAATTACCTGCAGAATCGTAACTTAAATATCGGAAACAATCTAACTTCATATTTATTAAAAATATTTGTTCGATGCAACATTTATTTTTCTATTATTTACAAAAACAACCTATAATTGCTATCGAGGTTTGCAACCACAATAATCTTGGTTATATAGTTCCAATTCTTTTATCAACTGCTGACGCAACTCTTGCATACCATGCTTTCGTCCCTCAATATGAACATATGGTACCCCTGTTTCTAAAGAAGCTTGCGCAGCCATCTGATTGACTTGATCTAAATTTTTATATCTTGATACACCTAAGACTGATGCCACTTGATTGTAGCCATTTTGCAAAGCATATTCCATTACACGTTTTAGTCTTAAATGGAAACAAATACTGCAACGACTTCCCCTTTCAGGCTCGTTTTCTAACCCTTGGGTTGCTTTGCACCAAGCATCATTATCATATTCAAGTTCAAGAAACGGTACATGATACATTTGACAGACTCGCTCATTTTCATCGCGACGTTTATCATACTCCGCTTTAGGACGAATATTAGGATTATAAAAAACAACGGCAAAATCAACATTATCTTCTGCCAATTTTTTAATCACCGCGCACGAGCATGGCGCGCAACAAGAAAGTAATAACAATTTATCTGACATTTTCTCTCCTTGTCCTTTTTGTAGCTCACTTTTACAAAATTTCAATATATTTTGTGTTATAGTATTTATATGACAGAAGAATATTGGTATTTGATTTATCTGTTTTTTGTTGTTCTGGTTATTTTTATTGTTATGACCGGCATTGTTTTTTATCGCCAATTTTCAGAAAAAAAACGAAAAGCATTTCAAAAAATTGATGAACAAATTAGGCAAGATGTGGATGATGCTCTGGCTTTTTTGGAAGATGAAACAGGTACAAATTTAAGTGAAGAGAAAAGACATGCCTTTAAAATGCTCATTATTACCCGCTTAAAAAAAGCCGAAAGAAAAAATAAAGAAGCCATAAAAAAGCTTATTCGGGAAGAAATTAATCGTCAGCAAACAGAACAAAAGGAACAATTACAGCGGCAAGCCGTGAAAAAAATTATTAAAGATGTTCTAACCGTCTTTAGAATGGAATTTTTCCGTAAGATAAAAAAGATCATTAATCAATCAAAAACAAGTCCTAAAACCAAAAATAGTCGTATTCAAGAACAACGCCGTCGTGAAGCTGAGGAACAAAGAAGACGCGCTCGCGAAGCTCAAGAAGAAAAGAATCGTGCTGAGAGAGAACGTCAAAAAAACGAACAAATCCGACAGAAAGAGGCAGAAGAAAGAATCCGTGTTGCTCGAGAAAAAGAAGAAGCACTTGAAAAAGAAAGACAAGAACAAGAAAAAGAACGCAAGCGTATTGAAGAAGAAGAGAAAAAACGTCAAGAAGAACTAAAAAAACAACAGCATAAACAAGAACAACAAAAACAAGCCGAACAAGCGGCAAAAGCAGCCTCTGTTTCTGGACGTGGAGGCAATGGTGGTAGATAGGCTACCCTAATGCTTGTAATTTTTCTGAAAGCTCAAACCAAAGATTCTCTGCCTTATCTATATCATCTTGCAACTTGGAAAAATCTTTTTGCAATGCAACTAAAGCTTCAGTATTGGTTGTTTGGGTAAATTGTTCTTCCATTTCCAATTTTTTGCTGTTTAACTTTTCAATAAGTTTTTCCGTTTTCTTAACTTCTGAGTTTAACTGTTTGATTTCAAAATAATTATTATTTTTTGAGTTTTCTATCTTTTGTGGTTGTATATCTATTTTTTTGGCCGTGTTTTTTTCTATTAAAAGAGACTCCTTATACTCGGTTAAATCTCCGTTATAAACTTTGCAGGCATGATTTTTTATCAACCACAAATCATCTGCAACCAGCTCGACCAAATGCAAATCATGTGTGATAAGGATGACTGCACCTTTGTATGCATTCAATGCTTCTAAGAGAGCATCGCGCCCTTCAATATCCAAATGGTTAGTTGGCTCATCCAATATCAATAAAGATGGAGATTTTCTACTCATTACGGCAAAAAGCAACCTCGCCTTTTCTCCTCCGGAAAGCAAAGCTATTTCCGTGGTGGCTTTTTCTTGACTCAAACCAAATGCAGCAAGATGGGCTCTTATTTTTGTTTCCGGCATATCCGGCATCAAGGAAGATAAATATTCACAGGCACTGATATTCAGCGGTAATTCTTCTGATTGATGTTGAGCAAAGTAACCAACCTCTAACTTTGATGATTTTATAATATTTCCTGACATTGGTTTTAATCTGCCGGATAATAACTTAGCAAAAGTTGACTTACCGTTACCATTGGCTCCCAGCAAAGCGATTCTATCATCATTACCTATATTCAAATTTAAATTTTTCAAAACCACATTATCATCATAACCCACACTAACCGAATCGAGTTTTATCAACGGCGATGCCATTTTTTGCGGCTCAGGGAACTCAAATGCACAAGAATATTCATTGCTTAATGGTGGCAAAGTCTCCATTTTTTCAAGCATTTTCATACGACTTTGTGCTTGTTTGGCTTTGGTTGCTTTATAACGAAAACGATCGATAAAAGATTGAAGATGCTTGCGTTGTTGTTCCTGCTTGGCTATTTGTTTGGCTTGCACTTCTCTTTGCAGAGTTCTTGTTGTTTGAAAAATATCATAATTACCATTATACAAATTGAGTTTTTTGTTCTCAAAATGCAAAATGTGGTTACACAAATCATTTAAAATATATCTATCATGGCTGATTAACAGCAATGTTCCCCGATATTTTTGCAAATGGTTTTCTAACCATACACTGGCTTCTAAATCTAAGTGGTTGGTTGGCTCGTCTAAAAGCAAAATATCTGAGGGAGCAAACAGAGCTGCGGCCAAAGCTAAGCGCATTCTCCAACCGCCGGAAAATTCTTTTATGGGACGAGCAAAATCTGCATTAGAAAACCCCAAACCGCTCAAAATTGACGATGCTCTGCCTTCTGCCGAAGAAGCTCCGATAAAATTTAAACGCTCATGAATTTCGGCAAGTTCACTTTCATTTGCGGTTTGCAAACGTTCTAGCAAAGCTTGTCTTTCTTTATCTTGAGATAAAACATAATCTAAGACTGCGACATCAATATTTTTCATTTCTTGTTCGACAGTGGCAATTTTTATATCACTCGGAAAATTGATTTCTCCAAGTTCTGTTTCTTGCATACCTAATAAAACTCGAAATAAAGTTGACTTTCCGCAGCCATTGGCTCCAACAATACCGACCTTCCAACCATCGGCAATATGTGCTGATGCCTGCTCTAAAAGAGTTTTATTTCCTATGCGAACTGTAATGTTATTGATATCTATCATTTATTATCCTCTGGTTTGTTTTTTCTTACTAAACCGAAAGCGACATTCTGTCAATCTTATTGAATTTTGCTTGAAAGTCTTAATTTTCAATTTTATATTTTAGATAATAACAATACAAGAAAGGACAAATGATGAAAAAAATTTTTATGATGTCATTGTTGGCTTTTATGTCAGCTACTCTGCCACTTAAAGCTCAAGAAAACGAAGAAGATATTCATATTCCAATGGCATATATTGCTATTGATCAAAAATGTATCAATACAGACGTTAACATTTATAATATGTGCCTGAAAAATGAGTTTATGAAAGTCTTGGAAGAGAACTTTACTCCAGAACAACAAGCTGAGTTGAAAAAACAACTTAATGATATTGAAGCTCAAGTTGCAGAAGCTGAGCCTGATTATGATAATCCTAAAAATGCGGATTTAAAAGACAATCCCGCTAAGATTAAAGAATTTAATGCCAATAATATGAATTTGGTTTGGAAAAAACTGCTTATTGAAACATTAAACAGTATTGAAGAAAGTCAAAGCCTGATGCTATAAAAAAAGCCGGATTAATTCCGGCCTTTTTTATATATTATTTTTTACATTCTAAATTTCATTTAAATACAACTGATTATATCAATTAATTTAACCCATTTATTAATTTTAGGTTGCAAAAAAAAAAAAACGTTTATCATGAATAGTATAGGCTTTAATTCTATTATTCATGGAGACGTATTATGATAAAATCTGCGTTAACCTGTTGTCGGGTTGTGGCTTGTTTGCTATTACCCACTTTTTTTAATTCAGCTTTGGCTCTTGATACGTTCGACCATAATTTATCATTCACACACACACTCGAATTAAAGCCTATCCCTTCTTATCAAATTGCCAAATCCACCTTTTTACCTGATCGTTATGATGACCTGGGTTTATCAAGCTATGATAGTCTGAACAGCAATTATAATGACAAAAGCTGCAAAAGTTATCCTCTCACCTCATGTCCTGCCGGTGCTAAATGTGAAAGATGCCCTTTTAATATTAAGTTATACCGTGCCTATGCTTGTTCTGAGCCATATGTTATGTCTGCAGGAACATGCACCTGCCCTGCTGTTTCAACCAATAATCCTAACGATGTTTGCACCAAATATTGCGGAAGCACATGCATAGAAAAAACTTGCACACCTTCTATTGACCAAACAAATTGTACCAACGGCGAAGTGGCTTGTGATGATGGCTGTGGCGGAATCTCCCGTCAATGCTGTGTCGCTTGTACTGATAAAGTTACATCCAAACCTGCCAATGCTGAATATATTTATGAAGATTGCACCGATGGCGATGGTACTCATCAAATTCAAGCCGGTTGGGAATGTATAGATGGGTTCCATAAAAATGACGAAACCTGTGAAAAAGACTGTATCGTCAACAACTGCTCCGGTTACGATTTGACTGAATGCCCGAGTGATAAAGTTTGTGATAGTTGCACACCTACTGCTGCAAATTGTTCTACCGAGACGGTTCGATACAAAGCAACTGGTTGCAAAGCTGATGGACAGATTGATTTGGATACTTATTGGTGTAATGGCGCGCTTAGATGTTGGCTAAAATAAGAGCTATTAATATTGCTTTGCAAAAATATGAATAAATAAGGAGAAAGAAAATGAGAAAAGAGAATAAAAAATATTTAGGAGTAAGCCTAAGTGCATTAGCTTTCTCCTTGAGTTATGGCTTAACCGCAAATGCGCAAACCTGCGTCACGCCCCCAAGTTGTGAAGAATTGGGCTATACCGACACTGCAGATAAATGTGACGGCGATGCTATGGTCAAATGCCCTTTTGATACAAGTAAAGTCTTCTGCCGTGCTTATCCTACCACTGAAACAAAAACATGTAACACAATTGGCGACATATTACTTGATGATAAAACCTGTGCTGTCGATGCTAATGCAATATATCCAGACAAAACTCCAATTGGTGTGGTTTTTGATATTAGTCGCAAATTAGCGATTGCTCTAGAGCAAAGCAATTCATCAGCATGGGCATCATCAACAAATTATGACATTACAGGGCTGACGAATTATAGTTCATCATCTGCTGTAATAAGAGATTATAATGGTAAGAGTAATACGAGCATCATCATAGCTTATAGAGATAACTATGGTTATTCGACACCAGCAGCTAGTTATACTTATAATTACACTACAAAAGGAACCAACAAAGGAGATTGGTATTTACCAGCTGCTGGAGAATTACAATCAATCAAAAACAATAAAAATGCCTTAAACAACAGTTTATTGAAGGTAGGCGGAATGCAACTACCAACTGGTTGTTATTGGTCGTCTTCTGAGTATAGTAATGACAAGGCTTGGTATTCGTGTATCAGTAGTGACCTTTGGATTATCGCCGGAAAGAAATCCTTAAATAGAGTTCGTCCTGTTCTCGCTTATTAGAGGTTTTATAAAAAAGAATAGCTCCTAAAAAGGAGCTATTCTTTTTTCTCTCGAAAAGAAAAATATTTATGCAAAAGATAGGTTAAAATTGTGGATATGACAAGATAAGCCGCCTGCCCCACCAAAGGATAAAGACCAAGCACACGCACAAATAAATTAAGTGCAAAGGCGTTGAAAAAATACATACCTATATAAACTGTCCATGCCTTAAAATACTCGGCTTTGATATTACCATGGCTCTGAAAAACATAATAACGCATGGTAATGAAAGATACATTCACTGTGATAAAATATTGTATAATCAGCGCCGGATTATACGGAATTTTTGCAAGTTCAAACAACGCCGCAAAAACACAATAGGCAAAAACCGTATTAAATCCGCCCACTAAAAGAAAGCGGATTTTCTGGTTAATTTTAAACCAAATACGTTCAATTTTTTTATAAAGTTCAACTATCATTGAATTTCATCTGCAATTTTTTTATCAAGAAGCGTTTCAAGTTCTTTTGTGCGCCAAGGAGAAAGCACATTTTCATCAAACACATTTTCCATATGCTGTTTATCAATCTCTGGCATCGCCGGATGAATACCAACTTCAACAGCTTTATATTGTTCAGGAATTTTGATGCCTTTGAAACGATTTTTTGCCAATTTACAGGTATATAATATGCTGTAAAAATAAGTATCCGTCGGATAGTTGTTCCAAATGACCATAGAACGCAATATCAAATATTTAATCAATCCACCGTCATGAAGATAACACTTATCATCATTATATTTGAGTGTATTAAAAATATTTTCATTCATAACGCGGATTCTAGGAATTTTATATTCATCAGCCAATTTTTTAACCACATTAAAAATCACCGGAATATGATGTATATGGCGATGGCTATCAATATGAGAAAGTTTAATTCCTAATTTTATTGCTTTTTCAATCTGAGCTCTGGCTTCCAATTCCACTTGGCGAGCCAATTCTTTCGGATGAAATATTGATAGCAAAAATAAATTCACAAAACCGTTTTTGAACTCCCCGTTTCCATCCACAAGAAGTGGAATATTTTCAGGTACGGACAAAGCATATTGGTTAGTCAGATTAAGATGCAACCCCACATCCAAATTAGGCATATCTTTTTTTAATTCAAGAGCTTCGTTAACAAAGTTCAAGTTAATCATGATACTTGTGGAGTTTAAAATTCCTTCATGATAAGCCTTAGCAATGGCTTGGTTCACACCTGGAGTCATGCCAAAATCATCAGCATTAAATATCTTTCTTTGCACCATCTCTAACTACCTTTTTCACTTCATCTTGAGTTTCATAATCAGCCATATAAAGCGGACGTTTTTTCACTTCCATATGAATCTTGCCAATATATTCTCCAATAATACCCAAAACAATGAGTTGTACGGAACCAAGGAAAATCATTGTTACCATAATGGTAGCATAACCTGGAGTTGGTTTATGTAAAATAAAATGTTCTCCAATAACCCATAAACCAAGCAAACCGGCAACAAAAGCTGAAATAACGCCTAAATAGGTTGAAAAACGCAAAGGTTTAACCGAAAATTGAATAATTGAGTTTATCGCTAGTTGCAAACTTTTACGGAAATTATATTTAGATTCGCCGGCATGACGTTGCGGTGCTACAAAATCCAGAACTTTCACTTTATCATTAGGCATAATCCAGCTAAGCAACCCACGGAACAATCTGTCTTGCTCATTAAAGTTTTTCAAGAAGTCGATATATTTGCGGTCAATTAAACGAAAATCCGGCGTTTTTTCAGGAATTTTGGTATCTGAAAGCAAATTCAAAATTTTATAAAAGCTCTTAGCGCAGAACTTATAAAAAGCTGATGTATCAACATTATCCACACGGCGCGTCAAAACAATATCGTAACCCTTTTGCCACTCTTCTACCATTTGTTTAATGTAAAAAGGCGGATGTTGCAAATCGGCATCCATAAAAATAACCGCCTCTCCTTGGGCATAGTCCATACCGGCAGTCATCGCAATCTCATGTCCAAAATTGCGTTTAAGATGAACAATTTTAACATGATTATCTTTTTTCTGCAAAGCCTGGCATTTGGCATGGGTTTTGTCTGAACTACCATCATCAACATAGATAATTTCATAATCTTTAACTTTAGTTTCTTTCAAAACCTTTTTCAGTTCTTTGTACAAAGCCTCTACATTGCCTTCTTCGTTATAGGCAGAAACAACAATACTGATAGAATCTTTAGTCATGGTTCACCTCTACAACCGGTTCAAAAAAACCGTAATAAATAATCTTAGTCTTTAGCTTACCAATTCGATTTTTAAATTCAAGCTTATATTCACTCGGCTCGCTCATATTCGGATAGATATTTTTAAGAGTCAAATAGGTTCCTTTATCAGGAAAGACCACCAGCGCTCCGCTTTTTAAAATATCTTCCTTATCAAACCAAGGATTATGTTCTGGTTTCATACCGGCAATTGGCTTCGGTTGAGCATCGGCAAAAATAGATAAGTTAGCTACATACCAAATTTCACCACCGGCATATTTAAAAGGTTTGTCTGTATGGAGTTTCCATGCATAAGTCATATCTTGAGCAAATTTTTGATAAGGAAAATTAATTTTTTCACTTTTATTAAAGATAATAATAGATAAAGCGGCAATGGCAAATAATGTCATGGCAACATAAACAGATTTCACCGTTTTACGGAAATTAATATCGGAAAGTTTGTATGGGAAATATGCAAAAAGAACAATTCCCAACATATACATTGTCGGAAATCCCCACATACTTTTGAGTTTACTTCCGCTGACAAGAGCCACTGCGGCAAACAAAAATACCGGTAAAATTCCCATATAGAATAAGAACTGCTTTTTATCCTTGGTCAAATAATTTGCTTCTTTTTCCCCTCGGCTATAGCTTAAATAAAAAAGCAAAACCGCCATTAAAACAAATAAAATCTGAGAACCTAAGAATTTTACGGGATAGAAGAAATGAGCCCAAATTTTAGCACCAAGAGACTGAGCCCCGTTTCCGGTTCTCCCCATCAGATATTCAAAAGAATAAAAATCATGTTGATACAACCACCAAACATGCGGAGCTATTACGGCAAGAAAAAGAATAAAAGTAATATAGGGGCCAACCTTTTTGAACTGTGCTCTACCTTCTAGCGTAAAAAACAAATAAAGCGCCATACACAAGAGCTCAATACCTCCAACATATTTATTGAATATATTCAATCCGGCAAATAAACCAGTTAATATCCAAGCACTCATTGTGTTTTTGTTCAATGCTTGCCAAAAATAATAAGCTGTTAACGGCCACAAAGCCAAAGAAACCACATTTACATTATACTCCTGCGCGCTAAAACCATAATAGATAACGCCTTCTAAAAGCATCACGGATAAAACAGCTTTGTTTTCGGTCAAAAAGCATTTGGCGAGTTTATAAATAAAAATAAAACCGATAAGAACCAAAACTTGATTAAGAAGATAAATGCCCGCTTGTCCAAAAAGCTGATAAAACCATTCAGCCGGAAATCCGGACAAAGTCGGATGTTTATTGGTACCGAGGTCACAATATCTTCCCCAAGTAATAGCCTCAACACTATCTAAAGGCAAGCTTTGACGCATTAAGGGAACAATAAACCACACCCAAAAATGTATTGATAGGAATATGAATAAATTTTTATTATACAAGTTTCTCATCGGTTGCATCTTTCACATTAGTAAACACAATAATTTATTAGTAATATTAAGGATAAGTGATGTCAAACGCAATTCATTACATTTGCATAATAATTATTTCCAACCTTTAAGCATTTGATAGATATTGACACTTCCTTTAGCAATAATGGCTTTGAATTTATTAAGGCCGTTTTCGAGCCAAATTTTCATCAAAATATCGGTAGCTTGTTTACGAGAGTAAATATCTTTATGCTGACACATAAAGTCATGAAAACAAGCAGCCTTAATTCCTTGCCGTAAATCTTTGTTGGAAAAAAGCAGCGTAAATGGAGCCGGTACAGATACTCCGTCAAAAACAAAATCTTTTGGTATGGTTATATTCTCATACGTTTGTTCTCTTAAAGTAACATAGTTAATACCTATTACGGCAAAGTCATAAATTTTATGACGGGTATATTTTCTTTTTATGCGTTCCATGTGATATTCTCCAATTCTTCTTCTGAGGTTGCCTTGTCAATCTGTGCCTTAAGTGACGTTGCTTTTTGATGACAAGTATTTGACCACTCAGCTAGTGCTACACTTAAACCCATCAGTTCTTGCGCTGTCAGTTCAACAGTTGTATTATCCTTACAGGTCCAAGTAATTGTCGGTACATTTTCTGCCATAGCAGCTGCTTGCATCGACTGCGCTGCCCCTTGAATACGAATGCAAGAAACAATATCACTGTCAAAGGTTTTACCCATATAAAAAAAGCCGCCTTGTTCGGCAGCATCTCTTTCTTGGTTGATTTCAACTCGTTTAATGAGTTTTAATTCATCTAAACTTGGTTTTGGAAATTCAACAATTTGATATTTACCCATCCCTAAATCTTGGATAGTTGTACCTTTATTTTCGCTTACAAATTTATAAGCTTCATCATATTGACTTAAATCAAAAATATCATTTATCTGCATTTTTTTATGCTCCTTGTCCACACGCTAACCAAACACTGTCTCGTGTTTCTTGATAATTTCTAATGTTAAAACCTGTTGTCGTAATATTAAAATATGAAAAGTTTTTATTATACAGTTGAGCTTGCGTCGTATCTTCTCTTAATAATCTTGTAACTATATATTTTGTATCTTTATAAGGTTTCAACAAAGTAACTGTCCCTTCTATCGTGTTCAAAGAACCACCTTGCTCTAACCAACCACTTTTATATTTTCTGTAAAAAGAGCCATCCGAATTTATTTTACTTTCTGTAACAAAGTCAACATTATTGGGAATATTGCTTAAATCGACATTAATCTTTCCACCCAAAGCAGTCATAAATTCTTGGGTTTGAGCCATACTAACTTCTGCTGATTTTGTAAAAAGAACAACATAGGCTCTATATACAACATGATCTGGATTAACCTTTACCCCTGATTTATATGTTGACGAGCTTCGAGAAGCGTCAAAACCATTAATAGTGCCTGTTCCTACGCCAGATGTTGCTGCTGCTCCTGAACTTTTTTTATAAAAAGCTCCTTTGGCAAAATCTGTATCAAATCGTACCGCAAACTCACCGGTAATATTTGGCAAACTTTCAGCGCCAAACATTGATGGTGTTTGTCCTAATTTCACATAAACTTCTTTTAACAATGGAACTTTAAATTTCTTTGCAGAAGCATCAAGAGCAAAGAAACCACAAGAACCTTTACTGGATACTGTATTATTAAATGTACTATAATCAGTCTTTTGCAATTTATTATCAATAAGCATTTGATAAATATCAGGAAATTGGGTTTGAGTATATTCTGCGCCATCACACCAGGCTCCTCCGTTAGGCACATCTGTTCGTGATGTATACTTAATATCACCAATATTTCCATAAGAAGCTAACTGTACATATTCTTTCACTTGCTCTTTATCTTGTTTAACAACTTCGGCACAATCAGAAACATCCTCAGCTTTCTGAGATACTTGTTGAAAAATTTCTGTTGATTGAGAAAGATATTCAGAAACTTGTTGCGCATTTTGTTGGGTTTGAAGAGCATATGTTTGAGCTGCATTTTTTAAAGATGTTACTTCTTCAATAGTGTTATCTACATTAATTGAAGAATTAACAAGAGCCGTAGCTTGTTGGTTCCAAACCAAAGCTTTTCCGGAAGATGGTAAAGGTAAAGATGTGCTTACCTCTCCTTGAACATAAGGAGGATATATCATAGAACGATTAATTTTTTCATCCAGCTGTTGAAGAGTAGCCACTTGATAATCAAGCTCATGATTTATCACTTTAGCTCTAAAAGCTCCTCCTTCTTGAAAATCAGATGTTCTTTTTATATCCAAATTACGAATAATAGTAATACGCGTACCATTAGCCGGCGGCTGATTAAAAATCACTTTGCCGCCAATTTCTTCATCAACAGATACGTTATAACCGGTATCAGTCAATTTTTCATCTAAATAAACATCTATATCACCGGCTTCAAAGATTTGAAAGTTAAAATGAAACTCTCTTACTTCTCCATCAGCAACAAAATGTATTACTGTTGTTTGTTTGGTATTTTCCACCATATATAAATCTCCAAAAAAAATCTCATTACCGCAAAGTAATGAGATTAGATTATTAAAATAAAAAAGAGCCTCTTTATAAAGAAGCTCTTTTAGATACACTTATCCCAAGTGATATAAAATAATTAATAAAAAAAAACACCATTGTCAAGGAATTTATTCCTATTCTTGGGATAAAATAAAAAAAATTATAAACAAGCAAAATAATGATTGACAAATGTAGTAATAAAGATTATTAAAGACATGAATTTGATGGCGGGATAGCTCAGTCGGTAGAGCAGAGGAATCATAATCCTTGTGTCGTGGGTTCGAATCCCTCTCTCGCTACCATTCAAAAAGGCGGTACTTTTACCGCCTTTTTCGTATTTAAATTCACGTAGGGATTTGAACCCACGAAACGTGGGTTTGAACCGCTGAAAGAAGGCAGACGAGAGTATGCCGGTTTTGCTTGTTAAAGCAAAATCTTTCAAGGTCGGCGTTAAGAAAACTTTTTTAAAAAAGTTTTTAGCCCATCCCTCTCTCGCTACCAATCCAAAAAAGACAGCAAATGCTGTCTTTTTTCATTTTAAAAGTCACGTAGGGATTTGAACCCACGAGGCGTGGGGTGATTACAAAAAAAGGCGATATATATATCGCCCTTTCCTATCTAAAATTGTTTCCTTATTTCATGCTTTCTATACAAAGCAAAGCCCCACCGATAATACCGGCATTATTTTCAAACTCTGCTTCTCTGAGTTTTATCGGAGATACCACAATAGAGCCATTCACATTTTTCTCCATCATCGGATAATTGATAAAATGCGCCATTGAGCCTCCAAGCAAAATAATATCCGGATCAAAAATACTGGCAAAAATTCTCACACCGGATTCGACCATTCCTTGCCAGCGCTCAAATACATGCACAGCTTTGGGATTATTTTCTTTTAAACCACTGATAATATCATAACTCGTAGCATTATCATCTTTATAAAATTCTTTAGCATCTAAGTTAAGTGCCGTTCCGGACATATAAATCTCTAAACAGTCATAATTGCCGCAACCACAACGACGATGTCTATCTTGACGAACCGGAAAATGTGTTTCTCCTGCAGCTCCTGATTTTCCTTTCAAAAGCTTACCATTTACAATGATTCCGACGCCAACCCCAGTTCCAAGCGTCAACAACACAACATTATCCATATTTTGTGCATGACCAACTTTATATTCCGCCCATACGGCAGCATTGGCATCATTTTCTACAAATACTTTCTTATCAGACAGCGCTTGAAAATCAATCTCGCCATAACCTTCAGGTAAATTTCCAACCGAACCTGTAATTTTTTTATTCTCAATATCCACTGTACCGGCAGTAGAAATAGCAACAGCATCAATTTTATCTTCATTTTGAGCAATCACTTTTTTAAGCAAACCTTCTATAGCACCTTTGGTTGCCGGTGTAGAATATTTTACAGGTTGAGAAATCAGTTGCCCTTTTTCATCAACAATAGCAAAAGAAATTTTGGTTCCACCAATATCAAAAGACAATATCTTCATCGTTTTTCTCTATTATCTTTCATCAATAATTTCATATTCCGCATCAATAATTTTAGATTGACGAGGCGCTGAAGTTGTTTCAATTTTCACTTTTGTTTCTGAAGTTTGTTGTTTACGCTTCATTAAACCGGCAATAAAACTTGCCAATCCGGAAGCTGCAATAATAAACAGCAACACTGGAATCAAGATTGATGCCACATAAAATGCAAAAACAATTGCAAACATTCCGAGCGCAGCCCAAAAGACCAACACCAGCCAATCATTCAAATTTCTCATCATTTTATCCTTATGAGATAGTTACAAACATATAAATATAGATAAGGATTTTTTCATCACTAATCAAGTTATAAAAACACAAAACAAGAATGTTTTTTAAGATTGACAGCCCCAATAAATGTGCTACTACCTAAGACATATTTTTACTAACCACTTATTTTACAGAGGAAAAAATGTTTGAAGAATTTAATTTACGTCAATTTATCAGTGCCTTTGTTGTTTTATTTGCTGTTATTGATGCTCCGGGGTCGATTCCGGTTATTTTGAAATTAAAACGCGGTGGCAAAATCGTTCATGCCGAAAAAGCAGCCTTACTTTCATTCATCATGTTTTTAGGTTTCTTCTATGTTGGAGAAGCTTTTCTTAACTTATTCAAATTAGACATTTCTTCATTTGCGGTTGCTGGTTCTTTAATCATTTTCATCATGGCTTTAGAAATGATTTTGGATATTGATATTTTCCACGAACGTCCGGATATGCCTAAAGATGCCACCTTTATTCCGATTGTCTTTCCTTTGTTTGCCGGTGCAGGTGCTTTGACCACCCTACTCGCCATCCGCGCTCAATTTGCTGATATTAATATTATTGCTGCTATTATAGCCAATATCATTGTTATTTACGGTGTTATCAAAACCGCCAAGAGATTAAACCTTATCTTAGGCAACGGCTTTATCTATATGTTGCAAAAATTCTTTGGAATTATTTTGTTGGCCATTTCAGTAAAGTTGTTTACAACCAATATTACCGTTTTAATTGAACATATCAAATAGACTTAAATAAAGATAAAAAAAATCCCTCGGATTTCCGAGGGATTTTTTATTTAAGCTTTTTGCTCCAGCTTTTTGGCTTTGATTAAAGAAGCCGCAATTCCTATAAACAGAATGGAGAATGTAATGCAGAGTGAATGCCATGGTTGAATATTAACACCACAATACGGTAAGAAAATCTTCATTCCGATATAGATAAGAATGATGGACAAAGCTTGTTTCAAATATACAAACTTATGAACGGCTGCTTCCAATAAGAAGTACAAAGCTCTCAAACCCAAAATGGCAAAGATGTTACTTGTATACACAATAAACACATCTTGCGTAATTAAAAAGATAGCTGGAATACTATCGAGAGCAAAAATCACATCCATGGTTTCAATAATCAAAAGAGCAAAGAACAACGGGGTGATATAGTGTTTTCCATTTTCTTTAACAAAGAAATGTTCACCTCTGATTTCATGGGTTACATGGAAGAATTTAGAGAGAAAAGCATAAAGTTTGGTATCTTTAAGCTCTTTCTTTTGTTCTTTTTCCGGCAAAACCATTTTGGCACTAGTATATACCAAGAAAGCAGAAAAGATATACAATACCCAGTGGAAGTTTGAGATAAGAGCCTCACCAAGAAAGATGAGGATAGCACGCATGATAAGTGCACCTAAAATACCCCAGAACAAAACACGGTGTTGATACATACGCGGCACACCGAGAGATGTAAAGATGATAGACATAATAAAGATATTGTCCAAAGACAAACTTTTCTCAACCAAAAATCCGGTAAAGAAGAGCATACCTTTATCAACACCTTCTTCATACATCACAAACACACCAAACAGCAAAGCTGCTAAGATGTAAATGATGCACAAAACAAGCGTATGCATAAAGTTTGGAACTTCGTTTTTGCGGTTAAAGAACAACAAATCCCAAAGCAAGAGGATAACAACGGCAATACCGAAAATCACCCAAAGCCAAGATTCCGGCAACACCGGATGGTTAGTAAACAAATCTTGTAGTTTTTCCATAATTTTTCCTATTAATTACTTTTGTTGACATTTATTAAAAATATCCAACTCCGCATTATATGCAGAAGTTTTAACACCCATCAGTCCTAAAAATGAATGAAACAAATTATCATGAGAATATTCATTGTTCAATTCTGTTTTCAGGCACGTCCGGTCGAGATGAAACTTATTTGCAAATTCATCATCAAACCACACAAGCATCGGCACATTAATCTGCTCCTCAGGAGCCACCATATAAGGTGCCGCATGCAAATAAATGTTGTTTTCTCCAAGAGATTCCCCATGGTCGGAAACATAGAGCATAAAGGTATTATACTTATCTTGCATACCTTGCAGCTGTTTGATTAAATCAGCTAAGTTTTGAGAAGTATAATAAATGGTATTATCATACACATTCTGAATTTCTTCCTGAGAACACTTATCCAAGCGTTCTGTTGCGCAATATGGCTTAAATTTTTCGGAAGATTTTGGATAGCGCTTATAATATGTCGGACCATGGCTACCAAGTTGATGCAAAACCACAAACATATCTCTGTTTTCTTTTAATATACGCTCATTCAGACCTTTGTTTAAAATTTCATCAAAGCAAGTATCTTTGTCACAAAGCATTTGCGTTTCCACACGAGAACAAATTCCTTTACATCCGGTCACATTACCGCGCCACCAAACTTTATAACCGGCACGTTGTACAACATCTAAAAGATTTTCCGTATATTCAGATTCCGATTTATCAAAATCATCACGTCCGGCAGCAGAAAACATACAAGGCAAAGAAATTGCCGTAGACGTTCCGCAAGAATACACCTTTTTATAACTAAGCATATCATTTAAGAACGGTTGCAGAGGAGCATTAGTCTGCTTGTTATAACCATTCATGGAAAAATTAGCCGCTCTTGCTGTTTCTCCAACCACCAAAACAAACAGATTGGGTTTTCCGTTATTTTTCCAATAAGGTTGCAAAGTGGCATCAGCCCCAACTTTAACCAATTCTTGAGGGCGTACTTCCAACATTTTTTTACTAACTGAAATAACTGCCCCAACATAATTAACTGGCACTAAAAGATATTTAATTGGTTTGTTGTTGCGCAAAAACTGAGCCGTTTCTTTATACCCCATACCGATAATGGCAGTAGAAATAACAAAAATTCCCAAAATCAGCCCAATTTTTTGCAAAATCATTTTTTTTGGGGTAGCAAAAATAATTTTTGTTTTATAAATCAAAATTGACGGAACAACCGCCAACACCAAAAACATCCATAACATTCCCCAACTAAGCAATCCGGCAACTTCCTGAGCATCAGTTTCAAGTACATTCATCAACATAACTTTGTCAATTGCCACATGATAAACAAACATAAAGTAGAAAACACCGGCATTAAGCATAGTAAAAAGAATGGCTAAAAACTTAGTTGTTTTCGGCCAAAACAAAATAGCACAAGCCACATTCAAGAGTAAAAACAAAACCAAAGTCAACATGCTAACAAACAGCGGACTTGGATATATGTTCCATAGTTTTTCAAAAAAGATTTTATTGTAAGCCAATAATGTAAACAAAGAAAAAACTGCGTTGAACTTATAAGCCTTCATTTGCCACCAATAGTCTTTGGTAAACAAAGTTATAAATTGAGAAAAAAAGCGCATATTTCAATCCTTAACAAATTTATCTTTCCAAAAGATACAAGATGTGTATAATAAGTGTACAAAAACTTTTAATTTATACACTATCTTTACTTTTTGTTTTTAGACTATGTGCCATATAAAACAAAACTTAAGGAATGCTTAAATGGACAGTGGAATTTGTCTTCATAATGCCAATGTATTGACCGGCTTCTCGGTCATGGAAAATTGTGCGGTCTATATAAAAAACAACAAGATAGCAGATGTTTTTAGTGAAAGACGCTTTCAACAAAAACAATTCTCACCCAAAGTTCAAATCATTAATGTCAACGGATCATACATAGCTCCCGGTTTGATTGATACACACATTCACGGCATTGGTGGATTCGGAACAGATGATGGTAAAACCGATTCTATATTAAAAATGTCAGAAATTTTGCCTAAATACGGTGTCACTTCTTTCATCCCTACGCTCTATGCAGCCAAACCCGATGAAATGATAAAAAATATCAAAGCCGTAGTCAAAGCCATTGGCAAAGAAAAAGGGGCTCACATTTTAGGTATGCATTTGGAAGGCCCTTTCATCTCCAAAGAACGTTTGGGTGTTCAACCGGAAGATGCCGTCAGCCCTGTTGATATAGAGTTGATGGAAAAATTTTACAAAGCAGCCAAAGGACACATCATTAACATGACTGTCGCTCCAGAACTAAAGGGTATGAGAGGATTGGCTCTATGGTGCATATCTAAAGGAATTATTCTTCAAGCTGGTCACACCAATGCAACCTATACCCAAATGGTTGAAGGCATGCAAGCAAGAATAATGCACACCACACACTTGTTTAACGCCATGAGTCGCATGCATCACCGTGACCCCGGAGCTGTTGGCGCTGTATTTATTCATCCGGAAATATCTTGCGAATTTATTGCTGACGGAATTCATATTGATTCAAACTTGATAAAACTTCTGTTTCAGTTCAAACCGCTGGATAAATTGGTCATGGTAACCGATTCTCTCAAGCCGACCAAACAAAAAGCAGATGTTTTATATGCCAACAATGAAGAAGTGTACTTTGACAAATGCTTTTATCGCAAGTCAGACAATGTAATAGCTGGCTCAGCCATGACTATGATAGACGGAGTTAAAAATCTTGTTGATTGGGGTTTGACCTTGGAACAAGCCATCCATGTATCATCCCCAAGTCCGGCTGAGATATTAAAAATTCAAAATAAGGGCTATGTTGCCCCCGGCTTCGATGCCGATTTAATTATTTTTAACGAAGACTTTACAACCATCAACACCATCATCGACGGTAAAATTTATAAGGGAGAAAGATAATGCGCGTCATCATCAAAAAAAATTATGAAGAATGTGCCAAATGGACAGCCAACTTCATTGCCGATAAAATCAAACGTTTTCGCCCCACAGCAGACAAGCCCTTTGTTCTGGGTTTGCCTACAGGTTCAACCCCGCTGGGTGTTTATAAAGAATTGATTGAAATGTTCAAAAAAGGCAAAGTCTCTTTTGCCAACGTGGTTACATTCAATATGGATGAATATATCGGTCTTGATGCCAAACATCCTCAAAGTTATCACCGCTTTATGTGGGATAATTTCTTCTCTCACATTGATATCAAAAAAGCCAATGTCCACATTTTGGATGGTATGACCAAAAACTATGCCAAAGAATGCCAAGATTATGAAGACGCCATTAAAAGTTATGGCAAAATTCATTTGTTCTTAGGTGGTGTCGGCTCAGACGGACACATTGCCTTCAATGAACCGGGATCATCTTTGAGCTCTCGCACCCGTATCAAAACCCTGACACAAGAAACCATCAAAGACAATTCTCGCTTTTTTGACAATGACATGAGCAAAGTCCCCGGAACGGTTCTGACCGTGGGTATCGGCACCATTATGGATGCTGAAGAAGTTTTAATCATGGTCACCGGCTCCAACAAAGCCAGAGCTTTGCACCACGCCATTGAAGGCAGCATCAACCACATGTGGCCGGTCAGCATTTTGCAAATGCATCAACACGGCATCATTGTCTGCGATGACGATGCCACCAGCGAGCTCAAAGCCGACACGGTTAAATACTTCAAAGAGATTGAAGGTTCCAAAATGAGAAAATAGTTTTGGATATAAAGCAAAAGAAAAAGCTCTCGGTTTCGAGAGCTTTTTTTATAAAAAAACAAGTTATTTCAACCAATATTCAATGGTAGAGACCACTCTAACCTTCTTTTCAATTTGAGATGCCTCAGATGCCCCTGCTGTTTGCTCAGAGGGCAAAATTGAAAAGACACCTTGGTTGGCATATTTAATCTTGCCAACGGTAGAATTTGAGCTTTTAGCAAATTCTTGCGCCGAAGCCTCGGCATTTTTGGTTGCTTCTTCAAGCATTTTCGGCTTAATATCATTGAGTTTGGTAAAGACATAAGAGACCGGTGTGCCATATTGATTTTCAAAAACAATACCTTGAGCAATCAAATCTCCGGTTTTACCTAAACTATTTGCCACCAAATCCACCTTTTGAGAACGAACCGTAATTGTCTGATTCAAAATATAGCGAGATGTAGCAGCTCCTTCATTACGATAAGGATTAGCCATCAAATCATTAGTATTGATTGATTCAACAATGATTTCATCATCGTTAAAACCTTGTTGCTTCAAAAAAGAAATAATGGTTTGCGCTTTTTGAGCAATTTCTTGTTGAGCTAAAGACAAATCATTGTTAGTAACCACAAATTTCAAATCCCAAACAGCCAAATCGGCCCGCACCGGCATCTCGGACAAACCTTTGACCGTTACATAGTTTGAGGTCATTTTGGTTTGATAGTAATAATATCCGGGGAAAAATCCACCAGCACACAAACCGGCCCCAACCAGCAAAGCTGAAAAGACACGAGTAAAACCTTTACCACATTTGCAGTTTTTACCGCAAGAACAACCGCATGAACATTTCTTTTCATCTGAACATCCACAAGTGCAAGGCTTGCCTTCATTACATCCGCAAGTGCAATCTGGTTCGCAAGCACAAGTTTTTTTCTCTTCCATGTTTATCTCCTCCAAATTAAAGTTTTTATTTAATATAATAATTTTACCATTTGAATTTACTATTTATATATATTTGCTATTTTTTCGGCGCATTTGAGACCATCAACAGCAGCAGACATAATACCGCCGGCATAGCCCGCTCCTTCTCCACAAGGATAAAGCCCTTTAACCGAGCTTTGCAAAGTGTCATCTCTATAAATCCTTATTGGCGAAGAACTTCTACTTTCCACACCGGTCATCACCGCATCATAAGTTGCAAAACCGTGCAGTCTTTTACCCATATCGACAATTGCCAAACTCATGGTTTCTAAAATGTAGGGAGGTAAAACAGCAGCCATATTACCAAAAGTCACACCCGGAGTATAGCTTGGTTTAACGTCACCAACCTGTTTGGAATCTTTGTTTTTTAAGAAATCGCCAACCAGTTGCGCCGGAGCATGATAGTTTTTTCCACCGGCAACAAAGGCTTTTGCTTCGAGTTCTCGCTGCCAATACATACCTTGCAGAGGATGGCTGCCGCCAAAGTCTTGCGGTGTAACACCAACCAAAAGCGCTGCATTAGCATTTTCTTTGTTACGAGCATGCTCGCTCATACCATTGGTCACAACCCTATTCTTCTCTGAAGCAGCCGCAATCACCTCTCCACCGGGGCACATACAGAATGTAAAAGCCGAACGCCCATTGGATGCATGGTATGCCATTTTATAATCAGCAGCGCCGAGCTGAGAAGAAAATTTTCCGTATTGTGAGTTATTTATAAGACTTTGTTTATGTTCTACGCGAACTCCAACTGCAAAAGGTTTTGGCTCAATAACAAAACCCGAACGATAAAGCATTTCAAAAGTATCTCGCGCACTATGCCCAATTGCCAAAACAACAGAATCAGCAGCTTGTTCATAAATATTACCTTTTGCATCGCGGATTTTTAGCGCCGTTATATGCTGATTTTTAATGACAATATCTTCCAATTTATTTTCAAAACGGTATTCTCCGCCCAAGCTTTCTATTTTATGGCGAATATTTTGCACTACCTGTGCCAAAATATCGGTGCCGACATGAGGTTTAGCCAAATATAAAATTTCTTCAGGCGCACCGGCGGAAACAAGCTCTTGCAACACTTTAGATGTATATTTATCTTTTTTAATACCGCTCATCAGCTTACCATCAGAAAAAGTACCGGCACCACCTTCCCCAAATTGAACATTTGATTCCGGATTAAGCTCACCGCCTTGCCAAAAAGTTTTTACATCTTGTTGACGTTCCGGTACCGGACGACCGCGCTCAAGAATAATCGGCTTTAAACCGGCTTCAGCCAGAGCAATTCCGGCAAGCATTCCGGCCGGACCACTCCCAACGATTATTGGACGCAGAGAAGATTTTGTTTGCGGCAGAGAATATTCATCCGTTTTTTCAATAACAAAAATATCTTTGTTATTACAAAAAGATAAAAAGTTTTGTCCATCTTCTACTTCAACGTCAAAACCATAAACATAATGAACATCTGATTTGCGTCTGGCATCAATTGCTTGTTTGATAATTTTAAAAGACAACCATACTCCCGAAAAGCCGATTTCCTTTTTTACATATTCAGGTAAATCAGACAAAGGAACCGATAACGGCACTTTTATGTTATTGATTCTGAGCATGGATAAATCCTTCTTATAAAAATTTTTATCAAAATATAATCCAAATTTATTAGATATGCCACAAAAAAAAGGCAATAGTCTAAAAACTATTGCCTTACATAAATAAAAACACCATCAACCCTACTAAAGTACTCAGGGTCAACATTCCCAGAAAAAACTTCCAACTGGTGAACGTTTTCCAAATCAAATATATGGTGGCAATCATACAAAAAAGACCTCCACCAAAATCAAAAATGAAGCCCAAAGTTTTAGGAAAAATCCACATCCATGAATCTTTACTGCACATAAGTATCACATAAATTGAAATACCTATAAGAGCCCAGACCCACAAATATCTACTTTTCAATGCCTCTAGTACAACGCCTATCAGTTGCAAATAAAATGCAAGCATAAAAATACAAAAGGCAAAACATAAAACAACAGAAAGAATACCAAAGATTGTTTCCATACTTATTTTTTTATTAGAATTATTATTACAATTATCACTATTACGCTCCACCATCCAATCAGGGCAAACATCTGGTTGCATATCAGCCACAAAAGATACCCAACACCAATGGCAAATAGCAAGATAAATGCAATAGCAATCAACTTAATACAGATTAGAAAGATAAGAAAAAAAAGTATCAATCCTATTATTAATTCTATCCAAGCCATAAAAAAATATTTTAAACGTAGTATTGAGGCGGTTCGATAAAATTATCTACACATTGCCATACATGGCAAAATACCACATAAATAATAGCCTCTATAATAATTTTTTTGATAGAGGAAATATACCTGAAAAATGAAAATTTAGCAAGAACGAAAATAAGAATTTGAGCAGCACTAAGTTGCTTTAGTTACCCATTATACACAGTTTACAAATTTCTTTTTTATGAGCGTAATAATAAGAAACCAGCAAAAATATGAACAGAGTGTACAAAAGTTCGGAGAATGTGGAAAATGTAAAAAATGTGGAGAATGAGGAAGATAGAGTGATTTAAGGAGCGAGAAAAATCCTAATGTACAAAGAAGTACATGAATTTTTCGAGCCGACGTAAAATCGCTCTAGATTTCCATTATACACATTTTAAATTTAGATTTGCATATTAAATATAGACTGATAAGCCTTTATTGCTGTGTCGCGGAATGCCACAACTGTGTCAAGAGCGATTTCTGCATTGGAAACTGCCAAGACCACATCTTGCGCTGTTGCTTTACCTTGAATGGCGGCAAGAGTTGTCTGCTCACTTTTTTTACCTAAATCTTGAGCTTCTTCAATGCTAGATTTTAACACATCTGAAAAAGAAGAACCTGTAACTTGAACTGGAGTAGTCTCTTTGGCAGGTGTTTGTGCCCCTATTCTACTTAAAGCAACCTGATAAGCATTCAATGCATTAGAAATATTACTAACCACGACTATAACTCCTTATTACTTCAAAATATCCAAAACTTTAGAATTCATATCACGAGCTGTTTGCACCATTGTTAGATTTGCTTCGTAAGCTCGTTGAGCTTCTTTCATATCCATCATCTCCACAAGTGTATTCACATTAGGCATGGAAACATAGCCTTGTGCATCTGCAGCCGGATGATTCGGTGCATATTTTTTTACAAACGGTGATTGGTCTTCAACGACCTTATCCACTTTAACCATCTCTGCACCGGTCTGTTTATCAACATAGTTTTTAAAAGTGACAACTTGACGGCGATATGGATCTTCCCCGGGACGGATACCAACAGACTCAGCATTTGCCATATTTTCAGAGATAATACGCAAACGCTCACTTTGAGCTTTCATTCCGGAAACGGCAATATCAGATGTAACAGATAAATCACTCATAAACTATGCCTCCGTTATGAACTAATTTTTGAATTAGCCGCTTTGAGCATCTCCATATATTTTGTATATATGGTAATCATTCTATTATACTCGCCGCTTGCTTTATTTGCCTGATTTAATTGGTCTTCAATAATCACACCATTTCCATCAATTGTCAGTGGAGATGTTGGTTTGGGAGTATAAACTTCAAACTCAGCATTATTGCTATGACGCATAACGGCATCTTGATGTGTTAAATGATTCTCATGAGTTGTTTGAAGGGCCAATTTTTGAGATTGGTTTTCTTCAACTTGTTTTTTGAAATCAGGTACAGCAACATCTTTTGCTAAATATCCGGGGGTTGTTGAATTTGCCAGATTCTCAGCAATCACGCGTTCTCTTGCTGTTTGATAACGCATGTTTTTCTTAATCAAATCAACAACTTGCAGATTGTTTAAATCCATATTCATTCCCCAAACATTATGATTTTTATATATAAAAAATCTAATGCAAAAACCGTGCCTTAATTAAAATTCTTGCCAACTTTTCCCCAAAAGTATATACTTTTACAAGAACCAATAAAAAAGGCAAAGCTCATGTCTGAAAAAGATATTAACGAAAGATTAACAAATAGCAATCAAGAAAACAGCTTGTCCACAGATTATGCTGTTGCTTTGGGCTATGAGCCGAAAAAAGACAATGCGCCCAAAGTTTTGGCCAAAGGTCAAGGTCATGTAGCGCAAAAAATCATTCAAATTGCCATTGATGAAGGCATTGAAATAAGAAAAGATGCCGATTTATTGCAAATTTTAAAAGCGGTGGATATTGACAGTGAAATCCCGATTGAAGCCTTTTCAGCCGTAGCTGAAATTATCTCTTACATCTACCAACAAAACGGCAAAGAAATCAGCAAAGACTAAGCCAATTTTTCCATCACACAAATGAAAAATCCATCCGTTTCAGTTGTGAGTGGAGATAACCTTAAATATTTTTCTGAATGATACGGATATGGTGCATCAATCTTGCTTTCCCAAAGTTTTTTGATGTTAACGGGCTGCATGCTTGGATTATTCTGCAAAAAAGCAGCAATAATTTCCTCGTTTTCTTCATTCAAAATTGAGCATGTGATATAGATGATGCGGCCGCCAACTTTGGTCTTGTCATAAGCAGTTTGCAAAATGTCAATCTGAATGCGATTAAGCTTATTTATCATATTTTGATTAAGACGAAATTTTGCATCGGGAGAACGACGCCATGTTCCTGTTCCAGAGCAAGGCGCATCAACAACAAAGCGATCAAAATTGTTATCCGAGGTTGCCACAAAATCCATCAACTCAATATTGTTGATATGTAGGCGTTCCATTCTGGGCTTGATGGCCATTAAGCGTTTTTTTTCAATATCATGCGCCATAATATGACCCTTATTTTGCAAAATATAAGCCATAGCCAAACTTTTGCCGCCGGCACCGCAACAATAATCTATGATTTTGTGTTCAGGCTTAACATCACATAAAATTGCCGCAATTTGCGAAGCCTCATCTTGCACCTCAATCTCGCCTTCTTGATAAGCGATACAGTTACCCAAGGGAATACGTTTGAGTGAGCGGATTCCATAAGGAGAATATGGTGTCGGTAACACTTCAAAACCTTCGGCTTTGAGTTTTTCCAAAACCCCTTCCCGATTTTTAACATTGATGCGAAAATCTGCTTCTGCCGGCTCATTTAATGATTTGAGCAAACGTACATCTTGCACTTTTTTATATAACCACTCCGGCGTTTCTGCTTCTACAAAGGGCGGATAAACCTCTTCATTATCTACTTTCAGCCAAGCTTTTTCTTCTTCGGTTAATGCCGATGGACAATATTGTGCACCATTGCAAATCTCATCAACATTTTCACCTTTTTGTTTGAGATATGTCAGCAAAATTTTGCGATATTCTTTTGAGCGCGCATCAAATTCCAACTTCATACGATTGCGAATAATCGTCCACACCGTATCGGTAATAAAACGCCTGTCCTTTGAGCCAATATATTTACGAGCTTTCAAATAAGCATCAATAATTCCGTCTGCCGGTTTAAGGTCTTTAAAAATTTCACTAATAAGCTCTAAAACGGCCTGATAGCGCGCACCTTGTTGCATAAAAACAAACTCCTATCTATCTTCCCAAAGCTCAAAACGAGGTTTGCCGTTGGGAAGTTCATCTTCAAACATGGTCAAAGGACGCGCCCAAATTTGGGTTTTGTTTTTAACATTGCAATAGATAACCAACTCTTCTTTAGTTTCAGTATGCGTTGCCACTTCCAAAACCAAATATAAGTTACCTTTATAGTGTTTATAAATTTGCCCGCGATGTACCATATTTTTTACTCCTGAATATCTTTTTTGAAACCGATTGCTACCAAATATTCCTCTGGTGACCCCTGACGACTGGCATCTGGTTTGGCGTGTGCCACTTTTTTGAAACGTTTTTTTATATCATTCAACAAGCCAGCCTCGGCTCCGCCTTTAAACACTTTGGCAATAAAAATACCGTCTTCAGCCAAAACCTCTTTAGCAAACTCATAAGCAATTTCCACCAAAGCAATGGTACGCAAATGGTCTGTTTGTTGGTGACCTGTAGTATTGGCAGCCATATCGCTCATCACAATATCAGCCTCACCGTTCAAAAGTTCTTTCAATCTGTCGGCAGCTTCAGGCTCGGTAAAATCTTGGCAAATGAGCGTTGCGCCCTTAATGGGTTCTGCTTCCAAAATATCAATACCGACAACCTTCCCCGTACCTTTATTCCGTTCAACGGCAACTTGTGTCCAACCCCCGGGAGCGCATCCCAAATCGACAATGGTTTTTCCCTTACCTAAAAAATGAAATTTTTCATCCAACTGAATGAGTTTAAAAGCAGCACGAGAACGATATCCCAAACGTTTAGATTCAGCAACGTATGGGTCATTAAGTTGACGTTCCAACCAGCGGTTAGAAGATTTATCTCTATATTTTGCCGTTTTAACACGCACGGTCAGTTGGTGTCGACCGCGAATTTCTTTGGCTGATTTTGTTAACTTTACCATGATTTTTCCTACTATGCTCTTTATTATATTCATCAATAAGTTCGGAAACAATTCCATCCTTTGCACTTTTCAAAGAGGCTGTAATTTCCTTAGCACCCAAACAATCATAAATTGTCTTAAAAATAACACATGCTGCCGTAAAAATAGTTGAACGTTTTTGACCGATATACAAGTTTTCCATCATTTGCTCACGTGTGAGCTTGTAAACACCGGCAATTTGTTCATCAACATCCTTACATTGAATAACGTGCCCATCGGCTTTATCTCTATCATATTTACCAAATTTTTCAATCATGGAAACATAACGCAACGGCGTGCTTGATGTTGCAACAAAACAAACTTTATTTCTGATTTCATCAAGTTTTGAATCTTTAACAAAATCGTTGGCATAACGAGCTATCTCGTCATGAAGTTTTTGCGCTTTTTCTGCATCATATTCCACCAAATCAAAAGCCTCGGAAGAATTGCGCGCTCCCCATGGAATGGAAATTGTATGTATAATTTTTGGATTTTGGGTATTGGTTGCCAAAGTAATTTCGGTTGAACCGCCTCCTAAATCATACAAAACCACATATTCAGTTTTGCCACGAACATGTTCCAATGCCCCCTTTAAATTCAGACGAGCTTCTTCATAACCATCAATCACTTCAATTTTTATCATTGATTCATGAAAAACTTTATCAATGAACTCTTGTGAATTTTGTGCCATACGACAAGATGCTGTAGCAATAGCTCTGGTTTTAACAATATGGTACCTGTCCATAATTTGTTTGAGTTTATAAAAACATTCCAAACCGCGATTCATTGCCTCGGGAGTAAACTTCATATGTTCATACATACCCTCACCAAGCTTAACCGAATATGCTTCGCTAAACAAATATTTTTTATATTGATTAGCAATCAAAAGGCGGCAAGAATTTGTACCTAAATCTATAGCTGCAAAACACTTATTTCTACTCATTATATTTTCTTCCCTTTCTTGCAAAAGGATAACGTCTTTTCTTGTTCATCGGTTTACGATTTGTATTTTGCGAATGCATTAAATCAAGTAAAATACCTTCACGAATACCTCGGTCTGCAACCGTAATTTCGGCAATAGGCCAAAAAGAGCACAAAGCTTCAATAATAGCACAACCGGCCATAGTCAAATCTGCTTTTTGAGCACCGATGCAGGCATGTTTGCGACGCCCTTCATCCCCCATACGTTTGATCTTTGAAATTGCTCGTTCAATATCCTGTCTGCTTATAGACAAACCATCAACAGCGGAACGATTATAACGCGGCAAATTAAGGTGAACAGCTCCCAAAACAGTTACTGTTCCGGAAGTTCCGATAATCTGAATCTCTTGATTGCGGATTGCTTCACTAATTTGGTATTTCTCTTCAAACTCTGACAAAATTTTATGTGTGCGCTCAATAATGGTATTATAAGCCAAATCCGTCATCTCTTGCGCAGGAAAGGCTTCGGAAATGGTAACCACGCCATAAGGCAACGAAACAAAACCTTCAATAAAAGTTTTGCCGCTATTTGTCACTCTTGCCAAAGAAACTTCAGAAGAGCCACCACCGATATCAAAAACAAGGGCACGCTTAATACTGCGGTTCAAAAGTGGGATACAACCAACCACCGCCAATCGAGATTCTTCCTTTGAAGAAATAATCTCAATATTCAAGCCGGTTTCTCTTTTCACCGCATCTATAAACTCTTTGCAGTTTACCGCCCGACGGCAAGCTGCGGTTGCCACATAGCGTCCTTTATAAATCGGCGCATATTCCGCCAATACACCGGCACAAACTTTCAAAGCACCGATGGTGCGTTTGATGGCCGGACGAGAAAGTTCATTGTCTTTGATAATGCCCTCACCCAAACGAGTGATTCTAGAAAATGTTTCCACAATTCTAAACGAACTGGGCGTTGGTGTGGCTATCACCAATCGACAAGAATTTGTCCCCAAATCAATAGCCGCATAGTTTTTTGCTTCCAAAAAAGCAGGGCTATTTTTTTTATCGCTGTATGGCTTTGTATTATTTTGTTTTTTTCGCCATTTTTGCATTAATTTTCAATTCATTAGTTAATTATAAAATACTATTGTTTTAATAATGTCCAATTTTTGTTCTAAGAGCAAGTATTTTTTATCATTTTAGCAAAAAAAATCGGGGAACATCCCCGATTTTAACTATTCACCGTAAATTTCGTGTCTGACTTGCGTTCTCAGTTCATCAATACAAACCAACTCTTTCTTTTCGTTTTCAAAATACCAATAAACCCAACCGTTACAAGCTGACAAGTTTTGAGCTGCAGCTCCAACTTGGTGAATGGAACCTTCAGCCGTTTCAGACTTTAATGTTCCGTCAGAGCGAACAACAGCACAATGTTTGCGACCGGCATCATACAAAACATCTCCGGGGTTGAGCAAACCTCTTTCAACAACACTACCAAAAGGAATACGCGGTTGACGTTTCTTAGAAACCATTTCCAAACACATTGCATTATCAACAGGTTGAACAGCATCAATACGTGCTTGAGCACCTTTTACATAATTAATATCGCGTTCAATACCGATAAAATTACGACCAAGTTTTTTGGCGACAGCACCGGTCGTTCCTGTTCCGAAGAACGGATCAAGAATAACATCACCAACATTGGTTGAAGCCATAATCACGCGATAAAGCAAACTTTCGGGTTTTTGAGTTGGATGCAACTTATTGCCTTCATCATCTTTCAAGCGCTCTTTACCTGTACACAAAGGAATTTGCCAATCACTACGCATTTGTGTATCTTCATTCAAGGCCTTCATAGCTTCATAATTGAAAGTATATTTAGAATTTGGATTCTTTGAAGCCCAAATCAAAGTCTCATGTGCATTGGTAAAGCGAGTTCCTTTGAAATTCGGCATTGGATTTGTCTTATTCCAAATAATATCATTCAAAATCCAAAAGCCTAAATCTTGCAAAATATAGCCAACGCGGAAAATGTTGTGATAAGAACCGATAACCCAAATAGCACCATCTTCTTTCAAAACTCTACGTGCTGCGGTCATCCATTCGCGGGTATAAGCATCATAAGCAGCCAAACTTTCAAAGCTATCCCATTCTTCATACACACCGCTGACATTTGTATTATCCGGACGGGTCAAAGCATCACCCAATTGCAAATTGTACGGAGGATCAGCAAAAATCAAATCGACTGAATTTTCTTCCATCTGATTCATTGCTTTAATACAATCGTCATTGATAATGGTATTAAGAATAGTTTTGTGTTGCTTACTGCTCATTTTTTCCAACCGTTTTTTTATAGTTAAATTATCTTATGAGGACAGTATCGTAAAATTTGGTTATAAATTTATTAACATTGACAAAAAAAATTGACTTTTTTAAAAAATATTTTTTAAATTATGTAATTTCAAATAGATAAAAATAGCATATTTTCATTTTTAGACATTTTTTTCAGAATAAAATACAAAAAAAAGCATTCCGAAGAATGCTTTTTTATACCAAATTGTTAATCATTTTTGACAAAACTTAGCGTTATAAACTTGCACAATAACGTGCGGCGGTAAATCGCTGCTGATATTTACATGATTTGACAATTCTTCAATTGTTGTACCCATTTTCTGTTCAAGCAGAAGCGTCACGAGTGTCCAATACTGTTCTCCGCAAAAACACTCAACATGTTTTTCAAAAAAAGCAACAGCTTTAAGCAAAAACTTCTGTTTGTCTGTTGCAAAGTCAACTAATATATACATGGTACTAAACCAAAGGTGCAAATTCAACTTAACAGATTCTTCAACCTCCAAAGACATAAGCTTCGAAGCTAATTCACCTTCCTGTTCTTCTACATATTTTTTTACGGCATCTAAATTTTCAAAAATACTAAAAGCATCAACTTTTTTCCATATTTCATTTTTATCCATAGAACGAATAGCATCAAGCTGAGCATGAATAACATCCGAACATAATTCTGAGGCTAAATAAGGAAAAAGTTCCAAATAACTATTGGCTTGAAAATAAATTCTTGCCACTTCACCTAAAAATAAATCTTTTTTCATATACATAAATTTAATAGATTAATAATTTTCAATTGAGGCAAAAATAAAAAAAAATAAGCGTTTTGTCAAACGCTTATTTCATGAACTCTTGTATCGGTTTGTAAGACTTTCGGTGTTCATCACATATTCCGTGTCCCCTCAACCCGTCAATATGCAGCTTTGTTCCGTAACCGGCATTTTTCTCAAACCCGTAATAAGGATATTTTTTAGCCAGATTTTGCATCAGTCTGTCTCTATAAACCTTTGCCACAATTGATGCTGCAGAAACAGACATTGATAAAGCATCTCCTTTAATTATGGTTTGTGTAGAACAAGGAAAATCTTTCGGGGTTCTGTTACCGTCAATCAAAGCAAATTTCGGCTGTTTATCCAATTTTTGATAAGCTCGTTTCATTGCTAAAAAAGTTGCTTGTAAAATATTCAAAGCATCAATTTCTTGCGCACTGGCTTCACCAACACCTATAGAAACATTTCCTTTAGCTTGTTCTTCTTGCAACAAAGCATAAAGTTTTTCTCGTTTCTTAGCAGAAAGTTTTTTCGAGTCATTTAGTTCCTGCAAAAGCTCGGCACTTTCATTGCGGTTATGAAACACCACTGCTCCGGCGACAACCGGTCCTGCCCAAGGTCCGCGCCCTGCTTCATCTATACCGACAACTTCATCGGCATATTTATCTTCAAAAGAAAAATCCGGCATATTTTTTATCAATCATCTTGTACAAGGAACCGAGGGCGGAAGGCAACGTCCATTGCAATCATATAAGAGCTGATTGGGAGGACATACACATCTCTGATTAATACAAACTTTTCCACCTCGACATGCCGGATTACAACGTGTAGCTTCCGGACATCCCCAGCATAATACATTCTTATAAACCACTCTTGTCGGACTTTTGCACATTGAAGGGAAAGAAGCCGTACGACCAATTTCCCAACAAATTTTATCCAATTGGCGCATTTGTCCTTTGAGCGTGCTGGTATTAACCAGAGCTTGCGCTTCAAAAGACAACAAAATGCAAAAGACCGACAAAAGTTTATACATAAGACGCTCTATTTTTCTTGAGTTTTTTCAACTTCTTCAAAAACCAACTCTTTACCATCAGCTGTTTTAAGAGTGAGTTTTTGACCTTCCAAAACAAAAGAATTAACTTTTGGCAAAGTCATCAAATATTGGCTTTCAGCTTTCATCAAATTTTCAGGACCGGCCATCATGGTTGAAGCAGCGGGACCAAATTTAATTGTGGTACCATCCATTTCATATTTTCCGAAATAGTTATTTACAACTCTGCCGAAGAAGCGACTTTCTTTAGCATCAAAACCTAAAGTAATTTCAGCTTGGTTTGCCGCATCATTCATTTTATATTCCTTGCCTTTGAAAGAGTTTTCTTGTGCAGAGCAAGCTGCTGTCAAAACAAAAGCAATCATTAAAGATAAAAGTTTTTTCATTTTTGTTCTCCTTAAAATCAAACTACATTATATATAATTCTTTTTTTTCATTTTTTATAGTTCTATTTTTTTTCTGTGAAAAACAAAAAACTTATATCTTATACGTTTTTAACTTTTTGACATTTAAAAGAATTCAAACCCGCCTTTCCACTTTGCTCTCATTCCCATTTTTAAATCGGGATATAGATTTTTTATTTCTGCAATATAACTTAACAAAATATCTTTATCTGGCGCATGATAATCACAACCTTTTACAGGATTATAACAACGTATTGTCCAAAACAAATTTTTCAAATTATTTTTTTGTGTAATCAACGCGGCAATAGTTTTCAACTCTTCCGGTGTAGTGTGTTCAAACACACATGTTCTCACATCCACCAACACATCATTATTGGTACAATATTCTTGAGATAATAAGCTATTTTTAATTAGTGCTTCCCCATTTTTCAAACCGACAATTTTGGAAAACTTATCAGGATAAGGAGATTTCATATCTATGGCCACATACTCAAGATAAGGTAGCAATTTTTTTACAAATTCGGGACAACTTCCGTTGTGAGCCATAGAAATTTTCTGTCCGAATTCATCCCATATAAATTTTGCAATTTCTAAAGATTCTTTTTGAAAAACACAAGGATCTCCACCAGACAATCTAATACGACGATCTTTTGCAATCTCTGTTCTGATAATATCCTTCAGTTCATCCCAGCTACAATCAACCGCATTGATAATATTATTGTTCTTATCTTTAAATTGACCATCTCGTTTACAATAGCAACAATTAAAATTACATCTTCCGAAAGAGATAATAGACATATTTTCAATCTCTCGCTGGAAGGCTTGTAAGAAAAAAGCTTTTCTAATTTCAATTTTTTCTTTTTGCAAAAGTTTAATCATTTTACATCCTAAAATAAAACAAAAAATAATATCTCAATTTGAAACATAATCTAATAATATCATATTTCAGCATATAAAACAAGTAATGGCTTAACTTCTGGATTTTTTATGGTGGGCCCAGATGGACTCTTCTTGCTTCGTAAATTTCGCGCTTTTTCTAAGCGCTCAACAACTCCGCTTCGGACAAGCCAGCGGTAACGCCGGATTTATTGCCTGTCGGCAAGTCTCCGCCTAACCGCTGCTATAGCTCTCGGCACAAAATGTTTCCCAAACATTTTGTGTTCCTGCGAGCCCAACAACCTCGTTGGTTCGAGCTGTCTTTTTTCTCACCATAAAAAAAAATCCCCTCCGCTTTGGGAGAGGATTTTTTATGGTGGGCCCAGATGGACTCGAACCAACGACCAGACCGTTATGAGCGGCCTGCTCTAACCAACTGAGCTATAGGCCCGTCAGTTGACAGATAAGAAAATAGGCGATTCAAATCTGATAGTCAAGCCCTATTTTGGATGATGAATAAAAAAAATCCTGACAGATTATCACATCTATCAGGATTATTAAAAAGAATATTCTTTTAGATACGAGAAATCACACCATTTTTATATTGATATGTCTCTTCAGCATATCCTTTAGAACGGCCTTCCATAACAAATGTTTCTCCGTCCTCAATTTCATGATACTTTGTTTCTGTTTCTTCCGTCAGCATATGCATTTTACACATAGTTAACGCTCTTGTTGCAAACGTCTTCACATATACAATAGCATCAACACGCTCTCCAGAAGGTAATACACCATGAAATTTACACGCAAAGCAAGGACACCCCACCAAGTCGTTATCTCCTCGCTTCAACCAAACAAGTTTTACAGGATATTTCACACCATTGTACTCAATACCTTCAGTGGCAGAACTCTCTAAATCGTTATCAATCATGTTGGCATCTAGCATAGACAACATTGACTTCAATGCTTTTTCAGCATTTTCAACAATTAATACTCTTTTTTTCATGATACTTAATTTTAAGTGAAACAATAATTTATTAAAAGTAATCAGATAAGGAAGCAGATTATCCCTTTTATAAGATTTGTCAACAAAAAACCCTTACACGTTTTATGCAAGGGTTTTTATTCATTCATCAACTTATTCTATTTCAGAAATCAAACCATCTTTGTAGATAAACCTCTGCTTTTCATATCTATGCTTTGCATCAATCATATCAAAGCTATCACCATCTTTTACCTCATCAAAAAACATTCTTTTTTGTTGAGAAATCTGATAAAGCTTTGTTACATTCAAATCTTTATTTGCAAAAATTTTAACATAAATCAGAATATTGGATGTTTTAAACGTCCTATCTTCAAAAGGACCATAATCATAGATAAAACAAGGGCATCCGACCTCATCATCATCTTCTAAATCTCTATAAAACCAACCGAACATAACATTCAATTCACCATGCATCGGTAAAGCATTAGCCGCCAAGAAAGCTTCAATCATTCTTTTAGCTTGATCTAAAGAAGAAACAATTAATTTTCTTTTTTCCATAAACAATATATTTTAGTTAAACAATAATTTTATAAATTATAATATGATAGCTCAAAAGAATAACCCTATTATTTATTTTGTCAAACAAAAATTAATCTAACAATTCCACAATATTATGGTTATTTCCCATTGATTTAACCAAAAAAGTAGTTACAGGAGCATGCGAATATTTTTGAAACAATAAGCCGTGTCCCAAACACAATCCAAAATTTACATTAAAATCCGTCTGACATTCATTCAAATAGTTTGCCTGAGAAATAGGATCACAACTAGGTCCGGCCATACGCTCACAGATTTCAGCTCCATCTAAACCGCTCTGTTTACAATTCATAGCACAAACCTCAAATCCTGCTGCTTGTAGTTTTTTTACAAACTTGTCAGCATATTCTTGCACACCTTTACAATTGGCCACACCAATTTTTTTGAAACCTGAAATTTTGCAAAAATCTATCAACTCTTGTAAACGAGATGGATTTCTTGCATCAAAAGCAACTTCCATATCATGTTTATCTTGTTCACTATACACTGTCATTTCTTTCTCCTTTATTTTTTTATAATTTAGAATCAAAAAACACTCAAGCAAATAATAAGCTTGAGTGTTTTTTTACAAGATTAACTTAATGTACGATAGTAATTGCAAAACTGATTTTTCAAATAGCTATAATTATGCTTATGTCGAAGATCCTGAGTATTTTTTGCCAAATTTGCAAAATGTATAATCCATTTTCTAAAGACATTTCGACTAGCCTCTTTTTCCGATATGCTCAAATAAATTTCCCTATATCGAATTAAAAGAGCTAAATCTTGAGCTTTGGCATAATTTTTTGACGCATCAAGAATAAGTTCTGAATTTGTCATACTCTTAGATTAAAGATTGTTATCAAACTTATCTTTCAAACATTGCATAGCTACTTTCAATTTACTTTGATATGATTGAAAATCTCTGGCCATTTCTACATCCGAAGCATGTTCTGCCATATTTTCCAATGCCGATAACCACAATGTCAAAAGTTCCAACAATCGTTTTTCTTCCTCAGATGAAAGTTCGCATTTTCCATCTAACACTTCATTTGCAAAATCATAAGCACTCACAAAAGACTGTTCTGCTTTTTTCCATACAATTTCATTTTTTTCCATAAGCTAAAAATAAAAAATTAATAATTAAAGAAGTACAGCAAAGCTATTAATAAATATGTATTTTGTCAATAAAAAAACACCCAAACCATATCTGATCTGGGTGTCGTAAAATTTTGGTGGCTTATTTCATCAAAGTTTTCCAATCCTTGAAAGCAATACCATCATTGTTTTGAGCCATCTTGTCAAAAATCAAGGCATCTGCCGTTTGCTGTTCTGAAAATGTCTTACCGTTTGCTTTAAAATATCCGAGGATTTCAACTTCAAAATCAACAAATATCTCCTCAAATCTTTCAATATGAGAAGACAAGATAGACATAAAAGTTTCACAACAGGATAAAATTGCAACATCTTCATTTAAAAGATGAAGCTCTGATTTCGTTTCATAACAAGTATACCACTTTTTCAGAATTGCATAACAACGAAGAAGTCCTTCAATTGAGAGTTCAATATCACCATTTTCAACGAGAATTGCTACATCAATTGCATTTTTAAAATTTTCACTTGCATGCTCTAAAAATTTTTGTTCTTCTATTTTCATAATTATAAATATTAAAAATTAATTTATGCGTAATAAAATGGCACGAAACATTTTTTTTGTCAAATTTAATTTAAGATACAAAAAACCCCCTGTTTTTTAAGACAGAGGGTTTTAATTTTAGTTATCCAAGAAAGAACGCAACTTGCGTGAACGGCTTGGGTGCTTCAACTTACGCAAAGCTTTAGCCTCAATCTGACGAATACGTTCACGAGTAACGTTGAACTGCTGACCAACTTCTTCCAAGGTGTGGTCTGTGTTCATACCAATACCAAAACGCATACGCAATACACGCTCTTCACGCGGGGTTAAGGAAGAAAGAATACGTGTGCAAGTTTCTTTCAAGTTGGAATGAATTGCAGAATCCAAAGGCTGCAAAGCGCTTTCATCAGCAATAAAATCACCCAATGAAGAATCTTCTTCATCTCCAACCGGAGCTTCCAAAGAAACCGGCTCTTTAGCAATTTTCATAACCTTGCGGACTTTTTCCAAAGGCATAGACAAGCGTTTTGCCAATTCCTCAGGTACTGGTTCACGTCCCATTTCAGCCAACATTTGACGAGAAGTACGAACCAATTTATTGATTGTTTCAATCATGTGTACCGGAATACGAATTGTACGAGCTTGGTCTGCAATTGAACGTGTAATGGCTTGTCTAATCCACCATGTTGCATAGGTAGAAAACTTATAACCGCGGCGATATTCAAATTTATCAACGGCTTTCATCAAACCGATATTACCTTCTTGAATCAAATCCAAGAATTGCAAACCACGATTGGTATATTTCTTAGCAATAGAAATAACCAAACGTAAGTTAGCTTCAATCATTTCTTTTTTAGCGCGTTCTGCTTCTCTTTCACCTTTTTTAATGGTATCAACCATACGGCGATATTCACTAATCGGCAAACCACATTCTGTAGCCATTTGAGCAATATTTTCACGAAGTTCTTTAATTTCGGAACCATATTTCTCTACAAAATTTTTCCAGTGCTTATCTGTTTTTTTAGAAATCTTCTCAAGCCAATTTGGATCAAGTTCAGATTTTTGATAAGCCGCTAAGAAATCTTCACGTTTAATTTTGCAAGAAAGAGCATAGCGCAAGAGCTTACCTTCCAAGCCCATCAAACGACGATTAATCTCATTGAGTTGTTCAACCAATTGCTCAATACGAATTGCATTAAGATGAATAGAGCTCATTAACTCAACGAGTTCTTTCTTCACCTGAATATATTTTTTCTCAACGGCAGGAGTAATATTTTTACCGGCAATAATTGCAGCCACGCGCTGACTTTGAATTTTTTTCAAATCGTCATAATAGCTGGAAATCTTATTCAAAATTTCCAAAACCGGTTCCATTAAAGCTTCTTCCATTGAAGAAACTGATGCCGAAATACGACCAGCACCGCTTTCATCATCATCAACATCATCAGATGCATCGCCGTGATCTTCTCCATCAACATCATCATCAGCATCATCAACGTCATCTTCCGTATCTTCAAGCTCAATGTCATCGGTCAAATCGTCATCAAGATCATCGAGGCTGTCTTTTTCTTCAATTTCTTCAGCCACTTTTTCAAAATCATCATCTGCAGTGGCAACATCTTCTTCAAAAGCCATAGCATCAGCATCATCGCCATACATCATTTCCAAATCGACGATATCACGAAGCTGCATACGACCTTCAACCAAATCATCGCGCCAACCGGCAATAGCTTTCAAAGTCATCGGACTTTCGCACAAACCATCAATCATAACGGTTTTACCGGCTTCAATACGTTTAGCGATGGCGATTTCACCTTCACGAGACAAAAGCTCAACCGTGCCCATCTCTTTCAAATACATTCTGACAGGATCATCACTGCGGCCTAGTTCTCTTTCATCAAAATTACCGCTGTCATCATCATCATCAAAATCTTCAATATCCTCATCTTCATCGCCGTTAAAGTCATCAGCATCAGATTCATTGATAATGCTGATTCCCATATCGGAAATGCTGGTCATGATATCTTCAATATTTTCGGAGGATTCTTTTTCTGGAGGCAAAGCTCTGTTAAGTTCTTCAACAGTAATAAAGCCTCTGACGCGTCCCTTATCAATCAAACGTTTTACGGCACTGCCGAGATTATCAATCAAAGGGGTGTCGTTTGCTGTACCTTCGTACAGGTCTGGACTATCTATATCTGACATGAATATTCCTTTAAAATCGATTTTATTTTCATAATAAATTGCTAGCTGTAGATGTTTCTAAATATTTCTTTATGATTTGTCAATAGAAGTAACGCATAATTAAGTAAAAAAATGATGAATTTTTGGCTTAAAATCATATATCAATCGAAATCTTGTGCCGAGAGCAAATTTTCTTTTTCTTTTTTAAGAGATTCATAGCGTTTATAAACATCATCTGAAAGCGATTCGGAATTTTCCATAATTTGCAAACATTCTTTTATTTCAGCATCAATTTGTTGCAATTGAGATTCTAAAATTCTTAAATCCAAATTTTCTCTCATACGTACGTCATTGGGGTTTTGAATTTTAAGCATCTTAAATTCTAAAAGTTCATCAACTGCTTTTTGCAAACCACGAGCTTTTAGCTTTTCCATCATAACAGAAAAATCTTCTATTTTTTCTTCTTGATTTATCTCTAAAATATTTTCAAGTAAAACATTAAGCTGTTGATTTTTTATGTTGAAATTGAATATTTTTTCTTCATATTCATCAATCAGACTTGGATACAAAACCAAAGCCGAAACAACATATTTTGCAACCAACTCGTCTAAATGAACTTTTGGTGTTGCTAAAACTGCCTGATGCATAACCGTATTATTTTTATAATTTGAACGTGATTTAGGAATATATTCACGGACATATTCTTTTCTATAAGTCGGAACCGGAGCTTGTTCTTGCATCACCTGCTGACGTTTGCGCCAACTGGCCCCCTTACCCAGCTCATTATAGATTTTATCTTGCATTTCTTGAATATAATAATTACGCACCGTTTCATCGGTAATCTTAGCCACTTCTTCTTTAATGTTCTTTTCAACCAAAGCCTTTTGCTCAGGAGTTGAGGTTTCTATTCCATCCACATTTTTCTGCCATAACAAATCCTTAAGAGGCATAACTTCAGATATTGCTTTATCAAAAGCTTCTCGTCCGAGCGTTTTCAAAAACTCATCCGGATCTTTGGCTCCGGTCAAAAAAACATATTGCAAAGAGTTACCCGCTTTCAAAATCGGCAACACACGGTCAACCGAACGAACCGCGGCTCTGCGACCGGCTAAATCTCCATCAAAACAGCAGGTCGGAACATCAACCACACGCCATGCCTCTTGAATTTGGTCTTCAGTCAAAGCTGTTCCCAAAGGTGCTACGGCATAATGAATACCGTATTTATCCATACCGATAACATCCATATATCCCTCGCAGATAATCAGTTTTTTCTCCTGATAACCGGCATCTTTGGCATAATTAAGGTTATAAAGGACACGACGTTTGTTAAAAATCGGAGTTTCCGGCGAGTTAAGATATTTGGGTTGTCCATCACCCATAATACGTCCGCCGAAAGCAATCACTTTACCACGTTTATCCATAATCGGAATCATCACGCGGTCGCGGAAAAAGTCATGTGGACGACGCATTTTATCTTCGGGAATGGTCAACAGACCAAGCTCGTTCATTTCTTTATCATTCACCCCTTTTGAGGCAAGATAAGTTTTCAACCCATTATTGTTCGGGGCATAACCTAAACGAAATTTTTGAATAATATCGTCGCCAAAACCACGATGAGCCAAATAATCCAGCGCTTTCACGCCATCAGGCATACGTAAAGATTTTTCAAAAAACTTGCAAGCAAGTTCCATAATATCATAAAGAGAGTTACGCTTTTCCACCTCTTCTGGCTTGGCATAAGAATCTCTTGGAACTTGTAACCCCGCCTTTTCTGCCAATTTTTCGATAGCTTCCATAAATGACAGATTATTGGCTTCCATTTCAAATTTGATAATATCACCATGCGCACCACAACCAAAGCAATGGTAAAAACCTTTGCTTTCATTCACAGTAAAAGATGGTGTCTTTTCATTATGAAACGGACAACAAGCCTGATATTCGCGACCTTTGCGAATGAGCTTAACTTTAGCGCCAACCACATCAACAATCGACACTTTCTCGCGTAACTCATCGCAAAATTTTTGTAAATCTGCCATTTATGTAGAAAACAAATAAATTAGCCAAGCAAGTTTTTAATGATACCGTTAGCGGCACCCATATCCATTTGACCGGCATATTTAGATTTCAAAGCGCCCATAACTTTACCCATGTCTTTCATAGATTGAGCACCTGTTTCGGCAATCACGGCTTTAATGGCATTTTCCATATCTGCACCACTCAATTGTTTTGGCAAAAATCTTTCAATAACATTAATTTCGGACTGTTCTTTATCTGCCAAATCTTGACGATTACCATCCAAATACATTTTGATTGAATCTTTACGTTGTTTAATCATACCTTGCATCATGGAAAGGAGTTCGGCATCAGTTGCTCTTTCTTGACCGCGACCACGAGCATCAACATCTTTTTCTTTCATACCGGCAATAATCAAGCGAACGGCAGAAACAGTTGTCATATCTTTATTTTTCATAGATTCTTTTAAGGTATTTTGCAAATCATCTCTTAACATCTTTTTTCTCCTTAAATAAACAATTGCCTTGAGAATAAACGCTTGGTCACAAAATTGCAAGGCAAATTATCTAAAAATAATGCCTCCAAGACAATAAACTTTCTTCCAAATCTTTGCCGCTACGCCATTCTTTAGAATAACGTATTGCCAGCGCATTATTTCGATTGAGAGTATATGCCCCCTCAACATTAATCTTGGTTTTCTCACCAAATTTATCGGTTGCATAAACTTGCTCAGCTTCGCCAAATAAGCGCCATTTATCAAAATCGGCAAAGACGCCGATAGCTCCACCTAAACCGAGATAAGCATTATCGGGCAAAAAACCGCCGTATGCAGCATAGCTATTAAGTTGCGCATAGGTCCAAACTTCATCAGTAATGGCATAACTAACACCGGTTCCGACCTTTAAGTTGGTAACATAACCTTCATCTTGTGTTTCGGGATTATATTCACGTGCCACATCCCATCTGATTTCATAAGAAAAAGGTCGAAACATGGCATCCATTGGCGAAATGGACTTGATACCGACAATATCAAATTTTTGCAAAACTGTTTTGTTCTGCTCGTCATAATGACGCAAAGTCGTATTAAGAAAATTAATTTCGGCCCCACGTAAAAAACCATAATTATCATCAGTTAAAGAATGATATGCCGGACGATATGATATTTCTTGAAAAGCCTCCCCATTTCTGAAACCTGTTCCGATTTCGGCGCGCATAGAATCATGGGTAAGATATGGCTCCTTTCCTTTATCAAGCTCAGCAATGCTCCCCTGCTCTGTCACTTTGTTGCGTTCCATCAAAAGTTTGAAACTTTGCTTGCGATAATCGGCAAGTTCCAAATTTTTTGCCACATACTGATATTGCACAAATTGATAAGCTGTTTCCAACACATCGGCTTTTTCAGACTCGGATAATCCGGCTAATTCATATTCTTGCTCATGAATAATTTCTAAATATTGCTTTTTTTGCTTATCATTCATCATCCTGTAACGATGTCTGATTTTGGCCTGTCGTGACGGACGATAATTAATATCTTTGACCAAACCTTGACGTTGTAACACCGCTTTGATGGTATCAAGCGGAATGGTCTGTACCGGAAACTGCTCTGAGAGTTGCATGGACGGACGCACGGCATCAAGCACTTCCATCAGCATATAAGAGCAATTTTGCGTAAAGAAATAATATCTGGTCTGACTATGTCCCACTTCCCAAAGATGCGCTACAAAAAAGTCTAACTCCTGCGGAGTAAAGTCAAGATTAAGTTCCCAAATATCTCTATTTTCAATATTGTTATAGGTGTTGATGATGTCATAATAAGGTTTAACGGTAAAACCGCCGTAATATCCTCCGGTCAAACCCCAAATTGCAAAAAGCACACTGTTTTCTTGTCCGGCCGTGAATGCACCATAGTTGGCACCATGTGCCAGAAGTTGCGTTCCCTTGCGTGCGGTATCGATTCTAAGCAGTGTATGCCCAAACAGCGATGATGGATTATTCATATAAGCATCGGTAAAGAGAAGAGTTACCCCCGAGGGGCGCAAATCATCATAAAATTGTTCCAAATCTTTACATTTAGGAAAAGGCTTAGAAACAAGACTGTTTTTTTGCAAAAGTTTATAACGTGCCGGGAAAAGACACTTTTTTTCCGTATCTTGTGTATTTTCAAACAAATTGATTGTTGCTTGCAGTTCTGCTTGTGGATTTGTTTTTCCATCCGGCGATAAGAAAAAAGGATCAGAATCAATTGTGCTGACATATTTTCCTTTTTCCCCTTGATAATGCACCAAAGCAAGCCACTCTGGCGAATTTTCAAAAGCGGCATAAGATGGTGTTACTATACAGAGAAAAAACAAAGAATATATAAAATTTTTCAGCACGCTCTGCTCCCAAACAAAAAGCGGTTCGAAAAGATGAAAATATCCGAACCGCTTATGAATTTCGCATCAAGACTTAAGCCTTGGTAACTTCCATCAATTTCAAAGTAACATTGACGGCATCAACATTTTCATTTTCAAACATGTAAGCAAAATTTTGTTTAGAAATTTCACCGAGTTTAGCACTGTCCATGTTCAAGATACCAGCCAAAGTATCAATGGTTTCTCCGCGACCAGCAGCGGCATCAAGAGCATATTGTTCCATGTTGTTTTCCATGAAAGCTAAAACCATTCTGCCGGTACCGCCGGTTACACGACCGTTCGGATCGCAACCGGATGTTCCGAATGTAATACCAAAGGTTTGAGTAAAGAACAAGCCGTTGGTTGTAACAGCCAAAACTTGTGGACCAATACCGCTTTGACCACGCCAAGCCATTGAGCCCAAACCGCAACCAGTACTATCAATAGCTTGAGCATTTGATGCCAAAGCCATAGCGCCAGCCAAGAAAGATGCTAAAACAACTTTTTTCATAAAAACCTCCGTTAATAAAATAACATCTTTACGATAGCACAACCTTAACTCTTGTATAGTTAAAATTGAAGTTTTTCCCAGAAAAAAGAACAACTTTCAAAAAAGCTTGCATTATCCAAATATTGATGCTATATAAATATGCAGACAGAGAAAAATTAAGCTGTGATGGAGCCCCATCGCAGTTTTATTTTATATTTAAAATCAGTAATTTTTTTAGTTGAGGTGAGTAAAATGGAAAAGTTTCCTTTGACCAAACAGGGCTTTATTGAGCTTGAAGAAGAATTAAAACACTTAAAAGCCGTTGATCGCCCAAATATTATCGCCGCCATTGCCGAAGCTCGTTCACATGGCGATTTGTCAGAGAATGCCGAATATTCTGCCGCCAAAGAAAAGCAAAGCTTTATTGAAGGTCGTATTCAAGATTTGGAGGCCGTTATCAGCCGTGCTCAAGTCATTGATCCTAAAGAAAGTAAATGTGATGTTGTTCGCTTTGGTGCCACCGTTTTGGTTGCCGACGAAGATACTGATGATGAAAAGAAATACCAAATTGTCGGTGATTATGAAGCAGACATTGACCGCAACAAAATTTCATTATCATCTCCTTTAGCCAAAGCCTTAATCGGTAAAGAAGTCGGCGATGTTGCTGAATATATGGCTCCGGGTGGTAAAAAATCTTTTGAAATTTTAGAAATTGATTACATTTAATTTTAACAAAAAAAATCGTCAGAATATTCTGACGATTTTTTTATGGTCTTGACTTCTGATTATCACTTGCATACAATCCCTTCAAAATTAATTATTAAACTCTAAGCATTATGGATAAAAACACTATTTTTCTGCAAGTACAAAAATTATTACTTTTCAGAGATTTTCCACGCAACATCAAACCGTCTTCTAAATTAAAAGACAATTTGCATATGGATCAGTTTGATTATGCCGTACTGAAAGCTAAAATTTTTGAGCAATACAACATCTTATTCTCTAAGGAAGAATATCTAAAATGGAATACGGTTAATGATGTTGTAAATGCCATTATAAACAAATTACAACAAGTAAAAACAGGTTAAATTGCAAAAATTTAACCTGTTTTTTTATAACTCTTATATAACACTTGCCAAAGAGAATTAAAAACACTACTTTAAGCGCAATAAGAATTTTTTTTTGGAGAAAAATATCAATGACTGAATATAAAACCAAAATGCTGATTATTGGTTCAGGTCCGGCCGGTTACACTGCCGGCATATATGCTGCTCGCTCCGGCTTAAACCCAATTTTGGTATCCGGCAATCAAGAAGGTGGCCAACTAACCATCACTACCGAAATTGAAAACTTTCCTGGTTTTCCGGAACCCATTGGCGGATTAGAGTTAATGCAACGTATGAAACAACAAGCTGAAAACGTAGGCGTAACATTAGTAACAGACCTCATTCGTCATGTTGATTTTAGTTCTCGTCCTTTTGTTTGCACATCTGAAAACGGCAACACCTTTATTGCCGATTGTGTTATCATTGCCACAGGAGCATCGGCTCGTTGGCTTGGCTTGGATAGCGAAAAGAAATTTTTAGGCTTTGGCGTATCCGGTTGCGCTACATGTGATGGTTTTTTCTATCGCGGAAAAGATGTTGCTGTTGTTGGCGGCGGTAATACCGCAGCAGATGAAGCTTTATATTTGGCCAACATTGCAAAATCTGTCACCCTCATCCACCGCCGCAATGAATTGCGTGCAGACAAGGTTATGCAAGAGCGCGTTTTGAAAAATGAAAAAATCAAAGTAGAATGGGACTCTGTTGTCGATGAAGTTTTGGGTGAAATGCCTAAAGGTGTTACAGGTGCCGTCCTGAAAAACGTTAAAACTGGAGAGAAGAAAGAAATCAGCGTTGATGGCATTTTCATTGCTATCGGTCATCACCCCAACACCGATTTGTTCAAAGGTATTTTAGATATGAATGAAGAAGGTTATCTCATCACCAAACCAGATAGCTGCCAAACCAATATTGAAGGTGTTTTTGCTGCCGGTGATGTTCAAAATCCAAACTTCCGCCAAGCTGTTGTTGCAGCAGGTTCCGGTTGCATTGCCTCTTTGGAAGCAGAAAAGTTTTTGAACAAATAATTATTGATTTTAAACAAACTTTGCACTAATGTAACGCTCCGTTAAATAATTATTATGGAGATTACATTAGTGCATTTTTATATATTTTTTCCATAATGATTATTTCAATATAACTTAAATTTTAATTATAAAAAAATTATTATTATGGAAAAAAAATTTACCAAAGAACAAATTTCTCTTTATCTTGAAACAGAAGATCAGGAAATCAGAGAGGCTGCTTTCGGATATATTATCCGAGATTTTGTTAAAAATGATACAGCAATGTATCAAATGTCTGAAATTTTGCTATATCAAGAAAAAATTTCTGAAAACACAATGACGCAGATCATCCTCTCAATCGGGAAGGAGCTCACTGAAGAACAAGACATTCAACGTTTTATTCAAATGAGCTATTGGTTTTGCGAACAAGCATCTTACATCTGTAAAATTTTGGAACAAAACAAAAACCCCTATTTAAAGAAAAAAGGGCTTGAAATTTTGGCCAAATTGCCACAGCAAGCCTATATCTCCGATGCCTGTTTTTCTTACTTAATGGAACAGACCATTACAGGAAATAATGTTTGCCAAAAAATTCTGTTTGATATTGTCCAACATCATCCTCAAATGGGACTGGAAGTTTTGTTAAAAATTGCTGAGCAAATAAACAAACAACAATCCATACCTATTTTGATGACTATCGTTGGTTTTAACTACAATACAAACAATTTGTTTTTGATTTTGCAATACATAGACAATTGTATTCGGGATCAATCTTGCGGGATAATAACATTAAAAACGTTCTTTATCCAAACAATAAAGCATTATAACAGTTATTCCAAAATGTCTCACAGTCAGTTTAATCTATTGGTAAATCTTTGTAATAAACTAAAAATAGATTATAGTGATTTGAAAGAAATAACAAAACAACTGTTTTCTCTTGCCAATAATGATAATCCGTTAATTCGAGAAAAGAAAATTGAACTTTTAAAACAAGTTGTAATTCTAACTAAAGACTACCAACTTGCCATAGACATACTTTTATCTTTCATCAATAAACCTATTTTAAAGAGAGTTATCGTGCTTTCTGCTTATATAATAGTGGAGCAAATTCGTAAGTATGAAGACCCAGAAAGTAGTATCTATGAAACATATAAAGATTTCATTTTACAATTTATAAAAAAACAAGGTTCTAATTTTGATAAAAGTGATTTTGAATATATTTATGGCATTTTGAATTTGAATAAAAGTGATAAAAATTACCTTCAAACAGTTACAACCCAACTAGGTACAATTTGCCAAAAGACACCTATGCAGATTGATTGTTTGCTTCGCTACGTAACAATATATAATCAATATGCCTCAAATGTGCTCGAACTTATAAATTGGCAAACCTGCCCGATTGATGCCGCTGTTTTATATCACCTTGCATTCAATTACAAAAATACCAAAAAAGATATTGATAGAAAAATCTATCTGGATATATTTTCCCAATTAGCTATCAGAACAACTCTTTCTTTGGATAAAGAAATTTTGTTGAGCGAAATTTTAGCAAAGCTAAATTTCATGACCAAAAAGCAAATTGAATATCCTAATATTCAAAACAAAATCAATTGGTATAAGGAAAGACAACAACTTTTAGCAAAACTCAATAGCTAAAAGTATACTCTATAAAAAACGTTCAGTAAAAAAGCTGAACGTTTTTTTGTTTTTAAAGCATGCGTTCCCCGTAAGAAATATTTGAAGTTAGTTTTTTATATGAGAAAGATAATAAGATTTAAGGAAAATTGTGATGATAATAGTTTATACTTGGGAAATAATAAGAAACCAGAAAAAATTTGAAAGAGTTTACATATTAGTAAATGATTGAAAATTTTATTTGCAGTTTCTGTATTAGTTCCCAGTAGAAACTATTTTATTCATAACGGAGTGCATTGATAGGATTCAACAACGATGCTTTGTAGGCCGGATAAAGCCCAAAGAAAAGCCCAACAATACCCGAAAATGAAAATGGCAACAAAATATACATCAATGTCGGCACCGCTTGAAAACTTGAAAATGTTGAAACTAAATAAACAGCAAGCATACCTAATATAATGCCAATCACGCCACCCAACAAAGAAAGCACCATAGCCTCTGTTAAAAATTGCAAACGAATATCCCAAGCCTTAGCGCCAATTGCCATACGAATACCAATTTCACGTGTTCTCTCGGTTACAGATACGAGCATAATATTCATAATACCAATACCCCCGACAAGAAGAGAAATTCCGGCAATTGAACCTAAAAGGATAGTCATAACCTTGGTTGAATTTTCCATCATTTCCATCATTTGCGTAAGATTTCTAATAATAAAATCATCTTCTTTATTGACACCTAAATTGTGGCGCTGACGCAAAAGCTCTCTGATTTCTTCTTGAGACGTATATGTGCTTTCAGCATCAACAGCTTGCAACATCACCATTTTTACTTGATCAGGAAACTGAATACCCATCACTTTTTTTTGCGCTGTTGTAATTGGAATAAAGATCACATCATCTTGATCCATTCCCATTGTACTCTGCCCTCTTTCTGTCAACACACCAACAACTTGAAACGGAATCCCTTTAATACGAATAGTGCGCCCGAGAGGATCAACATCACCAAAAAGTTCATTAACTACGGTTTGGCCTAAAATAGCTGTTTTGGTTGCATTTTTAATATCAGAAGAATTAAAATAGCGTCCATAAGCCAAATCCCATTCTTTAATTTGAAAATAGCGAATATCAGTTCCGGTCACACCTGTAGACCAGTTGGCATTACCATAAACAATTTGCGTTGTTTCTTCCAAAACCGGTGCTGCCAGACGAATTTTTGCAATACGTTGCTGAATAGCATCACCATCAGCTTTTTTCATTGTGGGTTGAGAACCATGTCCACCTCTGGCACCGCTAGAAGTAGCTACACCGGAACGAATAATCATAATATTGGAACCAATGCTTTGCATATCTTTTTTTATAGAGATTTGTGCACCATGACCAATAGCCAACATCACAATCACAGCAGCTACACCGATAATGATACCTAAGCTTGTCAAAATTGAACGCATTTTATTTGCCTTAATGGCACGAATGGCAATGCTAAAAATGGTTTTAAGTTGAATCATCATCATTCTCCGGCAAATAAATCTTTTTGAACGTGTTTTTTCTTTTTGACTTTTTCATCAGAATGAATCTCACCATCAACGATTTTAATAATTCTATCTGCAAAAAGAGCAATATCTTCCTCGTGTGTGACCAAAATGATTGTTCGCCCCATTTCTTTGTTGAGTTTAGTAAAAAGATCCATAATTTCCACACTCATCTTAGTATCAAGATTTCCGGTAGGTTCATCAGCAAAAATAATTGGCGCATCATTAACAATAGCACGAGCAATTGCCACACGTTGTTGCTGTCCGCCCGAAAGTTGATTAGGCATATGATGCATACGCTCTTTTAAGCCAACTCTCTTTAAAGCCATTTGCGCACGCTCTTGACGTTCTTCTTCCGGAACACCCGCATAAACCATAGGAAGCTCAACATTTTCAATTGCGGTTGTTCTCGATAAAAGATTAAATCCCTGAAATACGAAACCAATTTTTTTATTACGAATTTCTGCTAACTGATCGTTAGTCATCTTCTCCACATTAACACCATCCAGAACATATTTTCCGGACGTTGGTTTATCTAAACATCCCAAAATATTCATTAAGGTTGATTTTCCCGAACCGGATGGTCCCATAATTGCCACAAACTCCCCTTGATTAATTTCCAAAGAAATACCTTTAAGGATTTTAAGATTAAATCCGTCCAGAGGATAAGATTTGACAATATTTTTAAGTTCAATCAACGGCATTATCTTGGCATCCTCAATTTTGCTTGACGAGCAATTTCAGCTACTTTTTTGTTTTCTAAAATCACTTCATCTCCCTCAAAAATATCTTCAGAAGAAATTTCGGTATGATTTTCATCACTTACTCCGGTTTTAATAACAATACGCATTGGATGCCCTTTGCGTAAGACCCAAATTCCTTTATCTTTATAACGTTTTGGAGAACCGCCGTTTTCATCAGTCATATAAAAACGCAAAGCTTTGTTTGAAACAAGGAACACATTTTCTTTGTTTGAAGTGATAATTTCAACATTAGCTGTCATGCCGGGTTTGAGTTTCAAATCTTTGTTATCAATTTCTATAATCACTTCATAGGTCACAACATTTGAAGTTGTAATTGCTTGGTTACGCACTTGCGTTACAACGCCATGGAAAACCTCATCAGGATAGCTATCAACGCTAAAATCAACTTTCTGACCATCTTTAACCTTGGCAATATCGGCTTCCACGACAGAGGCTTCTATCTGCATTTTGGTTAAATCTTCGGCAACGGTCACAAGTGTTGGTGTTTGGAAGCTTGCGGCAACGGTTTGTCCGACCTCCACTTCCTTAGAAACCACGATTCCATCAACCGGAGAAACAATTTTGGTATAATTCAAATCTATGAGTGCAGAATTTAGAGCAGCTTCGGCTTGTTTGACTTGTGCTTCTTGCAAAGCAAGTTGAGCTACAGAGTTATCATAATCACGTTCAGCCGCTTCCAATTCAGCATCGGCAGAATAGCGTGATTTATTAAGCTTTTTGATACGAGAAAGATGTTTTTTATAGTAAGTAATATCATTTTTCACCACATTAACTTGAGCTTTGGCAATATCCAAGGCTGCTTGCTTTTGAGCAACAGTTGCCTCAAACAAAGCCGGATCAATCTGTGCCAAAATCTGATTTTTGGTCACTTGAGAATTATAATCAACATAAATTTCAGAAATGGTACCTGAAACCTGTGTACCGATATTTATGGTCGAAATTGGATTAATAATTCCTGACGCAGTAACCTTCTCAATAATATTTCCTTTAGAAAGTTTTTGCGTAATATATTCATTTGCATTCTTTTGTGGTGCAAAGAAAACGAATCCGACTCCAATGAGTGCACAGCAGATAACACCATATTTCATATATTTATGCATCATTTCACAACCTTTACTATAAAAAAACATCAATTTTGTTTTTAAAATAAGCAAATTTATTTAAAAATCTATAAAATTCTTGTCACACAGATTTTTTTTGTCTATATTAAAAAACTATAAAAATAAGTATCTGTATATTATTTAACGCAAGGATGAAGGTAAAAGTTCAAACTTGCAAGTATTAACATAAAAAATTTTAATATGGAAACACAAGTATCTCCTATTGTAAAGAAGAACATCTTTTTGAGAAAAGTCAAAACAGCCGTTGAACATGAAGAAAAGATTGAAGCAATCGACATGAATCGACTGAAAAACATTTTCAACAAAAAGAAATTCAAAGGCATTGAGAAATGCTGTTACGAGGTTGTTATAGCTTTTGGAGAGAGTAACACCCCAGAATTAAAAGAACTAGCAATTGAGTTTAATGCGATATTAAACAACTTTTGCAGATAAATTTTTTGTTAATAAAAAAAATATCAAAAATGGAAAAAAAGAAATTTTTTGAACAAATCGCAACATTGCCGTTGCTGGAAAAAATTGAAAAAGTAAAAAATGAAAGTTCCATTTCCGCTGAAGAAGCTGAAACCATCATTACCAGTTTCATCAGCCGAGATAAAGATCTTTCTTTAGATGAGAAAAAAGAACTCATCCGCAAGAATTTTCCAGAGACTGGTAGTAAACTTTGGTTGAAAGTCGTTGAAACCGCACGAAAAAAGCCGCGCAATCTGACAAACAAGCTCCATCTGAAAGATTATATTACGCAAAATATATCGTCAGCAGAGCTGCAAAGCAACGTCGGAAGAAAGAAAAAAGAAAGCAACATCAAGGTACTTAATACCCTAACTGCTTTTTTAACGGAAAAACGCCGTTTGAACGAATTTGTAGACAAAGAAGACTGCGCCATAATCCAGCAATTCTTTAAAACTGAATTGTATGCTGACTATCGCGATCAGTTAAATGGCCTAATTATCGTTTCTTTCCGCTTCAGGAAACAAATGATAAAACAATTTGCAAGCGACTATGTTGCCGAACTTCTTGAAAACGGAATTGTGGATACTGTTTTGTTGTTGGAACTTGTAAGAGGTGGATACATTTCTGTAGAAGTTATGACCCTTTTGCATCGTTATCCTGATGTTATCTCTAACAACATTGCTTTAGCACAAGAAATTGTACGAGAAATAAGCAAACTCGCAGAAGGAAAAATTTCTAAAGAGGAAAAAATTATGTTGGCAAGACTCATTGGCATGTACAATGAAATGATTGCCAACAAAAAATAACTTTTTTTCATTTGCAAATTTTGGAAGGGGCGTCCTCGTGAGAAGGCGCTCTTTTTTTTTATAAAAAAACGGATCCGGTTTCACAACCAAATCCGTTTTAGATGAGTGAACAGAATCAAAAGCAAAAAAAGACTATATCAACCGAAAACGGAACCCGAGACCTCCATCGCACATTGCTATTTTACCGCCAACAAGCTGACCATCGACGCAAAGCTCCATTTTGTGCGCAACATCTCTAAAGTTCAATTCTCTATAGCTCAATTTTCCATTCCAAATTTCCACTTTTGACTTTTGAGGTATAAAGCAAGCATAATCAATCTGCTGCTTTCCTTTTGACATCAATTTCATCACTACCAGAGGATAATAAGCCAACTCCCGTTCATAACATTCTGCAAAAAAAACTTTGCCCAGATTATATTTTTCGGTTAAGTTTGGACATTCCTCTAAAATAAGCTTCTTGAAATCGTTTGGTGTCAAAACGACCTCGTGTTTTCCTGAAAAAAACTTCTTTATGTCCATAACAATTAAGATTTAATAATTAAACAATATATACGAAAAGAAGCCACCAACATACTCCTAAAGAAAAAAGAGTCAAGAATTTTTGTCAATACATTGATAAAGAACAACTTTATTTTTCCATACCGATTTATTAAGATATGGTTAAAATTTAACTTTACATTTATGTCTTTTTGCCGCTAAATATGGCTTATCTTTTAGCATAACAAACAACGAAGATTCACAAAATGAAAATAGCAAAAAAAATCTTATTTATCAGTATGATGAGCTTAGCGCTCAATGCCTGCCAACAAACACCGAAACCAACTATTGTTCCGGCTGTTGAAGCCCCAAAATCATCTTTGCACCGCATGAATATTATTGGCGAAGTTGAACCAATTTATTTTCCACCAATGAAGACTCCGATTGCCGCTCGCATTGATACCGGAGCCGAACAATCCGCAATTGATGCAGATAATATCAAATATTTTGAACGAGACGGAGAAAAATGGGTTTCTTTTGATGTTATCAACCGAGAAAATGGAGAAAAACAAAATTTCAAAAAGAAACTTATCCGTCACACTTATATCAAACGCATTCATGTTACAGAAAAAAGACCTGTTGTTGAAATGAATGTCAAGTTTGGAGCAGAATTATTCAAAGCAAACTTTTCTTTAGCAAAACGCGACAAATTTGAATATCAAGCTCTCATCGGACGCAACATTTTAACTGGTCGCGCCATTGTTGACACTTCTGTTTCCAATACTTTACACTAATATAGAGAAAAAAATATGTTCAAAAAAATTTTTACAGTTCGCCGTGTTTTAACATTTTTGTTAATTATATCCACGATTTTTGCTGGATACAGTATTTATTATAAAATCAAATACTGGGGTTTTAGTTTCTCTCCAAAACAAGTATCTGATGTTTGGACAATTGAAGCTCATGTTAGTTTCAAACCCACCGGTGAGCCGATAAAAGTTTCTTTAACCACACCTTCTCAAAGCAATAATTTCAAAATTTTAGAACAAGATGTTGTTGCCGAAGGATATAATATTAAAAAGATTAAAGATGATACAAACAAAATAGTTTTAACATCTCCGGCAAACAAAGAAGGCATGCAAAACATATATTATCGTGTTATGCTGTTTGATAATATTGATGCCAAAGGCAAAATTAAAGACAAAATGCCCCAAGCTCCGGCACAACCGTTTTTTGATGACCAAACCATGGCCACTGCTAAAGAAATCTTAAAATTAGCAAAAAAACAAGAAGGCGATGATGCTCAGCAAATTATCCGTTTGTTCAATCAAAAAACACCAGACGCTAACGTGTTGGCTTTTCTTCCGTTGAAAAAGAACACTAAAGATACCATTGATGCTGTCCGCAATTTGTTAGCCTTAAAAAACATTCCTTCACGCACGGCTCGCGGTGTCAAACTAGTTGAAGATCGTAAAGCCTTTTCTGCAGATTTGATGTTAGAAGCATACATCAATGGTAAATGGAGAACCTATAACGTTAAAGATGGCTCAATCGGCATCCCTGCCAATTTTATCCTCTTCCAAAGAGGTGGTGATTCTTTGCTTGATGTTGAAGGAGGCGAAGATTCTGTTGTTAAGTTTTCTGTCATCAAATCTGTCACTTCATCAATCAGTTTAGCAGGTAAAAGAGCTGATATTGCCAAACAAAAAAGCTGGTTTGACTATTCTATCTACAATCTGCCTGTTGCCGAACAAAATGTCTTAAAATGGTTAATGATATTCCCATTAGGTATTTTAATCACAGTTATGTTGCGCAACATTATTGGTATCAAAACCATGGGAACATTTACACCTATGTTATTGGCTATGTCTTTAGTCAAAACCGGATTAATCCCCGGTTTGGTCAGCTTTGGCTTGATTATGGTCATTGGCTTGTCCATGCGTGCCCTGCTCTCAAAACTCAATTTGTTATTAGTTCCAAGAATTGCAGCTGTAGTCATTTTTGTAATTTTGATTATGCAAACCTTCACCATTTTGGGTTATCGTTTAAAGTTTGATATGATATCTACGGCTGCCTTTTTCCCAATTATCATCATGGCATGGATTATTGAACGTGCATCCATCACTTGGGAAGAAGACGGCGCCGTTAATGCTTGCGAAGAAATCATCAATAGCTTGCTGGCGGCATTGATTACATATTTTGTCATCAATAACGAGATGATAAGACACGTCATGTATGCCTTCAATGAATTAAATCTGGTCATTTTGTTCATTGTTATGTTGCTTGGTACATACACGGGCTATCGTTTGACCGAGTTGAGAAGATTTTCTCCGATTGCCGAAAGGGATTAAAATGTTGTTTAAGAACTTTTTTTCTTCTTTTGCCAGTCCGTCCAGCTTGAGAAAAGCCGGTGTTTTGGGCATGAATCGCCGCAATTATAAATTCATTAGCAAATATAATGACCGAAGGTTATATCCGCTGGTAGATGATAAGGTTCAAACCAAAAACTTGGCTCAACAACACGGCATCACCACCCCTCACCTAATTGGTGTGATTGAACACCAATACGAGGTAAAAGACTTGCTCAAAGTCATTGGTGATAATAAAGACTTTGTAATTAAACCGGCGCATGGTTCCGGTGGTAAAGGTGTTTTGGTAATCAAATCTTTTAGCGAAGATTGCTTTGTTAAAGCCTCCGGTGAAACTCTCTCCTTTCACGATGTTTACAAACACATCTCCAACATTTTAAGCGGATTGTACAGCTTAGGCGGACAATATGATGTTGCCGTTATTGAAGAGTTGGTACACTTTAGTAACATCTTCAAAGATTATAGCTACCAAGGCATTCCCGATATCAGAATCATTGTCTATAAGGGCTATCCGACCATGGCTATGATGCGCCTTGCCACCAAAGCATCAGGCGGCAGAGCCAACTTGCACCAAGGAGCCGTCGGTGTGGGCTTAGACATCAGCAAAGGCACCGCCTTAAAAGCTGTTATGAATAATCTGCCGATAGAGTTTCATCCCGATACCAATGCTAAGTTAAGTGAAATTTCCGTTCCCTATTGGAGGGAACATTTGCTGATTGGCGCCAAAGCTTATGAAATGACCGGACTTGGCTATCTGGGGGCCGATATTGTGCTCGATGCTGAAAAAGGTCCGATGATGCTTGAGTTAAACGCCCGCCCCGGCTTAGCCATTCAAATTGCCAACGGCTTGGGTATTGAAGGTGTGTTAAAACGCATTGAGCATTATTATCCCAAAGACTTAACTCCGGAAGAACGTGTCGATTTTGTTTTAAATTTTGGTAAGAAATAGTGGCAAAGCAAAAATTTCATACCTATATATGAGATAGATATGATAAAACAAAGGACAAGAAAGATGACAGAAGAACAAAAATTACTCAAAAATGCTAAAACCCAAAAATTAGCAAAATCAAAAACCAAGAGTTTGCCTAAAGAAGAAACCAAAAAATTGGGTGTGAGCAAAACCAGAGCCAAAAAGATTAAACATTCTTATCAAGTTAAAGACCCTGAAAATGCTTTGTTGCTCAAATTAAAAGACGGTGATGTGGTTATCGAGATGTTCCCTGATGTTGCGCCCAACCATGTTAAAAGAATCAAAGAGCTGGTTAGACAAGGTTTTTATAATGGATTGAAATTCCACCGCGTAATTGAAGGCTTTATGGCCCAAACCGGTTGTCCTTTGGGAAATGGTACCGGTGGCAGCGGTCAAAAGCTCAAAGCAGAGTTCAACAAAATGCCCCACAAACGTGGCACAGTTTCGATGGCTCGTTCGATGTTCCCCGATTCGGCTGATAGTCAATTTTTCATCTGTTTTGATGATTGCGATTGGCTCAACGGACAATACACCGTTTGGGGTGAAGTCACTTCCGGCATGGAATTTGTAGATATGATTAAGAAAGGCACCGGTTCAAACGGTGCGGTCAGCAATCCGGATGAAATCATTTCTATGAGCGTGATTGCTGATTTATAATAAGTTATTGATTTTTTCATTTAAAGCCTCTTTTTTAAGAGGCTTTTTTATTTTAGACAAAAAAAATATTGTTTAAGTCCATAAAATGTGATATAAAGAGTCTATCAAATGAATTTTTATGGCAACTATTAAGGAAAAAACTAAAGTGTAGCTCTTATTTTTAAGGGGACTTCTTTAGCCTGCGTGGTTGCTAATGTTTAACTTAAAAAAAATTATATTATGTGTAAATTGAAAAACGCCCTCCGTGAGGGTAATTTTAATGCATTGGCAACAATGCAGGTAACTGAAAACGATGTAGAATCAATCTTGACCGATGCCGAAGAGGCTCTGCGCGATGATTTGAACCTCGTAGAAGAAACTGAAGCTCGTACGCAAGCATTAAAGCTTCGCATTGAGCGGGCTAATAAAAGAATCTCAGAAAACCGTTCCATTATTGAAAACGCAGAAATTCTGCTAGAAAAAATGGAACAAGGAGAATGGATATCTGAAATGATAAACGAAGATTAATCCTTAAAATTATGGACTATACTTACATCGAAGAGGCTCTCTTAGAGGGCAACTTATCTTCATTAAAGCATGTGAAGATAAAAGACCTCGAGGAAATATGCGATTATTTCGGGGTAAAAGTCTTAGTTACAGATTCTTTTATTAAAAGAAACCAAGATGCCCCCGAACAAAAAGACGCTGTCCTAGAGGCCCAAAAAGAACTCTCTGAATATCAAACAATTCTGCTAAACGCACAAGAATTGATTAGAGATTTAAGAGAAAATAAAAGAAAAAAATCCAATTGCACAAAAGATTACGATTGGGAAGATGAAGAACGGGATGAGTTTTGGGAAGATGAAGAACTGGAATCAGAATTTCAAGAAGATTCTGAAGACGATTTTGATTATTCGGACTTAGCCACCCGTCTTGCTGAAATTGAAGAAGAATGCAAAAAAGAGGAAAAAAAATATCTCAATATCGCATAAACTTCTAAAATCTTAAAATCCTTAGTCCTCACCGACTAAGGATTTTTTTATCCCTTGATTAACACAAACGGATAGCCTTCTTTGGCATCAAACGGCTTAAATTGGTTAAGTAAAGTATCAAAACAATTTTCATCAATATAAAGCGCGTTATCATCGGTTTGCGTGCGTTTAAGCACCCGTTGCTTGGCGAGTGCCATATCACATTCCAAAACATGAAAAACAACATTTGGGGTAAGGCTTTTTGCCCATTGATAATATTCTTGGCGCTTGTCTTTGCTCCAAAAGCCATAATCCAAAATCACATTCTGTCCCTGTTGCACGGCTTGTTTGGTCTGTTTGCGAATATAATCATCAACGATTTTATATTTGGCGGCAAAATCATCTGGGTTTCGCCCAAAACGCTCTTTCATAATCTCATCATGCGTAAAAAGAATGGCTGGTAATTCCAAAGCCAATTTTTGAGCATAAGTCGTTTTACCAAAACCTAAAAACCCGCAGAGCAATATGATTTGCGGTATTTGCTTTTGAATACTATTCATCTTCCCTCCTTTTTTATAAAGCATAAAAGAAAACATTCCAAACGCAAGTACAAAAAGCATTGCTTAGGTTATTGACAAAATTTTCCAAACATTCTAGATTAGCCTTCTCAGCAAGGAAAATAAGATGAAAATTGCCAATTTTAGGGAATATACAAGCGTTCTGCGCGAATTGTATACCGGTGAAGCTTTCGCCGAAACCGGAAACTACTACTATGCCCTAATGAGTTCCGGCAAACAGCTCAATCAAACCAAATCTGATTTACAAAACAAAATCAAAAACTTGAATCAACAGATTCAACTTCAAGCTCAAAAGATTAGAGTTTGTGAAGATAAAAAACGTGCCGGCTTGGAAGCAAATAAACTCAAGCAAAATAAACAAGCTTTGGTAAAAGAGCTTAAAGCGCTTCAATCGGCTGACCATTTTAACACGTTAAGTGAAGATGCCAAAATCTGCGTTTGCAGCGGTTTCCTTTTTCAAAAATATTTGACGGGTGAAATCATCAAAAATAACCCTCTTCATTTTCCTATTAATGATAATGGTGATATCATAGTTTCCACTGAGCAACTTCGTCATTCGGAAATTTATGAACAAGCACAGCACATCAAAGATTTTGTCGCTACTTATATCGCACGTTATCCCGAAAAGGTCAAAACTGCCGGACATTTCAAAACCTTGCTCAACGGCATTGATAATTGGCAAAGCCTACTCACCTTTGTTAATGATAATTTTGACAAGCTCAATGACACAACCGAGCTTTTGCCCGACAATGTTAAAAACAGCCGCAAAGATACCGAAGTTATTTTAACATTTCCGCAAGAAAATTTGCTTTTGGTCAAATTAAAATCTGCCGCCGCTTTAGATTATGAAACAGCAAAAATGGATCATTGTGTTGGTAAAGGCAGCTATGACAAACAAGTATCAAACGGACAAACGGAAATTTATTCTCTTCGCTCCATGGAACCAGACGGCGAATGGTTGCCTCACGGTACAATCGAATTCAAAGATAGTAAAATTGCTCAAATCAAAGGTTATCAAAACAAAAAAATTGAAGAACCTTATATTTCAGCCATAAGAAAATCTATTCTTCATCTCTGCCAAAATGATAATATTTATGAACTTCACCAACAAAAACGCTGTTCTGATTTAAGAAACTGCGGTTACCTTATCACTACCGATAATATTTTGGTAGACTTGTACAATCATCCTCAAGAAGACATACACTTAACTTATTTTAATTCTAATTCAGACTTGCTGAATTTTTTATCTCCCAAACAATTGATTATTGATAAATATATCTTTCAAGAAGACATCTCAGAAGAGAGTATTACCTCATTAAAAAAATTCAAATCCATAAAAACAATTTCTATAAAAAAACCGGAAAGTATCAAGAATGTTTTATTCATTCGAAAACTTTTTTATGATAGTCTCCAAACACAAGATTTAAGCCAATATATAGATGGTTATGGTTTTGAATGCCTTGGATTTTTCCCCAAATGGTATCCCGAAAAACCGACAACAATAACCACACCGGAGAATGCTTTGCGTTTTCAAAAAGAACATCCTTTATTAAGAATTGATGCTCTAAAGACAAAAATGCCGGAAACCATACATAGTATCTCAACAAAAAATCCTTCCTTTCCACTCATAAAACATGAGTTGATAACCGTTCAATCTGCAAGTATAGAAGGCCATCCTACACCTAAAAACATTAAACAAATAAACAATCTCGCAGGAGTGCAGTTCTTAAACATAGATAACGCTGACTTATCCCAAATCAAAGAACTAGATTTAAGAAACTTAAAATTTTTTGCACCTGATTATACTCGCCAAGCTTCTGACATTTTGTGGAGCAAATCAGCCTTCTTTTTAGAAGGTTTCGGTATTCCCCAAATGGTTGATAATCATGTTATAATCATAAAAGATTGTACCAACATCCCTCAAGGTGAAAACATCAAACTTCCTCAAGATATCAAACATTTTATGTTATCCTTGCTTGAAAAAGAAAAATACCAATTGCCAGATTTTCGCGTCTATCCGGAATTAGAAAGTCTGCAAATAAATAATCTTGATTTATCAGACAACAAGGTGATATATTTACCACAAGGAATTAAATATTTAGCTTTTTATGATTGTAAATTTGGCGCCCACCCACATATGGATTTAACAGGTTTTAAAAACTTGGAAGAACTGCGCCTTAATAAATGCGATTTAAGCTTAATTGAAAAAATATCACTACCGCAAAGCGTAAAAGAACTTTCTGCGGAAAATACAAAATTTAATAAGAACTGCCCCGTACCAACCATCCCAAAACCCAAAAACAAGTTCAAGTATGGGCAGGTAATAATGGAGATTTAAACATATTATTATCAACTTAAAAATAAAATATTATGAATGAATTATCTAAAGGAACGAGAGAGATTGCTAATCTGATAAAACTCTTTCTCAATCGAGCAGATGTGCTTCAATTAATACAAATTTTAATGAAGCATTATGACATCAAAGTGCAAGAGCTGTCTGTTACCACAGAAAACATTACGGAACCCCAACAACAAAAAACGATTTTAAAAATCATTTCTAATGTAGGGGTAGTCCTTCCTTCCGGCAAACTTCTGTTTTTGGATGGCTCCGAAAATAAAGGTTCAATAAGCAATGCCATAGACCATAAAAGAAAATTACCTAAAGGCTATAATTGGCATTTGATGACAAAAGCCGAATTTGACGAATGTAAAGCATGTCAGCCAAGTCTGAATGATATCCTAAGAAAGATGGGCGGTCTTCCAATCACCTACCCCGATTCATCTTATCTATTGGCTGATAATAATCTTGAAATAGGCCATGTGCGCTATTGCGCCGATATGGCTTAAAAAAGAAACAAAAAAAACAGCAGGTTTTAAATCCCTGCTGTTTTTTTTGTTTTTAACGCAATTGGCGTTTGAGTTTTGGTCTGCCTTCTTTTTCGGCACGTTTGTTGATTTTGCGAAGTTTGATGTTTTCTTCATCAAACACTTCTCCGATAATAGCAAACATCATCGGTACAAACAAGGTTGCCACGAAGGTTGACATAATCATACCGCCAATCATACCGGTACCGATTGAGTGACGGCTTGCTGCACCGGCACCTGTCGAAATTGCCAACGGCAATACACCAAAGGTAAAGGCCAAAGAGGTCATCACAATCGGACGGAAACGAAGTTTTGCCGCTTCAATAGCCGCCTGAGCATAGGTCAAACCTTCATGCACTTTCATCACCGCAAATTCCACAATCAAAATGGCGTTTTTAGCAGACAAACCAATCAAAGTTACCAAACCGACTTGGAAATACAAATCGTTTTGAATACCGCGCATCCATGTCGCGAGCAAAGCACCAAACACACCAAACGGCACAGACAAAATAACCACAATTGGCAAAGACCATTTTTCATATTGCGCCGAGAGGATTAAGAAAATCATAATCACACCAAACGCAAATGCCATGGTAGATGCACCGCCTGCCAATTTTTCTTGGAATGCAGAACCAATCCAAGACAGTGAGTATTCATCACCCAAAACTTGTTCTGCCACTTCTTCCATTGCTTTAATGGCTTGACCGGAAGAATATCCTTCTGCAGGGTCTCCCATAACTTTGGCTGCCGGAAAGATGTTAAAGCGGTTAACAAGTTCCGGTCCGGTTACGCGCTTAACATGAATAAGGGTTGAAAGCGGAACCAAATCGCCTTTTGAGGACTTAACATAAACATAACGAAGATCATCAGGTGTTCTGCGGAACTTTGATTCTGATTGCAATGTCACGCGGAAGTTTCTGCCCATATAGGTAAAATCGTTGATATAAAGGCTTCCGAATGTAGATTGCAAAACCGCATAAATGCTATTAATCGGCACATTCAAAACCATAGCTTTTTCTCTATCCAAATCAATGGTATATTGCGGAGTGCTGACAGAGAAAGTCGTGGTAATGTTAGAAAGTTCCGGACGCTTGTTGGCTGCATTCAAAAACTCTTGTGTTTTTGCCATCAACTCACGAGAAGATTTACCTGTTTTGTTTTGAATATAAGCTTCAAAACCACCCGTTGTACTCATACCCATAATCGGTGGCAAGTTAAAAGCAAATGCAATACCTTGCGGCTGACTCATACCGATACCGGTAAAAGTTTTAGCCAAAGCCTCGGCAGATTGATCTTCTTCCAAACGTTGATTCCAATTTTTAAGCGTAATAAAGCTTACACCGGAATATGTGTTTTGGCTGGAAGACAACATATTAAAACCATTAACCGTCAACACGTCAGAAACATTTGGGTTACTTCTGATCATATCGGCGATTTTGGAGCTGAATTTTTCGGTTCTGGGCAAAGAAGATGCCTCAGGCATATTATAAGCCATAAGGAGGTTACCCATATCTTCGTTCGGCACCAAAGCTGTCGGAATAATTTTGAACATTCCGATAATAGCAAAAATCAAACCAACAAAGCTCAAAATAGCCAATTTACGCCATTTTAAGAAAAATTCCACACCATGAATATACCATGCGGTTACTTTTTCAAAAAAGACGTTAAACCATTTAAAGAAAGCCATAGGCTCTTTTTTACCATGAGTTTTTTTGATGATAAGAGCGCAAAGAGAAGGTGTTAAGGTCAAAGCTACCAGCGCCGAAATCAACACAGAAACGGCAATGGTAACGGAGAATTGTTTATACATAACACCGGTCATACCACCCAAGAACGCAATCGGCAAGAACACGGAAGACAAAACCAAAGCCACGGCAACAACCGGACCAGAAACTTCTTCCATAGCTTTGATGGCTGCTTCTTTAGGAGATAGCCCTTCTTCACTCATAATACGTTCCACGTTCTCGAGCACGATAATCGCATCGTCCACCACAATACCGATGGCCAAAATCAAACCGAACAAAGTCAACAAGTTGATGGAAAAGCCCAAGATATACATTCCGGCAAATGCACCGATAATAGAAACCGGCACGGCCAAAATCGGAATAAGAGTTGCGCGGAAGTTTTGCAAGAAGAGATAAACCACGGCAATAACCAAAACCACGGCCTCGAAGAATGTATGAATAACCTCTTCAATAGAAACGTTCACAAACAAAGTTGTATCATAAGGAATATCATAGGTAATACCTTGCGGGAAACTTTTAGCAAGTTCTTCCATTTTAGTTTTAACGGCTTCGGCAGTTTCCAAAGCATTTGCACCTGATTGCAAATAAACTGCAAAAGCTACCGCCGGCTCGCCATTAAAACGAGAGCTTACGCTATAGTCTTGCGCACCGAGCTCAATTCTTGCCACATCTTTGAGGCGCAGCATAGCACCATCTTCATCGGTAGAAAGAATGATATTACCAAACTCTTTGGCATCAACCAAACGCCCTTTGGTGTTCACTGAATAGGTATAAGGTTGAATTTCTTCCATCGGCTCTTGACCAAACTGACCGGCAGCATATTGTGAGTTTTGCTCTTGAACGGCAGTAATCACATCTTGTGGAGTAAGATTGTGGTCTGCTAACTTATCAGGAGAAAGCCAAATACGCATTGAATAGTCTTGGCTGGCAAAAAGCGATGCGCTACCCACACCTTTAATACGTTTAATTTCATCCAACACGTTCAAAAGTGCATAGTTAGAAACATAAACCGTATCATATTGATCGGTGGTAGAGCGCATGGCAATAACCTGCAAAATGGAGTTAGATTTCTCTTCTACGGTCACACCTTGTTTAGTTACTTCTGAAGGGAGTTTCGGTGTTGCCATTTGCACTTTGTTGTTCACATCAATGGTTGCTTGGTCTGGGTCAGTTCCAATATCAAAAACCACACCCAAGGTCAAATAACCGGAAGATGTTGCGTTAGAATACATATAGATCATATTCTTAACGCCGTTGATTTCTTGCTCCAGAGGTGCCGCAACGGTATCAGCCAATACTTCGGCTGTTGCACCAGGATATGTTGCCGAAACTTGAATTTCGGTTGGAACGATATTGGGATATTGTTCAACCGGCAAAGCCTTCATAGCAACTAAGCCGGAAAGAACAATAATCAAAGAAACAACCGTTGCAAAAATTGGTCTTTCGATAAAAAATTTAGAAAACATCGGTATTATCCTTTATTTTTAATCTTCCACTTGGGCGTCTTTTTCCAAGTTATCATCGGTTGTCACTTCAGGAGTAACGGTCATACCGGGACGAATTTTCATCAAATTGCTGATAATAATTTTATCGCCTTTTTTCAAACCTGTATCAACGATCCAACCGCCGTTTTCAGTAGACAAGCCGGTATTAATGCTGACCATTTCCACAATATTTTGCGGATTAACACGATATACATAAGCGCCATTTGCACCTTGCATAACGGCATCTTGCGGCACAATCAATGCATCCAAGCGAGTCAATCCTTCCATAACCAACCGCAAAAATTGTCCCGGACGAATTATTTTATCAGGATTCGGGAAAACGGCACGCAATTTAACCGTACCTGTTGAAGTATCAATCGTCGGATTAATAAAATTGATTTGTCCGTTATATTTATATGTCTGTCCATCACCGAGTTTTACTTTAGCATGAATAGAGCTATCATTATACGGATTTTGAATTTTTCCGCTTTCAACCATATTGGTCAAAGCCATTACCTCATTTTCTGAGGCAGAAAAGATAACATAAATCGGGTCAACTTGAGTCAAATGAGTGAGCAAACCGGCATCACCCGAGGTTGAAATGAGGCTTCCTTCCGATTGCACTTCCATACTGGTCAAACCGCTAATTGGCGCAGTAACTGTTGTATAGTCCAGATTAAGTTGAGCGCCCTCCACTTCAGCTTGAGCCAACTCTTTATTAGCCATCAAAGCATCATAATTAGCTTGAGCATCATCTTTAGCTTTTTCACTGGCATAACCTTGCTTAAAGAGTTTCAAAGTTCTTTCTAATTGGATTTTTGCATTTTTAACTTCTGCTTCAGCCTGAGCCAAACGAGCTTGGGCTTGATCTAACGCAACTTTATAAGGTTTGGGGTCAATTTGAAAAAGAACACTACCCTCTTCCACATGAGAACCTTCCACATAGTTACGTTTAAGCAAAATTCCACCAACTTGAGCACGAACCTGAGTCTCTTTTGAACCTTGTGCTCTAGCGGCAAATTCAAAACTCAAAGGCACATTTTGCGGTTCCACTTCAATAACCGAAACCTTCGGAGCCTGCATGGCTTGCTGATTTTGTGATTTTTCTTGCTTACAACCGGCCAAAACCAAAAGCATGGTTGCCAGAGTCAAAAACTTCTTATTAAACAACATATTAATCCTCATTATTTCAGAAACAACTGTAAATAAATGTAATCCATTTTTCGGAAATATCTACTCTTTTATAAAAGATTTCAAGAGTTTTTATTAACTCAAACGAATGTATATAAATATAAAAAAAGCCCTCATTCGAGGGCTTAAAGAAATTAAATCAAATCCAAGACAGCTTCAACGAGATTATGCGTTCCTTCAGCCACTTGTTTGATAGAGTTAGCAAGCATGTAACATGGTGTGGTTACAATCTTGTGCTCTTCATCTACACAAACTTCGGTAGCAGCTTTATTTTCGTGTTCAGCACCCATTTTTTTCAAACCGGCAGCAACTTTTGTATCATTACCAATGGTCAGTTTGACATGATGTTTACCCAACACGCGCGCAATCACGGTTGGGGCAATGCACATTGCTCCGATAACGATTCCTTCATCATAGCTTTCTTCCAAAGCACGACGCACTTCGTGATTAATTTCACAATCAGCACCTTTGATGGCAAAGTCACTCAAGTTGAGAGCGGCACCAAAACCACCTGGGAAAATAATGGCATCGTAATCTTTGGCTTTGAATGCTTGCAGGTCCTTAATTTGTCCACGAGCAATACGTGCCGATTCGGCTAACACATTACGATTATCCTCATCTCCGGCAATGGCTGTGGCATGACCGGTGAAGTGGTCTATAGTGCGGGCTTGCCAAGTATTTGGTGCAAAGCATTGATATTCGGCACCTTGTTGGTCAATAGCCAACATGGTCAAAACGGCTTCATGGATTTCACTTCCGTCAAAAACGCCGCATCCGGCAAGAACAATGGCAATTTGAGGTCGCTCAGACATAATATTTTCCTTTCTTTTCTTGCGTAATTAATTTATTAAGAAATATATAATAAATTAACTCAAAATAACAAGAACAAATTAGATAAGTAAGGCAATAAAAAATGCAATGGCAAATGACCACCTTAAAAAACGGTTTGAGAATAATCACTTCCACACGCACCAATCTTGAAAGTGTGTCTTTAGGTGTGTGGGTAAAAACCGGTGCAGCTTATGAACAAGAAGCCATGAACGGCATCTCTCACTTTTTTGAACACACCTGCTTTAAGGGTACAAAAAAGCGCAACGCACTACAAATTTCCGAAGAGATTGAAGATGTCGGCGGACAAATGAATGCTTATACCTCGCGCGAGTTCACTGCCTATTATGCCAAAATGCTCAAAGCCGATGCTGAGTTGGCCGCCGATGTGATTGCCGACATTTTGTTAAATGCCACCTTCCCTGAAGAAGAACTGGTCAAAGAAAGAGAAGTTGTGGTACAAGAAATCAAACAAACCATTGATGCTCCTGATGACATCATTTTTGACTACTTTCAAGAAGCCGCTTTCCCGAACCAAGCTTTGGGACGCACCATATTGGGTCCGGCAGAAAAAGTCAGAAGCTTTAATGGTGATACATTGCGCAAATACATTTCCACCAACTATGCCGGTGAGAATATGATTGCCTGCGCCGTCGGCAACATTGAGCATGATGCCTTTGTTAAAATGATGGAACAACGCATGAGCTCTTTGCAGCCCAAAACTTTTTTCACTCCGGAAAAACAAAAATATCAAGGCGGCTTTTTCATTGAAAAAAGAGACATTGAACAAGCCCATGTTCTGCTTGGTTTTGAAGCCACAAAATACGAGAGCAAAAGCTACTATCCGACCGTGATTTTATCCACGTTATTAGGTGGTGGCATGGCTTCTCGTTTGTTCCAAGAAATCAGAGAAAAAAGAGGCTTGGTTTATACGGTATATTCTTTTGCCAATGCCCACACCCAAACCGGTCTGTTTGGTATCTATGCCGGAACCGGCAAGAAAGAGCTAGAAGAATTGATGCCCGTTGTTGCAACAGAGGTTAACAAAGTCTGCCAAGAAAAAGTGACCGAAAAAGAACTTCAACGTGCCAAAGTTCAGCTCAAAGCCAGCATGTTGATGGGCTTGGAAAGTTGCTCTTCTTCTGCCGAGGTTTTGGCGCGCCAAATGCTCATTTTCAACCGCATTATTCCGGTAGAAGAAATGGTAGAGATGATTGAACAAGTATCTTTGGATGATATTCAAAACACCGCTTGCAAAATCTTTTCTTCCACCCCGACTTACACACTTTTGGGCTCTATTGATAAATATATGCCCTATGATGAATTATGCCAATCCATAAAGGTAAAAGCATGAGTGAGAATTTGACTGTTTATATTGCCGAACCGCGCGGTTTTTGTGCCGGTGTCAGAAGAGCCATAGAGATTGTCGAGCAAGCCCTAAGAGATTATGGCGCACCGGTTTATGTCCGCCACGAGATCGTCCATAACAAACATGTGATAGAAGATTTGAAAAACAAAGGCGTGATTTTAATTGATGAATTGTCACAAATGCAAGATAAAACCCGCCCGCTCATTTTCTCCGCCCACGGCGTTCCGCAAAGCGTGGTTGATGAAACCATAAAGCTCGGCATTAAGACAATTGATGCCACCTGCCCTCTGGTTGCCAAGGTGCATAACCAAATCAAAAAACTATACAATGAAGATATGGAAATCATCGTTATCGGCAAAAAAAATCATGTCGAAATCATTGGCACTGTCGGACAAATTCCAAATGATAGCAAACTGCATATAATCAATTCTAAAGAAGATATTGAAGCTTTGAATATCAACCCTGAAAGCAAAGTCGGCTTTGTCACACAAACCACCCTTTCTGTTGATGATACCAAAGAGATTGTGTCTGCATTGAAAGAAAAATTTCCAACCATTTCCGCCATGCGCAAAGATGACATTTGCTTTGCCACCACCAACCGCCAAAAGGCCGTCAAAGAAATGGCAAAACTTGCAGATTTGATAATTGTCATCGGCTCTAAAAATTCTTCCAACTCTAAACAGCTCAAAGAAGTGGCATTAAAAAACGGCGCCAAAGATGCTGTATTGATTGATGATGCTTCAGAGCTTGACTGGGATTTGTTAAAAGAATATCAAACTGTAGGTATCACCGCCGGAGCCTCTGCACCGGAATATCTGGTGCAAGATTTACTCTACCAATTAAAGTCACATTATGATAATATTAAGATTATGGATGTAAAAGTAGAGTATGAAAAGGTAAATTTCAAACTCTGACAAAGCGGGAGAAGAACCATGTCACGCGCAGAAGACATTTTTCAAAAGCTCATCTATTTCGGGGAAGATGCCATTGATGAATTTATCATCAACCAACAAACCGAAGAGCTTTTTTTGGACTTCAAGCAAGCCGTATCTGTCGGCAAAAACTTTGTTACCCTGCATAGAGATGACCGCAAAAACCTCTCCAAAGCCATTTCCGGTTTTGGCAACTCGGAAGGCGGCGTCATTATCTGGGGGGTTGAATGTTCGCGTGATAATGAAATCGGCGATGTTGCCAAAGCCAAAGTCAAGGTCAAAAACGTACACCGCTTTTTAAGCTGGCTGGAAAATGCCATTTCCGGCTGCACCATTCCCAGCCACAACAAAGTCAGAAACCACATCATCAGTTGTGATAAAAACGGCGATGGTTTTATTGCCACCTATATTCCAAAATCAGATTTGGCTCCTTTAATGTCCACGACTAACGGCGCCATTTACATCCGCTCCGGCTCCAATAACGTGCCAGCGCCTTATTCGGTTATAGCCGGAATGTTTGGAAAGCGTCCGCAACCCAATGTAGAATTGATTTTGGCCGATAAGCAAATCAAAGTTTTGGATAATGCTGATGAAGATTTGATTTATCCGCTGAATATGAAAAACCCGCCCAAGAAATATGTCAAAATCAGCTTTGCCATTCATGCCGAAAACGTTAGTAATGTCATTGCACGAGAGATTTATTTAACTTGCCGCACAGTAAGCACGGGAAGTGAATATAACAAAATTCGTTTTACCAATTTAAACCAAATGGACTCAATCCCAGGCATTGAAAATCAGCTCAACTTGATAACCAAACCGGAGTTAAGACTTCCGCCCCGAGGCATTTTCAAATTCTGTAACGTGGATATTATCCTTTCTCCTTTTGCCGAAGATGATTTAGTGCTGGATGGTGTGATTGGTGCCGATGAATGCGCTCCCAAAGACTTCGACGTGCATATTGCCAAAAACAATCTGCGTTCTTTTGTTGCCAAGGCTTTGAGAAACAGTAAAAACCCCGACAAATTGTTGAACGAATTTTTCTCAGAATTTTTAATTAATATGGAATAGATAAGAGATGACGGCTATTGAAATTTTTACCGACGGAGCTTGTTCCGGCAACCCCGGAGCCGGTGGCTGGGGCGTTATTTTGCGCTGTGGTGAAACCGAAAAAGAATTAAGTGGTGGCGAAGCACAAACCACCAACAACCGCATGGAATTAACCGCCGTTATTGAGGCTCTCAAAGCCTTAAAAAGAGAGTGTGAAATCACGCTTTATACCGACAGCCGCTATGTGATGGACGGCGTCAATGAGTGGATGCCGAACTGGAAGAAAAACGGCTGGCGCACCACCAATAAAAAATCTGCCGTCAAAAATTTGGAACTCTGGCAAGAGCTGGATAGTTTGTTGCCCAAGCACAAAATCAAATGGGTTTGGGTTAAAGGCCATAACGGACATCCTGAAAACGAGCGCGTGGATAAACTCGCCCGCGATTCCGCCAAAAGCTTTTTAGAAAAAGATTAAAACTCATAAATATAAATCAAAACCAAATTGATAATAGTCACAACCGCCATCAGAACCGGCTCTTCACGAACGCTGGCAATTCTTTTTTGCTCATAAGAATAAAAATAGATAAAAAAGCTATAAATCGTCACCCACAAAGGATAAGACAATAAATTCCAGACAACAAAGAAATTCAAGAGTGATATTGAAGCATAAGCAACAAAAGAAAATAATCCCATTCCAATGGTTTTTATTGTCCGAATATAATCTTCTGCCTGCATATCTCAAACTCACCTATTATCGTAAATATGCTTGATTATAATTAAAACAATCGCACCAATCAAGTTTTCTCTTTAACATACAAAACATTTTTTGACAAAATTGTCTATTTTTATACTTACTCTACCCCTCATTTTGTGATATAAACTTAGGCAGAAAAAATATTACTAACTAAAACAATAAACATTATGGACAAGAAAATTATTATTAAAAGAGTGAAAGAAATCATGCACGAAGTATGGATGTGGTTTCGTTTTTTATTTTTACAAACATTAGGTATTGGTGCGATGTTGGTATGCTATTATATTCCTGAAATATGGACACACATCGCTGAAATATGGCGTGAAAGCAACTTGCTCTTTGTTCCTGATTTAAGTAGGGCTCTTGGAACAGGAATAATAGGCATCCTCGGAACAATAGGCGCTATAGCTTTTGTAATAATCTTTGTAATGGAGATCATATACATAATAAAAAAAGTATATGCCTACTTCTTTCAAAAAGATAGGTATGCGTTATGGGATATACTCAGAACTCTTGTTTATGAGTAATCCCTAACCACAACAAAAAAACTCACCTTCCACTTGGAAGATGAGTTTTTTGTTTTTTAATCTGCAAAACCCTTAATCACTTTTGCAAGTTCGTCTTCAGTCAAAATCTCAGGTAAGACCATACCATCCGGAACACTGCGACTGAAGATGATATAAAACGGCAAACCGGAGCGCCCGAACTGGCGCATAAATTCCAGCACCTTGCGGTCATAATCGGTCCAATCGACATCAATATATTTCACCTTGTAAAACTTAGCCAATTCTTCTATTTTGTTGTTATCAAATACTGTCACTTCATTAAACTTGCAAGTCAGGCACCAATCAGCCCCCACACGCACAATCACGATATTTCCTTCTTTCAAATAGGCATCAATCTGCGCGCGGTCTATTTTCACCTCTTTGGTCAGAGCCACTTCTGCCATATGGATTTTGAAGGCTTTGTCTGCCTGATACAAACACCCTATTGTTACCATAAGCAACAAGATGCTAATCACGCGACGAACAAGCTTTTTAGCTCCTTGAATAACTGCGATATCTTCGTTTTGATTTTCGATTGAATCTAAAATTTTGCGCCGCATATAAAACATGAGCAAGAAGAAAAGCAATCCTGCTCCCACCCACAAAACCGTATGCCAATCGGTTTGTGCTTGTAAAATGGAGAGCAACCAAATAATGGTCAAAAAAAGCATCAAAATCATAAAAGCACTAAGCTTCTGCATCCATGGTCCTGGTTTGGGCATCAATTCGCCTAGGTTGGGATGAACCGCCAAAAGCAGATATGGCATTGCCAAACCAAAACCTACCACCGGCAACAAAATGATAATATCAGTCATTGTTCCGGCAAGCGCAAAACCCAATGTTGTTCCAAGATATGGCGCCGTACAAGGTGTGGCAACCAGAACTATAAACAAACCAGCCAAAATATTTATAAAATTATCTTGTCTTGGATCTTTATTTTTTAAACGTTTCAAAATAAATTCAGGGGTTTTTATATCAATAAGCCCAAAAATTTGCGCCATAAAAAACACCATCACAATTGCCATTGCAACTAAGAAATATGGATTTTGAAATTGCATTCCCCAACCAATGGCCACATCGGCGGCTTTTAGAGCGCAAAGCACGGCAGTCAAAAGGGCAAACGCCAGCATGATGCCCAATGCCGTATAAGCAAAACTCTTACGAACAGCTTTTTCTTCCATGGCCCCATAGCGAGTTAAAGTTAAAAACTTCAAGGATAAGACCGGAAAAACGCAAGGCATCAAGTTGAGGATAACCCCGCCGGCAAAAGCCATAATAATCAGCATAATAGAAAGTGTCGGCTTATTTGTGTCAAAAATTGAAGCCTTTTGAGGAATAATCGTTGTTCTAAATGTATTAAATGCATTTATACCAACTGTTAAAGTCAAATTTTTTCCAATAATATTATCTTGCTTATTTTTTACATTCAATCTTGCAATAATTTCGTCACCATTCAATGTAATTTTGGGTCGGGTCAACAAAATTCCATCAGCTGAATCTACAAACACTTTAACCTTTTCCGGACTTTTAGTTGTTTCTAAAACAATTCGCAAAGTTTGTGTCCCGTCAATATCTTCATCTACCACGGTCTTTATTATTTTAACAACTTCATCATGCGGTTTTGGCAAATTATTATATGTTCTTTCAATAAAACTACTCAATCCTGATTTTAGATAATTTTCACCAACCCCTAAATTCAATTCTGGCTCAAAGCTCACGGAATGACATTGATTTTCGCCACAAATATTTGCTTCAACATGCGCTTTAAGAGACAATGGTTTGCTTTTATCTTTCAGAGTTATGAGAACCGGAATAGCCACATCTCCAACATAGCCAATTATATTATCATCACTATTATCAATAATACGTGTTGGAATTGGCCATAAAATTTCAGCTGTCTCAACATTTTCAGAACCGATAACATTTAACTTTGGCGGCAAAATATTTTTTTCTGGGCTCCAAAGCAACATATAACCTTTTTTCAAACGAAAATCTAAAATAGCATGAATTTTTTCACTATTAACTGAAACCTCATTGGTCGCTAAACGCAAATCACCCCATGGACTTTGCTGCCACTTACCGATTCCCTTTTTCCCGGTAAATGGATTATCATACACAATTCCATAGAAAAATAACTTATTCCATTCAAGTTCTTGAGCTAATGCAGACAAGCGGAAAAATCCTTGCAAATCTTCACGTTCTTGCTGCAATTTTTTCTTATAATAAAGTTCCATGGCTTCAAAGTCGCGAGGATTATTTCCATAACTGAGAACTTTTTTAAAATCATGAATAATTAAAGGCTTATCATTACCTGTATCAACATATTCCCATGTTTTTGGTAAATCATAATCTTTTTCCTCCACTTGCAATGGTGGTGGAGGCGGAACCAAAATTTTTTCTTTTATCTCGGCATATTTATTTTTTAAGAAGCGATAAAACTTCACTCTGGCACGAATATCATCAACTTTTTCTTCTTGTTCTGTTTCATTGAGCTCGGGATATTTTTTTTGAACATCCGGCAGAATATCTCCATCTATAGCCTCTCCTGGATATTTTTGCTCAAAATAAGCATAATTGCTCAAAACATGCTCTAATTGCTGATATAAGTTGACTTCTTTATCCTCCTCTTCTTCATCAGGCAAAAAATCATACACAACTTTTTGCTGATTTTCTGCCGCTACAGCAGATGAAACCAAACTCAACAACAAAGTACAAAGAAAAATAAATTTATTCATTTAAAATACCGCAACTAGTGAATTTTTGTTTTCATAATACTATATAATATGATATCATACAAGTTAGTGTTTAAGTCTAAGAACAATATAATAGGTGTTGGAATGAAAGACAAGACAGATTTTTTAACCGGAAAATGCCTCGTTGCCATGCCCAATATGACAGACGAAAATTTTGCTAAAACGCTGATTTACATTTGCTCACACAGCAAAGACGGCGCCATGGGTTTTATTCTCAATAAAAAAATAAAAGAATTCTCATTTGCAGATTTGGCAACCCAACTACCAATCAATCCCATCCAACCGATAGCACCTTTAGATTTGCATCAAGGCGGCCCTTTGGAAAAGATTCGCGGCTTTGTTTTACATACAACCGATTATGTAAAAAATGACACTTTAATTATTGATGAAAACATAGCTATCTCTTCTTCTATAGATATTTTAACTGATATTGCTTTTGGCATCGGCCCTAAAGACAATTTAATAGCTTTAGGCTATAGCAGTTGGAAAGCGGAACAACTGGAAAGTGAAATCAAAAACAATAATTGGCTGATTATATCACCAAATACAGAACTTGTTTTTAGAACCAAAGACGAAGACAAATGGCAAAAAGCCATAGATGAAATCGGCATCGACATTAATCGCTTATCCTACACTCTAGGACATGCATAAAACCACAAAAAGATGACACTTTTATGAAATTTTGGTGGATTTTCTATATTTAGGTTGAAATTTATCAAAAAAACACGTATCATAAATAATGTACTGTAAAGTATTATTTTTATGAGGTGTGTGAATGATAAAATTTTCTCTGACTGCAATTTATGCAGTATGTTTTGCTGTACTGATTTGTCCGGCAAAACAAGCTTGGTCCGCAGGAACTTCTGCTAATCTAGACGTTTCTGTATATTCTCATATTGTGAGCTTTAGTTCAGACGATTCGCAATCTTATCAAATTGCCAAATCCACCTTTTTGCCCGATCGTTATGATGACCTTGGTTTATCAAGTTATGATAGTCTAGATAGCAATTATAATGACAAGAGTTGCGAAAGCTATACACTCACCTCATGTCCTTCAGGTGCCAAATGTGAAAGATGTCCTTTCAATTTCAAACTATTTCGAATTTATGCCTGTTCTGATCCATACATTTTAAATGCTGTGTGGCTTGCACCAATAAAATAACATCCAAACCCGCCAATGCCGAATATATTTATGAAAATTGTACTGACGGCGATGGCACACATCAAATTCAAGTTGGATGGAAATGTATCGATGGTTTCCATGAAAATGGCGAAACCTGTGAAAAAGACTGTATCGTCAACAACTGCTCCGGTTACGATTTGGCTGAATGTCCAAGTGGATATACTTGCGATGAATGCACTAAAACTGCAGCAAATTGTTCTACAAACGGTACTTCTTATAAAATTCTAGGTTGTCCGGTTGGTCAACTCGATTTGAACAATTATTGGTGTGACGGTGCTTTGAAGTGCTGGTTACAACAATAAAAAAAAGGAGAAAGAAAATGAATAAAACTCATCAAAACATATTCGGAGCAAGTCTCGCGCTCGCGACTTTCTCCTTTACCTATAATACTTACGCGCAAACTTGCATCACTCCTCCGACTTGTGAAACTTTAGGTTACAAAATGACAGAAGCTGAATGTGAGGGACATAGTTTTTTAAAATGTCCTTTTGATGCAAATATCGGATATTGTGATTTGGG
>CASFJK010000008.1 GCA_949295025.1 uncultured Pseudomonadota bacterium
AGGTATTGAAACAATCACCTCTTTTGCAGAACAAGCAAAAGCGATTGCAAACTCTGCGCGCGATGTTCCGAGTAACTTTGATAAATATTCCATCACATCTGGCAAAATCACCGCTGGTGTTGATGCAGAATTTATGGTTGATGCTCGTGAAGATTTGAGTACATTCACCATGACTTTTGATAAAGGTGAAAATGGTAAAAAATTCAAGGTTTATCTTGAAGGAGAAACCGAAGGACACGAGATTACAGTTGGCGCTTCAGGAACTGATGGCGCAAAAACAGCAGCAGATGTTGCTAACCAATTGCAAGGTTTAGGTTTAAATGCTAAAGCAGAGGGGGGTACAGTTACCGTATCAACAACTGATGGCTCCATGGTTTCTTGGGTGAATACCGATTTAGCAAGCACTAATGTTGCAAATACAGCAGCCAAGAAAATTACATTAGCTGATGATGGAACTGGTGCAAACTCAGCCGCTATTGCCGCAGAAATTAACAAACAAGCTTCAAGTTTAGGTATTAGCGCTGAAGCCAATGGTAAAGAATTCTCTATCATGGCTACAGACAAAGAATTCCGTGTATTTGGAGATAGTGGAGATACAAATTATAGCGGTTTCCAAACTCTGGGAATTGAAGGTAACAGAGATGCCGGAAATGCCAAAGAATTAAGCACCGAGCGTACCAGCTATGCAAAACAATTTAACGAAATTTTGGAACAAATAGATGCTTTGGCAAATGATGCTGGTTATAAAGGTGTCAACTTGTTGCAAGGCAACAAATTAACGGTAGTCTTCAACGAAGATCGTTCTTCAAAAATCGAGATTCAAGGTGTGGATGCAAGCTCAAAAGGTTTGGGTATTGCCGCCGCTCAAAACGATTGGCAAAGAGATGAAAATATTGATGTTTCTATCTCTCATATTGAAGATGCAATTACTGAACTTCGTACTATGGCTTCAGACTTTGGTAACAACTACTCTATTGTTCAAAGCCGTGAAGACTTTACGGATAATTTGATTAACGTATTAACCGAAGGTGCCGATAAGTTGACCTTGGCTGATATGAACGAAGAGTCAGCAAACATGTTGGCATTGCAAACCAGACAGCAATTGGCTATTAACTCATTGAGTTTGGCTTCACAAGCTGCTCAGTCAGTAATAAAAAAAGAAAGAACCCTCGTCAGAATGGCGAGGGTTTTTTTTGTTTGCATTTGTTTACCAAGTTATGTATACTATTTTGCTATAATAGACAAAAGGTGAAATATGGCAAAATACGAAGAACTTTTAGCAAGAATAGATAATGCATATCGAAAAGGTACCAGACTTTACATACCTGCTTGTGATATAGAATATTTAAGCAGAGAAGAAATTCAAAACCTTCAACAAAAAATAAATGCTTATAATATCAACTATATAAATGAATCTGAAAAGAAAAATGTTATAGATGCAAATACTGCAGAATATTTGCGTAATGTTTGTACCAATCCATCGCAAATCATCAACAATATGGTACAAAAAATAAGTTATTCTATTTTGCATGAATATCGTTCGGGTAAGATTAAAAAATTGGAAGAATTAGGAGAAGAAATTGCTCCTGATGAAATTAATGCTATTGATTTGCATTCCGGAAAAATAGAAGAAAATCCATATTCAGATGGCGATAACAGGCACACAAATAAAGAATATCAGACCAAACATATCACACCATTTACGTCTATGCGTTTAACATTTTATGATTTTCGTGATAATCCGATATACGTCATCATGCCCGGAATGAAAGATATTCGCAGAGCTATAGATAAAGTACGTTTGCCAGTTTATGATAACAACGGCAAATTAATATCTCGCGGCGGAAAATACTATGAACAATATCTGAAAGACATGCAAAAGGTTGTCTCATCTTTTGAAAATAAATATGCCGCAAAGTATAAAAAGGGCTCTGCTGAATATAAAAAAGCAATGAAAGCCGCAGAACCGGAGATTCAAAAAGAACAAGCTAAAGTTCTGTTGCCGTTCCAACGCTTAAAAGATATATACAGATTTACAATTTGCCGTAAATATTATCAAGATACGGAAGAAACATTGCAACTCTTTGCACAAGATCCGCAATATGCCGTTCAAAAAGACGAAATTAAAGACGCGTTTCATGGTAATGTAAATGAAAGTAGTGCCTATGAAACCAAGAATTATAGAGATAAAAAAGTTTATTTGAACTTAGATGGTATCAAAATAGAGGTTCAGATAAAGATAACTAAGTTGCATGGTGGAGATGTTATAACCAGTGAAATATATGCCGGCGTTGAAAATAATGAAAGCCGAGATGATAATGTTTTGCTTATAAGTCAACAAAATACAAAAAATAAAGGCTTACGTTTTTGGGAAGAAAATAAAGGACGCTATATTGCTGAAGGTGATAAAAAAATTGTCAATATGAAAATTTTAGAAAGACAATTAGCCGCTCAAAAAGTAAATAAAAAGAATATCCGCGAATACAATCTTCAAGTTTTGGATAAAGCATTTCGCTTGGAAGATGCCAAGAGAGCAAATAATAAAGAGTTTGATGAAGAAAGAGTGCATCCGATTAATAAGCAAAAGAAAAACACCTATAATATGGTGGCCAATTTTATTCAGGATAACTTTATATATCGCCCATTTAAAGCTTTTGATATGCAGCAAAAATTCAATGTAACCGATGAAGAATTAAAATCTTTGGGTTTAGTGGTAACAAAGGCACAGTTAGATGACCTGTTTGATCGCTATGCAGACATAATTTTGCCAAGGTACAACGGACGTATTGAAGGTAATGAAGCCGAGCAATTTGCAAATCCAAAAAATCAAGAAAAAATAAGATTACAATTTGCAGAAAGTGCGTTCAATGAGCAAAGCTTTGCTGAGGTAAAACCCTCAAGAGCAGAAATTCAAATGCTTCAGTCTTTAGATAAAGAACCGCTTGATGTACAAAAATATCATAAAATACTTGCTAATAAAAACAGATATTACCATAATAGAGGTAACCAAAAATATAGAATGATGAGAACTTATTCTCAAGAAAGATAATATCTGTTTTTAGGAAAGAAAATGAAAAAAATTTCAATGTTTTTAGCATGTGTTAGTCTTGGTGTTTCTCAAGCTCATGCTCAAGATGCTGTCTTGACCCTAACGGGCGATGATGTTGTTAGTATATCGGCAGCAGAGGCTCAAGCCGCTAAGGAACAAACAACAGAAGTCAAAGCAGAACCGCAAGCTGAAGATAAAGGAATTTTTTCATTTCTTAATTTCTGGAACAAAGACAACAAGCCTCAATTAACAGACACTTCAACAACGCCGCAAGAAACACTTTTGCAAAAGTTAACTCGTATGGCCGGTGAGGGGGATTTGAATGCACAACTTACTTTGGCTTATATGTATTTATACGGTGATGAAAACGCGCAGGTTAGCCAAGATTACGCTCAAGCTTTCAAATACTATGAAATGGCTTCTGCGCAGAATGATAACGTGGCAATCAATAATTTAGGTAGCTTATATTATAGTGGCATTGGCACCTCAAGAGATATAATTAAAGCAACTCAAATGTTTTCTAAGGCGGCAGAGTTAGGCAATACTGAAGCCATGGTTAACTTGGCATTTATATATCTTTCAGAGCAAGGCGATTTTTATCGTCCCAAAGAGGCAATAGAACTTTTTAATAAAGCTTCCGCCGCTAAAAATCCAACAGCAGACTTTATGCTTGGTTATGCTTATTATAAAGGCTTTATGATTGAAAAAAATTATCTTAAAGCTTTTGAATTGATAAAAAGAGCAGCCAACACCGGTTATGATGAAGCAATGTATGTTTTATCTATGATGTATATGAATGGAGAAGGAACACCTCAAAACTATGGTAATGGTGTTAAGGTTTTAGATTTAGCAGTTAAACAAGGTAATGTACCATCTATGATGGAACTGGGATATATTTTGGCAAATGGAGAAAAATATCCTAAGAATATTTATAAAGCCCATATTTTGTTTAACGTAGCCTCTGTTAGAGGTGCGGAAGGTGCGGCAGAAAGAAGAGAAATCTTAAGAAAAAATATGAAAATTGAAGAGTTGCTTCAAGCTCAATCTGCTGCAGAAGCATATAAAGAGCAACCAAGTCAATTAACATTATATATTCGCCAAACATTTGGAGATAATGTCCGCCAATATATTGATAACGGAATAGAACAACAAAAAAGTAACAATACTAAAAAAGCAAAATAATCTTTGAATTGTTATAAAAAAAAGCTACCTAAGAAGGTAGCTTTTTTTTCATTGAACTATGTATGAAACTCAGCTTAAGCAGCTTTGTTCATTTTATTTTCAGCAAACTTGTTCATAGTCTCAATGATATAGTCTTGAACATCACTATCCAAATACGGGTGCATCGGGATAGAAAGAACAGTCTTAGAAAGTATTTTGCAAACCGGCAATTTACGAGTATTCCATTTTGCATAAGCAGTTTGAGTATGAACCGGACGCGGATAGTAAGCACCACAAGGAATACCATTTTCTTTCAAATAAGCCATCAATTCATCTCTGTCATCACAGTTAATGGTGTAGAGAGCATAAGCAGATTGGCAGTTGTCCAAAATGCGTTGTTTGCGGAAATAAGGGCTCAATTCATTGTCATATCTTTTAGCAATAGTATAACGATCTTTGAGTTCTTGATCAAAAACTTTAAGCTTTTGCAAAACAACAGCTGCTTGGAATGTGTTCATACGACCAGTCATGCCCAAACGAACGTTGTCATAGTGGTCTTCAGGGCTCATACCATGAACACGGCAAGATTTAACCATTTCGTTTTCTTCATTTGTGTTAGAGAAAACAGCACCGCCGTCACCATAGCAAGCTAAAGGTTTGGTTGGGTAGAAAGATGTAGCGGTCATATCAGTAATGTTACCAGCTCTTGTTCCGTGGTAAACAGAACCATAGCTTTGAGCAGCATCAGACAAAACTTTCATACCATTTTCATGAGCAATTTTGATGATTTCATCATATTCGCAAGGAGAACCGAAAATATCAACCGGAATAACAACTTTCGGAGTAAGTTTTCCTTCTTTTTTAACTTCATCAATAGCGCGTTGCAAATCAGCAGGATCCATAGTGTATGTATCAGGTTTAGAGTCAACAAACACCGGAGTAGCCCCAACAATGGCAGCACATTCAGCAGAAGCAACAAAGGTGAAAGAAGAAACAAATACGGCATCACCTTGTTTTACATCCCAAGCCATCAAAGCCAAGGTCAAAGCATCAGTACCTGAACCGCAGGTAGAGCAATATTTTGAACCAGAGTAGTTAGCCAATGCAGTATCCAATTCTTTTGTTTCAGGACCTTGAGCATAGCCGCCATGGTTCAAAATAGTTTGAAAAGCGTTCAAGAAATTTTCTTGACCGATAATTTTTTGAGAAGCTTGAACATCAAACAAATTAATCGGTTTGTTAGGTTTATTAGTCATTATACAAATCCTCTATTGTTGTTTTAACTGATTCGGATAGTAAGTTATTTTTTTGTACAATGCAAAACACAAAAGATTACATCAATGTAACAAATCAAAGCGTCACTGCGTAAGAAATCATTTTTTCGTGTTCAAAACGGTGAATATAATATCCTACAGGACGAGATTGATTCTTTAGATTCTCCAAAGGTTTAAAGTCAAAATCAGCTTGCCAGTTTGCACTAAAAGCAGAAATAACTAGTGTTTCTCCAATATGAGAAATCACAGAATTATGCAAATGCCCACACGCCACAAGTTTTATTTTATTTTGATATTTTTCAATTAAAGTAGTAAACGCAATGCGCCATGGTGAAGTCGTTTTAATATCAAAAAAATCAAGATGCGCATTTAGAGGAAATTGATGTACCATAATGATAATGGGTTTAGAACTTGCAACAATTTCTTTTTCTAAAAAAGCCAATTGTTGAGAAGAAATTTCTCCACCGGGAACATTTTCTTTAAACGAGTCTAATGTGATAATTTTTATAGGAAAATCGTTACATATATAATCTAACTTTGTTGAGGTTATGGGTTTAGGATGCGATGGATAAAGTTTTTTCAGGGCAGAAATCAAATTTTGTGAGTTATCATGATTTCCGGTACAGCAAAAGAAAGACATGTGCAAAGAGAAAATCTTGTCAAAAATTGGTTCATAATCAGAATAATCTTTATTCAAAATATCTCCAGAAATTAAAAGAATATCATCGCTTTGCTTATATGAAGCAATACTTTCTATTATTTTTTCTATATTATGTGTACCAATTTTATCCTCAGGATTAAAATGTAAATCAGAAATATGAAAAAATTGCACGAAAAACTCCTTGTCTTAAATCAGTTTAATACATACTGATTGTATCCAAAATTATATTGATTTCAAATAATTTAATGCTATATTAATAAAAAACTAAAACCAACCGTAATAGGTGATAACAAATTATGAAAAAAACAGCTCTGTTTTCTTTTGCTTCTGCTGCAGCTTTGTTAACAACATCTTGCGCAATGGCAACCAATCTTGATAAACATGATCCCGATGATCCTTATGAATCTTTCAACCGAGCAATGTTCGAGTTCAATATGCAGCTCGATAAATATATCTTGAAGCCGGTTGCAGAAGGCTATCGTTCTATTACAACACCGGCTGTCAGAGAAAGAGTTCGCAATGCTTTCAATAACATTAAGGAACCTATTTCTGCTGTTAACCAAGTTCTGCAAGGTGAGTTTCAGCGTTCCGGAACTAGTGTGGGCAGATTTGTTATCAACTCGACCTTGGGTTTGGCTGGTACATTTGATGTTGCCTCAGCTTGGGGATTGGAACATCATCCTGATGGTTTTGAAGAAACTTTGGCCAAATGGTGCGTGCCATCAGGACCATATCTTGTTTTGCCATTCATCGGCTCAACAACACCGAGAGCATTTACCGGTGAAATTGCAGATTCATTTACCAATCCTGTATATTGGTTGAGTGAAGACCACGAAGATGGTTACTATGCATACGCCGGATATGTTGCTGTTAAGACAATCATCAATCGAGAGGCATATCTTGATTTGAGCGATGATTTGCAAAGAAATTCAGTCGATTTCTATACAACTATGAAATCCGCATATATGCAAAACAAGAGCAAATTAAATTCTTGTTCTGGAGAAAGTCAGGCTTCTTATGATTTTGATTTTGAAATCGATGAAGAAGTTGATGATATGGAAATATAAGGAGTCTTATTAATGAAAAAAAGTATTTTTATTGCTGTTTTAGGTCTTTTAATGTCATTTTCCAATGGTGCCAAAGCCGATGTTAATGCTGAAAAGGCAGACGCTTTTGTTAGAGAAGTAACAAGCAACGGTATTGAAGAAATTATCAATGCTAACGTCTCTCAAAAAGTAAAAGATGAAAGATTTGAAAAATTATTCAATCAAGCATTGGATTTAGACTTTATTGGTCAATTTGTTTTAGGTCGTTATTGGCGCACAGCAACTCCTCAACAAAAGAAAGATTTTATCCAAGTGTATAGAGAATTAAATATAAAAACTTGGTCTGCTCGTTTTGATGAATTTAAAGGAAAATCATTTGTTTTCACCGGTACAACACCATCCACCAGTAAAAATCAAATCTTTGTCAATTCTACCGTAGATATGGGCGAGGGTGCTCCTGCCAAAGTTGTTTGGCGTGTTAAACAAAACGGAGATAAGTTCAAAATAGTTGATATCATTATTGAGAATGTTAGCTTGGCTATCACAGCACGCAATGAATATACAGCTTTTATTAAAAATAATAATGGTAATGTAGATGCTTTAATTAAAGATTTGCGTAACAAAGTTAACGCTCCGGTAGCTTCTAAAAAAGCTGCTTAAAAAAGAGAGAATAAAAAAAGCTCTGTATTATGCAGAGCTTTTTTTTATGCCATTTTTTCGAGAACATACAATAATTTAGGAATGAAAACTTTTCGATAAGAAATGTCAGCTTCAAATTTTTCAATTCCATAAAAAGAACTGCATTCCAATATTTCTAAATTATTGCGAATAAATTTTATTAATGCCGGTTGAGAACATTGTTTGAAATCCAAATCAGAATCTTTAAGGAGTTTCAAAACAGCAGATGCGTTAATGATGATTTGAGACCAAAGTTTTGCAATATGAGCACTTTCAGATGCAATATGTTGCAAATCTTCTTGAATATAAGAACACACGTTTGCTATTTCATTATAAAGACGTACATTCTTAATGTTGCATGTGTTTATGCTAAATTTTTTATCACATATGGCGTCATTGATTTTTTGCAAAAACTCAATATCATTATCAATCTCAAATCGTACGACCCACATTTTTCCGGAAATATAAGAAAGACGAATTTTTTTATTAAAGAAAATTCGATTAAATTTCTCACACATAATTCCATTACTATAAAAACAACCTTTATTTCTGCTTTCAATAACAAGTAGATTGTTAAAAGTGTTTTTAGATAAATATTTTTCAATTAAATTTGTTTGAAAAGGGGTTGTTCTCAGAACCGAAATGGCATTCTGATAAGGTACGGCACAAGATATTAAAGCGTGCGCGACATCATAATTTCTTTCCATATTGTATAAATTTTAATAATAAATAAAACATAAGTTTTATACTTCTAAAAAATAAAAAAATCAAACATAAAAAAAGCAGCTTTAATTGTAGCTGCTTTTTTTATGTTTTGCTAAGCTTATGCTTTGTGCTTAGAGTTCATATATTTTTCCAACCAGTGAATGTTATATTGACCATCAATAAAGTCAGGTTGAGATATAATTTCCTGATGGAGAGGAATGGTTGTTTTCACACCTTCAATAACAAACTCTTCCAAAGCACGACGCAAGCGCATTAAAGCAGCATTACGTGTTTTGCCATGAACAATAAGTTTTGCAATCATACTATCGTAATAAGGTGGAATTCTATATCCAGAATAAATTTCAGAATCTACACGAACACCTAAACCTCCAGGAGCGTGCCATTCTGTAATTTTGCCCGGCCAAGGAGCAAAAGTTTCCGGATCTTCAGCATTGATACGACATTCAATAGCATGTCCGTTAAATTGAATATCTTTTTGGCTGTATCCGAGCTGAGCACCACTAGCGATTCTAATTTGCTCTTTAACAATATCAATACCGCTGATAGCTTCAGTAATTGGGTGTTCAACTTGCAGACGGGTATTCATTTCCAAGAAGTAGAATTTACCATCTTCATACAAGAATTCCATTGTGCCGGCATTGTTGTAGCCAAGGACTTCCGCAGCATGACGAGCAATTTCACCAATTTCTTCACGTTGTTTTTGGTTCAAAGCCGGAGACGGAGTTTCTTCAATCACTTTTTGGTGATTACGTTGAATAGAACAATCGCGTTCACCTAAATGAACCACATGACCATAGTTATCTGCCAAAACTTGCATTTCAATATGACGAGGTTTTTGCAAATATTTTTCCATATAGACAACATCGCTGGTGAAAGCATTTTTAGCTTCAGCTTTAGCCATGGTATAAGCTTCTTTCATTTCATCATCGTTGAAAGCAGTTTTCATACCTTTACCGCCGCCACCATCTTTAGCTTTAACAATAACGGGATAGCCAATTTTATGAGCCCATTCAATAGCGTGTTCAACGCTCTCTAAAGCTGGAGAACCTGGAACGACAGGCAAACCTGCTTTAATAGATGCTTCACGAGCAGTAATTTTATCACCCATCATACGCATGATTTCTGGTCTTGGACCAATGAAAGTAATACCGTGCTCTTCGACCATTTCAGCGAAGTCAGCACTTTCAGATAAGAAACCAAAGCCGGGGTGAATAGCATCAGCACCGGTAATATGAGCTGCAGAAATAATTGCAGACATATTTAAATAAGAGTCGGTAGAACGAGCCGGACCAATACAAACAGCTTCATCAGCCAAGCGGACGTGCATAGCGTCAGCATCAGCTTCCGAGTGAACAGCCACAGTGCGGATTCCCATTTCACGACAAGCGCGATGGATACGCAAAGCTACTTCGCCACGGTTCGCAATTAAAACTTTTTCAAACATATTATAATCCTCAAAGTTAAAGGACAAATTATTCAATAATGACTAAAGGTTCGCCATATTCAACAGGATCGCCGGTAGAAACAAGAATATTTGTAACTTTACCGCCTTTGTGAGCTTTAACCGGATTAAAGGTTTTCATAGCTTCAATCAAGCAAACGGTGTCACCTTCAGCAACGCTGTCACCAACTTTGACATAGTTTGGAGAATTTGGATCGGCAGACAAGTAAACAACACCGACCATCGGAGACTTAACGGCACCCGGATGTTTTGAGAAATCTTGATCAGAAGCGGCAGGAGCAGGAGCTTCAGCGACCGGAGCCGGAGCAACAGCTGCAGGAACAATTGCCGGCATAGGTTGCGGCATAGGAGCATATGCCGGAGCCGGAGCAATATTTTGTTCACGGGTCAAGCAAATTCTGCATGTTTCGTCTTCATATTCAAGTTCTGTTAAGTTGCTTTTATCAAGGATTTCAGCCAATTTGCTGATAACTTTAGTATCCAATGGATTAGCCATTTTATTTTTTCTCTCTAATGTTAAAACAAATAAATCAAGAAGATTCATATCTCGTATTTATCAAAAAAACAACAAAAATTATCAAAAAAACGCAAAAATAAGCAAAAATAGAGCAAAAATGTGCATTTTTTAATCAAAAATGTGTATATCTTTAAAGCTTTTAAAATGTGGTTGAATATATTTTAACAAAACAACCAAAATAAGAAAGTGTGTTTTGGCATGTTTTTTGCATGTATGAAATGAGATTTAATAGAGGAGATAATATATGGCATTAAGTATTTTTACACCATCTGTTACCGGTATGGATGCACAATCTCATGCATTGGAAACCGTAAGTACAAATATTGCCAATATCAATACCGTAGGATATAAGTCGAGCGAAACCATGTTTTATACCATGTTGGGTTCGGCTCCTGTTGTCAAAGGCAATGCTTCTAACGGTCTGCAGTCATCAAGAGTTGATGTCAATGGTGTTGGCTATTATGACCGTGCTCATATCACAGCACAAGGACAAGTTGTTTCTTCTGGAAATAATTTTGATGTGGCCATTAATGGTAACAGCAATGCATTTTTCACGGTTAGAGACAGTTATTCTGGAGATATATATTATACAAGAGCCGGAAATTTTCGTATTCAGCTGACAGATGGGCAATCTTATTTGGTTGCAAACAATGGAATGCGTGTACAAGGTTACGTTGCCAATGAAGATGGAAGCTTTGGTTCTTCAATAGAAGATATTGTAATTAAATATCCTGATGAAATTCCGGCCACACCAACGAGCAAAGCAGAGATTGTTGCAAATGTTCCGGCAGATGGTGTTGATAGAAGCAGCTATAGTATTATGGTTTATGGCCCAAATAACAATAGCAGCAATATGAATATGATATTTAAAAAGGTTGAAGGTAAAGCCAATACATGGACTGTTTCTTTTGAAATGGAAGGAGCAACTGTAACCGGTACTGAAGACCTAGAAGTTCAGTTCTCTAGCGATGGTAAGTTAATCAGCCCCAGAAATTTTGATATTAATGTTGCTTGGGCTGATGGAAGCAGTAATACCATTGCTATGAATATAGAAAATATGACACAATATTCTGGTAGCAGTGGTATAACCACCGTTAAGCAAGATGGAAAAGAAGGTGGTGGTTTCAAATCTGCAGGAATAGGTGAAGATGGCATAGTTCAAGCTCTTTACAGCAATGGTCAAACTGTCAATTTAGGTAAAATTGCTTTAAGTAGCTTTGCTGCACCAGATAACCTCACCCCAATTTCAGGTACTTTGTTTGAAGCAAACGGAGCTAGTGGTAATGGCGTGTTGATAGAAGATGGCGGAGAATATCTCGTTCCGCAAGCTTTGGAACAATCCACGGCCAATGTCGAAACAGAGTTCAGCAAAATGGTTGTAATCCAAAGAGCATATGGTATGAACTCAAGCTCTTTCACAACCGCTGATGAAATGTTACAGGTTGTCAGAGACTTAAAAGCCTAAGATAAAAATCTTCTCAAAATAAAAGAAAACCCCTGAAAAAATTTTTTTCAAGGGTTTTTCTTTATGCAGATATATCAGAAAACTTTTTATTCTTCGTTATCTTCGATGGCATAACGCACAGAAACTTTCACGCGAGTAATACGCATATTATTCACGCCCAAAACTTCATATGTGCAATAAAAGTCTTCAGCTTTATCACCTACGTTTGGAACTCTTCCCAGAAGTCCGAAAACATATCCACCGATAGTGCTTTCTTCATATTCAGGCAGAGGCAAACTCATATTTTCATAAGCATCTTCAATTAAGTAAGCTCCATCAAACTCAAAAACGCCATCTTTAAGTTTTTTCATTGGAACTTCTTCCTCATCATGCTCATCTTGAATTTCGCCAACTAATTCTTCTAAAATATCTTCCATAGAGAGCAAACCTGCGGTTCCGCCATATTCATCAACGACAACAGCCATATGGATTCTTTTGCTCATCATTTCATGCAAAATATCTGAGATAGATTTATTTTCAGGGACAAAAAGTACTTTTCTGGCCAATTTTTTCAAAACATATTGTTCGCCGTTTTGAGGATTAAATTCCAGCATATCACGAATATGAATCATTCCTAAGATATGGTCTTTATCTTTATCGCAAAGCGGAAAACGAGTATGGTTATTATTTTTTACAAATTCCAAAGCCTCATCATATGTTTGTCCTTTATACAAGCATTTGATGTCTTGTCTAGGAATCATTACTTCATGAGCCAGAATTTCAGAGAAATCGATGGCGTTTTGAATGATTCCACGTTCGGTATCGTCAATAACCCCACCTTTTTGAGAAGCATCAATAATAAGTTTAATTTCTTCTTCTGAGTGAGCATCATCATTTTCATTAGAAACTTGAGTTCCCATAAGGTGTAAAATACCATTGGTTACATGATCAAAAACCCAAATAAATGGTGCAAAAATTTGGTTAAATACATATAATGGTTTTGCGATTCTTAAAACATAACTTTCAGTATCTTGAATGGCCAAAGATTTTGGAACCAATTCACCAAGAACCACGTGCAAAAGGGTAATAAAAGCAAAAGCCACACCAAAGCTGACAGAATGTAGCAAAATTTTATTATCACCAAAAAAGTCTGCAAATATATCTTCTAACAAATGAGAAACAGCAGGCTCACCAATCCAACCTAAACCCAAAGAAGCGAGGGTGATACCGAGCTGAATTGCGCTCAAAAAAGTGTTTAATCTGGCATTAATTTTAAGTGCGGTTTTTGCTCGTTTATCGCCGGAATGAGCCAATTCTTCCAACTTAGTACGACGAATTTTTACAATGGCAAATTCAGAAACCACAAAAAAAGCATTAGCAAAAACTAAAAAGAAAACAAAAAATAAATAAATTAAATCTCTATATACGGATTCCATAACTTTTTAATCAAAAACCTCATAAATGTTATATAAACAAGAATATTTAATAAAAAAAATCTTAATATGTCATTAAAATTAAGAAAAAAACAAAGCCCACGTTACAATACATGAGCTTTGCAAAATATTATTCAGACCTAAAAAAAGAATGGGTTAGTGCTCAAAGCTTTATAATCATGCTTTATTGGTTCAAGTTTTTTTGCACATTGAAACGATTGATATTGATTAAAAAGCTCCAACTTTTCTGAGAGAATTTTATTTACACTATCTATATCTATTTTTTGGTTACGTCGGCGTTCCATAATTTTTAGACAGTTGTAAAAAAGTTCCCAAGGATCCATATGATGAATGTTTGTGTTGATGAGAGCTTCAATTTGCACATTCTTCTTTGCGGCAATTGATGCCATACAGAAGCGAGCTCTTTGATACCATATACGATTATATGCTTCAGCTTGAAACAGATAAGCATTATATCCCTTTTTTCTTCGTTCGTCCAAATCCATAACAAAAGGAGAAACTCGATCCGGAGCAATGGCTAGGCAAATCGGAAACATAATCATGATTTGTTCTTGATAAAAATGCAGTAAAGTTGCATAAGCATCGAGGGGTTTATCTGGTTTGGTAATAGCAGCGCAATCCCAATCAATATACATTTCCATCAGATGTTGCACTCTGTTTTGTGCGCGATTGATGTGGTGTGGTTGATGTCTTCTATGTATTTGTTGAATCTTGTTTTCAGCAAGAAAAGGTGTAAAATACATAAAAAGCTTATCAATATCATGCAAAACACCATCAGCAGAATATATCCCGAAAAGATAATGTTCTCTCTCCAAAAAAGCCAACTTGTGCTCTAAGGTATAAGCAAAAGAAGGCAAACGCCACGGACCGTTAGGATTCCATTTTTCACTTTCTTTGGTTAAAATTCGTCTGAATTTTGAATTTAATAATTGTAAAGCCATAATAAAAAATTTTTAATATTAAACAGCAAAATGCAAATTAGCAAAAAAGTTGCAATATTTCAAGCAAATAAAATCTTGCAAAAAGGAATGAAGCAGAATAAACTCAAGCGTAGTTAATTATTAAAATAGATATATTATGGAAGTAAGATTTTTTATTGCAATGTTTTATGTTGTTTTGGTCGGCGCATTATATGCCGCTATCAATGTTTCTCCTAACAAATATAAAAATAGCGAAGCGCTGATTACACATCCTATTGTAGGTATCTTAATTGTTGGTTTATGCACAAGCGGTGGTGCAGCCATTGTTGGCTCTTTCTATCAGGGTGTATGGAAAGGAATTATATCTCTTATTTGTCTTGTGGTAGGATATTGCATCGCTTGGTATATTATAAAAATACCGGAAAGAAAATATTTAAAAGAGCAACAAAATTAATAAAAAAGCTGTTCAGGGTGAAAACTTTGAACAGCTTTTTTTGTTGTTTAAAATAAAAAAAAGTTCCTTAACGGAACTTCTTTTAGTAAATGGTGCTCAGGGACGGGATCGAACCGCCGACACGAGGATTTTCAGTCCTCTGCTCTACCGACTGAGCTACCTGAGCATCAATCACGAAAGTGTTTATAGAGCATATTTTTTTTATTGTCTAGTATTATTTTTAATAAATTTAAAAAATATCAACACTTTTTAGCGCACAGATGTTTTTTTCAATAAACTAGCTGCTCTAATGATATTTGTTTGGTTGTTTTTTGCTGTACCAAACATTTGTCCTTGCTTTAAAACGGCAGCGGTATTTTGTGCGCGCAATTGATTGATGGCTGCATTCCAGTTATCCATACCACAATCATATTTTTTATCGCCGTTTTTCCAAATATAATAAGCAGCCTCTCGAATGGCTTCTTCCCTAAATTTAGTCATATTTTTTACCCTTAAAAAATCAATATGCTTTTGTATAACACAACAAGTGTTAAAATATTGTTATGCAAAAATAATGCCATAAAAAATAAAGCCTCTGGAAAGAGGCTTTATTTCTTTTATGTTACTATTATTTATCTTGAGACGGCATCTTGGCTTCTTCAACCAAAGCTTTGATAAAGTCATCAAGTTTGATAACCTCTTGTTTGTCAGAACCAATACGGCGAACCGTAACAGTTCTTTCTTCTTTTTCTTTGGCACCGACAACGGCAATAACCGGAATTTTAGCGACAGAGTGTTCACGTACTTTGTAGCTGATTTTCTCGTTACGCAAATCAGATTTAGCATAAAGTCCGTTTGCTTTCAAAAGTTTGGTAACCTCTTCAGCATAATCATCCATATCACTGGTAATTGGGCAAACCACAACTTGTTCCGGAGAGAGCCAGAGTGGCAATTTTCCGGCATGGTTTTCAATCAAAATTCCGAGGAAGCGTTCGATAGAACCAAACAAAGCGCGGTGCAACATTACTGGTTGGTGTTTTTCACCATCTTCGCCGATATAAGAAATATCAAAGCGTTGTGGCAAGTTCATATCAACTTGGATAGTACCACATTGCCATTCACGACCAATTGCATCTTTCAAAATGAATTCAAGTTTCGGTCCATAGAAAGCGCCTTCGCCGGGGTTGATTTCATATTTGTAACCATGGCTTTCCAAAGCGTGAGCCAAAGCATTTTCACATAAATCCCAAATTTCATCAGAACCGATTCTGTAAATGCTGTCCGGACGTGTAGAAAGATAAATCTTCACATCTTCAAAGCCAAAGTCTTTATAAATATCCAAAATGAGTTTCAAAGTTGTGATGCATTCAGCTTCCATTTGTTCCGGAGTGCAGAAAATGTGAGCATCATCTTGTGTAAACTCACGTACACGCATCAATCCCATCAAAGCACCGGATGCTTCATAACGGTTCACTTTACCAAATTCGGCAATACGTAGCGGCAAATCACGATAAGATTTAATACCTTGTTTGTAAACAAGCAAACCACCAGGGCAGTTCATTGGTTTAATGCAGAACCATTTTTTATCTTCGGTTTGACCGGAATAGTTATGAGCACCATACTTATCCCAGTGACCAGAAGTTTCCCACAAACATCTGTCCATAACGCGAGGAGTGCAAATTTCAATATAGCCGTTATTCTCTTGGCGTTTGCGCATATATTCAATCAATTTACGATAGATTTTGTAACCTTTGTCATGCCAGAAAACAGCACCCGGAGCATATTCCGGTTCAAAGTGGAACAAATCCATTTCTTTGCCAAGTTTACGGTGGTCGCGCTTAGCTGCTTCTTCCATCATTTTCAAATATTCATCTAAATCTTTTTTAGAAGCCCAAGCGGTAGCATAAATACGTTGCAACATTTCTTTTGTTGCATCACCACGCCAATAAGCGCCGGCAACTTTCATCAATTTGAAAGCATCACCGATTTTGCCGGTTGAAGGGACGTGCGGACCACGGCAAAGGTCTGTAAAGTCACCTTGACGATAAAGAGAAATAGTTTCATCTTCCGGCAAATCTTCAATGATTTCTGCTTTGTAGTGTTCACCTTTGTCTTTGAAGAATTTAATAGCTTCATTACGAGGCATAACAATACGCTCTAACTTTTCATCACGTTTAACAATCTCGTGCATTTTGGCTTCAATTTTAGCAAAATCTTCAGTAGTGAAAGGTTCTTTACGAGCAAAGTCATAGTAGAAACCATTGTCGATAGCCGGTCCGATTGTTACTTGAACATCTTTCCACAACTCTTTTACGGCTTGAGCCATAACGTGAGAGCAAGAGTGACGCAAAATTTCCAAGCCTTCTTTATCCTTGCCGGTGATGATAGTCACGGTTGCGTCGGTAGTGATAGGAGTGCTTAAATCTTGTGTCTTTCCGTTAACGGTGATAGCTAAAGCAGCTTTAGCCAAACTAGAACTGATTTTATTGGCGATGTCAAAACCATTGACCCCGCTTTCCATATCTAACATACTGCCATCTGGCAATTTAATCGCAACCATATTAAAATATCCTTTTTTTATTTATTAATCATCACGCCATTAATTAATTATTGTTTCATAAAGGCAATGGCTTTCCTTTATCAAACTGCAGAAGAGTTATTCTTCTGCTAAAAGCTCTTCATAAACTTTAATAGTCTTATCACACATTATTTCTTTGGTAAAGTTTTCTCTTACATTTTTTTGCGCTGCAGCTGAAATTTTTTTCTTTTCACTCATAGAGAGGGATAGAGCCCAATCTAAAGCATCAGCCAAAGCTTGCGGATTGTCATATTGATAAAGCTTTCCTGTAACACCATCGCTAATAGAATCAAGAGAGCCGCCAATATTAGAAGCAACTACAATTTTGCCCATGGCTTGACCTTCAATGGCAATACGACCAAAGGCTTCGGGTTCAATAGCCGTGGAAAGTACAACATCAGAAACCATCATAGCAGCGGGCATATCCAAAACTTTGCCGTAAATTCCGATTTTATTACCGAGATTATATTTTTTAGCCAAAGCCATAAGGCTCTTGAAATATTCTTCTCGGCCTTGTTCATCTCCGGCAATAATGCAGTAATAATCTTGATTTTTCATTTTAGAAAGGGCTTCAATCAACAAATGTTGTCCTTTCCATTTAGTAATTCTTCCTCCTAAAAACAAAACAGGTTTGTCATCAGGAATGTTATATTCTTTAACTTTTTGAATCATCCTTTCTTGAGAAACAGCCTCAGGAGAAAATCTTTCTAAGTTAACACAACGGAAAACAAGGCGTAATTTATTTTCATCAACCTTATAGTTTTTCAAAACGTGATTTTTAATGTGGTTGGAAATGACGATGACACGTTCACCCATAACCATAACTTTATTATATATTTTCTTAATTCCCCAAGGTCCCAAACCATAAGTTCCATGAAAGGTTGCCATATAGTGTACGCCGGCTCTTTTTGCAGCCAAATATGCACTCCATGCCGGAGCGCGAGAACGAGCATGAACAATATTGATATCGTTTTCTTTAATATAAGCTTCTAATTTTTTAGCATTCTTTAAAATGGTAAAAGGATTTTTGCTTTTTAAATTAAGTGTGAAATGAGGAACACCAAGCTTTTGCAAATCGTGAACCATACGTCCGCCCTTCGAAGCAACAAAATTTTTGATGCCGTGTTTTGTAAGCTCAGATGCAATCTCAACCGTTCCAAGTTCGACACCACCGGTTTCGAGCTCAGGCAACACTTGTAAAACAACTGGTTTTTTATCTTTACCTTTTTCCATTTTCTTTCTAAAATCCTCTACAATGAATATCAGGAGTTTTTATATGATACAAAATCACACATTTAAAGCAAAATTTACAACTAAAATTGAATTGAGCCAAGAAAAATCTTTGAAAACACACAAAAACTCTGCAGATTTAACAGTTGTTTATATTCATGGCCTCTTTTCAGACCCTTGGGGAAGAAAGCCCGAAGAGGTAAAATCTTTTTGTGAAGAAAATAATTTGAACTTTTGCCGATTCGAATTGGTCGGTCATGGCAGTGATAAAGACAATTACGAAAATATAGATTTTAATGATTGGAAAAATCAGGTTTTGGAAGTTTTGGATGAACTTGTCCATGGCGATGTTATAATGATTGGATCTTCTTTAGGAGGCTGGCTGAGTTTGGTGTCAGCCAAAGAAAGACCTAATCGTGTCAAAGGAGTGATCGGCTTAGCTGCAGCACCTGATTTTACATATGATATTGAACAATATATATTTACTCCTGAGCAAAAAACAGAAATGAAAGAAAAAGGTAAAATTTTATTCCCGATGAAAGATTTTACTTATATTTTTACTTCCAAAATTTTTGATACGGCTCGTGAAAATTTGTTGCTGAATAAAGAGCTGCCGATTACTTGTCCGGTGCATTTATTGCAAGGAAGCGAAGATAAAAACGTCATGCCGGATAAGCCGTTTAAAATCATGAAATGCTTAAGCTCTGATGATGTTGTCGTCAAAATCATCAAAGGCGGAAATCACCGCTTGGGTAGAGATATAGATATCGCCGAGATGAAAAAATCCTTAGCTTCGATGTGCGGTTTATAAATCGCCCGGATCAAAAGGTTTGTTTTGCAGAACGCGTTGCGGCTTATATACATAAATATTGGTAATTTCGGGAATGTTGGCATTGCGTTGCCAATATCCGCGAGCTTCCATACATTGACGATATTTTCTTGGGCTGACTTCACTATCATCTCTTACGGAATTTACAATCAAAGGCTGTGCACCGACATAGGGAACATAAGATGCCCAAATACCTTTTCCGGCATGCCAGTCGGCTCGAATTTTTAATTTTGCTTCTTCTGAATAAAACCAGCTTGATACATCAGGCATCCATCTTGTCGGTTCGGCTACGCGCATACATTCGGAGTGGTCGGTTGCAAATTTTTGCACACCGGTATTTTCTTTTGCCCAATGATATATAACCTGTCCTTGAGGTTTATCTTCATAAAATGAAAACCAACCACAGTTGCTCAGAGACAAACACAAAAAAGATGCTAATATAAACTTTTTATTCATGAACGTACTTTCTAGAAATCCAAATCGGCATAGTGCTTAGAAGGTAAAATACCTCTGATATTATCTTTCAGAATATCTTTAAAACTTGGACGAGATTTCATTTTAGAATACCATAATTTTGCATTTCGGTATCCTTCCCAAGGAACGTCACCTAAATAGTCAATAACGGAAAGATGTGCCGCTGCAGCAATATCGGCCCAAGTGAGTTCTTCACCGGCTAAATAGTTTCTTCTTTCAATCAGCCAATCAATATATTCCATATGAAAATTCAAATTGTTTAAGCCGATTTTCAAAATTTTAGAATCTGGAGCCAAGCCTTTTGAAAAGCGCTTATGCACTTTTTCGCAGACAATGTTGCGATAAACCTCACGATAAAATTTATCATCAAACCATTCAATTAAGCGACGAACTTCAGCGCGTTCTTTAGGTGTTTCCGGCATAAGTTTAATTTCTCGGCTGGTTTCTTCCAAATATTCCATAATAGAGTTATGGCCGCACAGAGCCATGCCGTCATTAAGAAAAATGGGCAACTCTCCTGCCGGATTAAGTTTGTATACATCGGCGGACAAATTCCATGGTTCTTCATTCCGCAAAATGAAGAGCATTTTCTTTTCGCTCATACCGATTCTTATTTTTCTACTTTGTGGTGAAACCGGATGTTGAATGAGTAAAACCATTTTTTTTGAATCCCGTTAAGTTTATTTATTCTGGATTTTATCCTCTTGAGTTAAAAGGTCAAGAGATGATGTTTGCTCGTCTGAATTTTCTTGTTTTATAAAAGCAGGCGGAACAACACCTCTGTTTTGTAACTCTATTTCTTGAATAATATTTTGCAATTTTTGTTCGATTTTGGTTTTATTTTTAGGATTCTCAGAATAAGACGACAATTTTTGAACCAAAAATTTGCGATTGGGTGAAAGTTGAGAAATACCTATAAATAAAGGCATATTCCATATAACTTGCTTAGAAAAGCTTAAATAATCGCGAATTCCTAGTTTTGATGCTTCAATAATGCCAAAATATTGAGAGGCAAAAGCAAAATCAACTTCACCGGTATAAAGTTTTTCAAACATTTCATAAGGTGTATCTACAAATTCAACCGGATATTCTTGAATTTTTTTCTGAACATAATCGGAAAACTGGTCTTGCGAGCAAGCAATACCTTTCATTTGTTTGAGCTGGGACAAATTCTTTAGTTTGGATGCCGTTTCAGGCATGGTGATAAGGGTAACCGGATTATTTAGGATTGATGGATAAATTAACTCGGTGCGATGAAACTTTTGGGTATCATAATATGCACCAAGAAAAATATCGATTCCACCGCGGTTAATTTCAGAGAGATAAGCCTCTTCGCTGGTGTTTGGATCATATTTATAAGCAATTTTTAAATTTGTGTTTTGCTTGAAGTCTTCTATAATTTCTTTAAATACGGAACGATAAACAAAATATGGCTTTTCGTTTTTGCCTTCGTAACGTTTTTCAATATACCCTAAGGGAGGATAATTCATATATCCCGTTACGCTGATTGTGTCGCTGTTATCTGTGTCATTCGTCACATTTTTCATTTGAGCTTGCGCCTGAACATTTAAAAGCAATGCTGTAACAACAATCAAAAAAGATAAAACATATTTTTTCATAAGTCCCAATCCTAAAAAAGATAAATATAATTTATAATAATTTAACTAAATTGTATTAAAAAAGATTTTAGAAGACGATAATAATTATTAGAGGGAGAGAATGAATATATCACAAAGGTATGCCGAAACAGAAGTTTCCGGAATGAATCAAATTGAGCTCGAAAGTAGAGCGCTGATAAAAACAGCTTCGAGCCTCAACTATATAAAAGAAAATTGGGAACAAAAGCGCGGCGACCTGAATGAGGCTTTGGATAAAAATCGCCGTTTGTGGACGGTGATAGCCGGAGCTATGAGTGATGATACTTCGCCGCAGCCTCCAGAAATGAGAAAAAATATATTGTCCTTGGCAATGTTCGTATTTAAAAGAACGCTGGAAATAATAGCAAATCCCAAGCCTCAAAGCTTAGATATTTTAATTAATATAAATATGAATATAGCTCGTGGTTTGTTAGGAAATTCAGATGGCCAAGAAGATGTTCCTAGCTTATGATTAATTAATTTAATTAAAAAAAAGAGTCTCGGTTGAGACTCTTTTTTTTTGTGTCTTATTTTTTTTGGCACGAGTTTTGCATATATTTCGAGAGTAGGTCATTTGTTAGGATAAAGAAATGGATATTAACGAATTAAATAGTATGAACGTTGTTGCTCAGTTTAATAAACTGGTGTCTCAAACCGGAATAGCTAATTCTGCAGGCGAGAGCTTCGCTTGCATGTTGGAAAAAAGCGTTTCGGATATTTCTTTCGCTGCAAATAATACTGAAAATAAAACTCCGGTAGAAAATAAAAATCCCGCAAATGATAAGCAAGAGAAAGTAGAGGCAAAAGACGGTGCTCCTGTAGTTGATAAGAGTAGTAAAAAAAATGATGTCAACAAAACAGAAAAAACATCAGGCAAAGAAAAAGTTAAGAAAACTGAATCAAAGACAGTAGATGAAAAAAATGTTGCTGATACTAAAGATGTGCAAGAAGATGATACTGTTACTCCTGTGGCAGCTCCTATGACTGCAGAAGTAAAAGCACCGGAAATGGTGGAAGAAAACGTTGCTGTTGAAAATATCTCTTATGAAGATATGGAAATTTCTGCTGAACCGACGAATATTGTGCAAAACGTTACTCCAGAGGAAAATTTTTCCTTATCAATGCAAAATTTGCTGGCAGATGTTCTTTCTGGAAAAAGTCAACTTCTGGATGAAAATGGCAATATTTTGAATTTGCAAGAAATAAAACCTGAAGATATGTCTGAAATGGCTAATTTGACAATTGTTAATTTGCAGACAAAGGAAAAGGTTCAAATTAAGGGTTCTGATTTGCTTGCTCAACAAGTAGCAGAAATGCAGCCTGCCGCTTCTGATTATTTAACAGCTAATGATGCTGTGTCTATGGTAAATCTTCCTGAAACAGAAACAAAACCGGAAATCTTGCCTCAAGATGACACTTTTGTTGTACCGCAAAATCAAGATAATCAGAATAAAGTGTTTGCTCCAAATGTAAATGCTGAAGAGATAAAAGAGGAAACACCGGTTGAAAATACTGTAAAACAAGATGTTGCTCTTTCTAGTGTGAAGCCACAACAGAAAATAAATGTTGAAATTGAAGAAAAAACACCAGCTTTTAATGAGGAAATAATCGTTGATGAAGACGAAAATCCTCTTGAGCAAGTGGCTGTAAATAAAAATTTGAAAGTTGATGTAACCGTAAAAGAGGAAAAAATTTCCTTTGTTAATAATAAAGATTTGTTGAAAGATGGTTTGTCTTTACAAGAAACGGTTCAAAATGTTGATGCCGAGGCTACTCAAGATATTTCACAGCCTGTTTCAAATAAAGCAACCCCATCTAATCAAAATATCAATCTTAACACTGTGGCTGCAACACAAACAATGGCAACTGCAGAAGATACAGCTTCTGTTCACAATGCATCTGTAACAGAAGCTAAACAAGTTTCATCAACAAGTGCAACATCGCAAGCTGCATTAAGCGGAGCTGAGCTGGTGGCATCTGCTAAAGCAGACGCAGCTTCTAAAAGCCACCAAACCACGCTTAATGATGTTTACAAAGGAATGAGCAAAGAGGCTGTAGAACAAGTTAAAGTCAATATTACCAAGTCTGCTGTAAAAGGTGTTGATACTATTGAAGTTAACTTAAAGCCGGAAGATCTCGGTCACATTGAGATTAAAATGCAAATTAAAGATGGAAAACTGCATGCTCACATCATTTCAAGCCGACAAGAAACTATGGAAGCATTGCAAAGAGATGCCCAAGTTTTGGAAAAAGCTTTCAATGATGCCGGTTTTCAAACAGATGCAAATAGTTTGAGCTTTAGCTTCAGACATGAGGGTAATCAAGCTCAAGAACAACATGAACAACTGCGCAACTTCATCGGTAAGGTTTTTGAAGAAGAAGCCAATTCTGATGTTCAAAAAGCAGAAGCCGCTAATCAAAATTGGATTACGGAAAAAGGTGTGAACATTAGAGTTTAGACTTTAGAAGGAGAAAAGCCATGGCAACAGATCTTAGTGGAATTACCGGATATTATACCAACGGAACAAACAGTACTAATAGTAGTTCTCAACAACTTTCTGCTGATATGAACACTTTTTTGCAACTGTTAACCACTCAATTAAAATATCAAGATCCGATGGATCCTATGGATACAGCCGAATTTACCAACCAGTTGGTACAATATTCATCAGTTGAACAAGCAATTCAAACCAATGAAAAATTAGACACTATGATGTCTTTAAGTATTGCAAATTTGGGAGCTCAAGCTGTTTCTTATATTGGTAAAACAGTGCAAGTTTTGGGTGATGTTATGCCTCTTGCAGATGGCAAGGCCAAAGCTGCATATACTCTTGATAAAGATGTTTTGTCCGCAACCATTGTCGTCAAAGATATGTCTGGAAATATCGTTTATACCGAAAGCGGTGACAAAACATCAGGTACTCATGAATTCACATGGGATGGAAAAGATTCTGATGGAAATCAATTGGAAGATGGTGCTTATCAAATAGAAGTAACAACCAAGGTTGCGGAAGGAGATAGCGCAGCTACCGTAACAACAACCATCTTTGGTAAAGTAACAGGTGTCGCCAGTGATCAAAACAATATTTACGTTGGTTTGGGTGATGCTGTTACCGCTCAACTCGGAGATATCGTTACAATTCGTTATGACGATTATTTTGATAAAGATCCCGGAACCGGAGAAGGCGGGGATGGTAATGGAAACGAAGGCGGAGAGGGTGAAACTCCCGGAGATGGAGAAACTCCTCCCACAGAAGAAACAAGTTATTACAGATTATAATTAAAACTTTAGGAGAAAAAAATGAGTCTTTTTGGTGCAATGCAATCAGGTATTTCGGGAATGACCGCCCAGTCTAATGCTATGGGTGCAATTTCCGATAATATCTCAAACGTAAACACTATCGGTTATAAAGGTACCACTGTTGCTTTTCAAACTTTGGTTACCAAACAAGCTTCTACAAACTTTTATTCACCAGGTGGTGTACAACCTGTATCAAAACAAGGTATTAACGTTCAAGGTTTGTTGTCTTCAACATCATCATCAACAGCGTTGGGTATTTCCGGAGAAGGTTTCTTTGTTGTAAACCAAGCCGCAAACCCACAAGAAGGTGATGCTTGGGCATATACCAGAGCTGGTGATTTTGGCTTAGATAGCAATGGCTATTTGAAAAATACCGGTGGTTATTATGCTCAAGGTTGGACATTATTGCCTTGGGATAATAATCCGAATGCAAGTGTCGTTGAAATTAACGGCGTAAAATATATGAAAGCTTACTATGCTGCAGATGGTTCAACAGTCTATGTTAACGATAACGTGGTAGATGGTAGCAACTTGCGCCCAATTAACTTATCTTCAATTGGTGGTACCGCTAACCCAACCCAACAATTGAATTTTGGTGCAAACTTGCCGTCTGGTGACCCAATTTATGACCCGTCTGTTCCAACTGCCGGTGGAAGACACTCTATCTCTGCATTAATTTATGATAGTTTGGGTAATTCAAGCAATCTCAGCCTCACCTTTACTAAAGAGTCTTCAAATGGTTGGGGAATGTCTGTAAATGTTCCTGACGGAGCTTCAAACATTACACTTTCTGGTAGTTTTGAAAATTCAGACGGTGGTTCTTCCGATGTTTATTATGCTGCTGGTCAATTGGAATTCACAACAATTCCAAGTAACGGTTCCAGCATTACAATTACGGACGAAGCAACCGGTATCAATTATATTTTTGATTTTTTGAACGCTGGTGAAGCTGCTCCGGTTGGCGATGCTAAAAACGTTCATGTGGCAGTAGATATTCAAACAGGTATCGTTTCAACAACCGATTTTGTTGAGAAGTTTAACGCTGCAATTCAAGCCAACTTATCAAGTGCAGATCGTTTTTCTTGCGATGCAAACAGCATTCAGATCGTACAATCCACAGCTGGCGCAGGAATTAGCATTGATGCAAGCAAAACCTTGGCTTGTGTTCAATCTGCAGCCAATCCGGTTCCGGAAACAGGAATCCCGACCGGTCAATTTAGAATTCCTGAAATTGATGAAGATATCAAAAACTGTGCTCGTATTGATTTCACATCAACCACATTGTCAGACTATACAGACAAGACCTTCACAATCGATGGAAAAACATTTACATTGAAAAATGGTGGTGCTGTTGACCCAACAGATATTGATATCTCTGGTGCCGTTAAAGATGGAAAAGTTGATGTTGATGTTTTGGTTGGTTTAATTGTAGATGGTATCAAATCTCAAGTAAGCGAACCTGAAAGATTCAACGCTAGCGGTAGCAGTATGGAGATTTTGCCAACTTCAACCGGAGATAACATTACCATCAATATGAACGGTATGGCTGGTGTTAGCGGAAAATTGCGTAACAATGGCGGAACATGGGTCGATGGAGATGCTGTTGCTACCGGAGAATATACAATTTCCAATAGCTTCAAAACCAACGGAACAGATGTAGAAGTTGGCTCAAAGGTTCCTGCCGTAAGATTTAATTCTGATGGTACACCAAAATATTTCTTCGTAGATGATATGGCAATTGAATGGGCAAATGGTGCCGAAAATATGAACAATGATTATAATCAAGGCACATCCATTTCTATCGGTATGGGTAACACCGGTACCAACGATGGTTTGACCAGCTTGTCTGGTAACTTCACCACTAACTACATCAAACAAGATGGTGCAAAATATGGTAGCTACTCTGGTGTAACCGTAAGTGAAAGTGGTGTTGTAACCGCTTTGTTTGACAATGGTGAAACTCGTCCGATTGCAATTTTGCCGTTAGCTACATTCTCCAACCCAAATGGCTTGGAAGCCTTAACTGGTAACGTTTGGATTGAAACCGACTACTCAGGTCTTCCGATGTTAAGACAAGCCGGAACAAGCGGTGCCGGAGAAATCAGCGGCAACTCTTTAGAAAATTCAACCGTAGATTTAGCTACCGAATTTTCTAACATGATTGTTACACAAAGAGCTTATTCTGCTTCAACCAAAATCATCACCACAGCAGATGAAATGCTTGAAGAATTAACAGCTTTGATTTAACAATCAAAAAACATTTTTTTCCTAAAGTTGGCCCCCGTTTCAAAGACGGGGGCTTTTTTTGGTCAGTAGATATAACTTGTGAATATTTAAAAATATCGTTTAACTATATAAAATTTTACGTTATGTATAACGAAAGGGAAGTATTTTTATTTTTAGGGGCTGAAAAGCTCCGCAATTGGGGAATATAAGTGAATAACTTTTTGCAAAGTATAAAAAATTTGTCACCCGGCAGATTAATATCTCTGGCTGCAATTGTCATTTTTCTCATCAGCTTCTTTGCTTATATAGCAATGCAGATTAATTCTGTTGAATATTCGGTTCTGTATACGGATTTGGAACTCGAAGATGCAAAGCAAATTGTTTCCAGATTAGAAGCCGATAATATCAAATATAAATTAACCAAAAACGGAACGGAGATTCTTGTACCTCAAGATCAGGTAAACAAGATGCGCGTAGAAACCGCCGAATTAGCCTTGGCTTCCAAAGGCTCTAACGTTGGTTATGAAATTTTTGATAATACAGATGCTTTGGGTACAACCAACTTTGTTCAAAATATCAATTTGGTTCGTGCATTAGAAGGCGAGTTGGCTCGGACGATTCGTTCTGTAGATAATATAAAAAGTGCAAGAGTTCACTTGGTTTTACCCAAAAGAGAAATGTTTTCAAGAGAAGAACAACAGCCATCTGCTTCGGTCGTAATTAAGACCGTAAAAGGTTCTCTTGATTTAAAAGAAATCCAATCAATTCAAAAGTTAGTCGCTGCGGCTGTACCAAAGCTTGATGTAAAAAATGTATCCATTGTCGATAGCTCTGGAAAATTACTCACCAACGATTCGGAAGATAAACAAAGTCTGGATAATGCCGCCAATGAGGTCTTGCGTTTGGAACAAGAACGTAAAATGACCAAAAGCGTAGAAGAAATGATGGAAAAAGCTGTTGGTCAAGGTAAAGCAAAAGCTCGCGTTAATATCGAAATGGATTTTGATCAAGTTGTGACCAATGAAGAAATTTATGATCCCGATTCTCAAGTTGCACGTTCAATGCAAACCATCACTGAGAGCGGAATGTCAAATGAAACTCAAAGTCCGGTAACGGTATCACAAAATATTCCGAACGGAGATACGGTTACTCAAAACAATGGTCTGGTTTCTCAGAATGCCAAAACGGAAGAAACCGTAAATTATGAAATATCCAAGACCATAAGAAATAAAGTAAAAAATACCGGCGAAATTAAGCGCTTAACAGTTGCTGTTATGGTTGACGGCGTCTATGAAAAAGATGCTGATGGTAAAATGGTATACAGAGCACGTACACCGGAAGAAATGGAACAATTAAAGGCTCTGGTTAAATCGGCTGTAGGTTTTGATGCAAACCGAGGAGATATGGTTGAAGTTGAAAACATCCGCTTTGCAAACATTTCTCCTGAAGTAGAAAAAGTTCAAGAAATTTTGATTATGGGCTTTACCAAATCAGAGCTGATGCGCATAGCAGAAGGTTTAGGTGTTGCCATCGTTGCAATTTTGGTCATCTTATTGGTAATCCGTCCGTTGATTAACAATGCCTTTGACAATGCCTCACAAGCTGGTCCGAATGCTAAATTGCTGGGAGAAAATCCAGACGATGATAACTTGTTGTTATCTAATTTCTTAAATGAAAATGATGGCGATATGGATAATTTGGTTAATCTTAATAAGGTTGATGGTCGAGTCAAAGTTTCATCTCTTAAAAAGATTAGTGATACCATTGAGAAAAATCCGGAAGCAGCTGTCAGCATCATTCGCAGTTGGTTGTATTCCAATGATGCCAATTAAATAAAGAAGGAAAATCAAATGAAACCAAACGTGATAGATGATTATAATTTGCTTAGCGGCCAACAAAAGGCAGCAATTTTGATGTTGTCGCTAAATGAAGATTTGTCTTCTTCTTTATTTGCATTGATGGATGATGAAGAAATTAAAGAGCTTTCAGTTGTTATGGCCAGTCTGGGTAAAGTCAATTCAGATGTAGTTGAACAACTTTTTGAAGAGTTTTTGGATAGAGCTTCCAACAGTGGTATGCTGATGGGAACCTACGAAAGTACAGAACGCTTGTTGTCAAAAGCTTTGGATAAAGATAGAATTTCTGTCATTATGGAAGAAATTCGAGGCCCTGCCGGAAGAACCATGTGGGACAAGCTTGGCAATGTTAACGAACATGTTTTGGCTAACTATCTTAAAAACGAATATCCGCAAACCATTGCTGTTATTTTATCCAAAATTAAGGCAGAACATGCAGCAAAGGTTATTGCTTTATTGCCTGAAAACTTTGCCATGGAAATTGTAATGCGTATGTTGCGCATGGATTCTGTTCAGAAAGAAGTTTTGGATGGTTTGGAAAAAACTTTACGCAAAGAGTTTATGAGCAACCTGTCCAAGTCTTCTCGTCGCGATTCTCACGAACTTATTGCTGATATCTTCAATTCTTTGGATCGCAGTACCGAAACACGCTTTATGGAAGCATTGGAAGAGCGTAACCGCGAAAGTGCTGAACGTGTTAAATCTCTTATGTTTACATTTGAAGATCTTATCCGTGTCGATTCTCAAGGAATTCAGATCTTGCTGCGTAATGTTGATAAAGACAAATTGGCAATTGCTTTGAAAGGTGCCTCAGACACCATCAAAGACTTGTTCTTCAATAATATGTCAACTCGTGCCGGCAAGATTATTAAAGAAGATATGGAAGCCATGGGACCAGTACGTTTGCGTGATGTTGAAGAAGCTCAACAATATATTGTTACCACCACTAAAGAACTTTCCAATACCGGAGAGATTGTCATTAGTGAAGGTAAAGATAATGATGAATTGATATACTAATTAATGTTTAGGGTAGGTTGATGGAAAAATATCAAAAGTTTCAGTTTGATAACTTCATTATAGATGAAGATAGTCAGCCTTATGCCGAAGACTGGGAAAATACACATATCAATGTAGAGCCTCAGGAAGAAGAGGTCATTTCTGAGCAAGCTCAGACAGAGACACCGGAAGATACCGAGATAAAAGAAGTAGAACCTCTCCTAGAACCGGAAGTTATTCCCGAACCCGAGCCTGAAGTTATTGAAGATATCATAACCTATACAGAAGAAGAGGTTCAGGAAAAAGAAAACAAAGCTCGTGCGGAAGGATATGATGCCGGCTATAAACAGGCTCAAACCGAGCAACAAGAAGAGCATAATCGTTTGTTGGTAGAAATTAACAATCATTTGATGTTGCTTTCAGCAGATATGAGCTCACAAACAAAAGCAGCAGATAATCAATTAATAAATTTAAGTACGGCAATTATCCATCATCTTGTTCCGGTGATTGAAAAAGAGCAGGCTCAGAATTTAGTTAAAAACTTTTTAGAAAAGAATTTTTCTCAATTTAAAAACGAGAGTAAGTTGTCTTTTTACTTTCATCCGCAAACATTGCCATATGTTCAGGAAGAAATAGCGCATTTAGCCAATATTCATGATTATGAAGGTAAAATTTCTTTACATAAAGATGAGCAGATGCAAGTGGCTGATTGCCGCGTGGAATGGGAAAATGGCGGAGTTGAAAGAAATAGCATAAAAATGCTGGACAAGATAGATAAAATATTTGATGCTAACAAAAGCAATGATTAGAAAAAAGAGGGGACTATGGTTGATAAAAATTTAGAATTAGATGAAATGCCGGATTCCGGAGCAGAAGGTGAAGAACCTATTTTGCGTACTCAGGAAGACATGGATAACTTTAATATTCCAAGTTCTGTTAATGATTTGGAAGCAGTTTATGAAATTCCGGTAAAAGTTTCTGCCGTTTTGGGAAAAACCAAAATGAAAGTAAGCCAATTAATGAGCTTGAACAAGGGCGCCATCATAGAATTGGATCGTAAAGTCGGTGAAGCCATCGATATTTATGTTAACAATAATTTGGTTGCCAGAGGAGAAGTTGTTGTGGTTGATGATAAATTAGGCATAACCATGACAGAAGTTGTTAAAGCAACAAAATAAAAAGGCAATAAATAAAAGAGGGTATAAAAGTGGAACTGCTTATCGTTGGAACATTAGATGGTCAAATTGGAGCTGCCAGTAAAATTGCCATAGCTCAAGGCGGTCATGTTTCTTTAGCAGATAATGAAGATTCTGCATTGGAAATTTTGCGTTCCGGTAAATCGATAGAGTTGGTTATGATAGATGTAAAATTAGATGTCTATCGTTTTATCAAATCATTAGAAAGCGAGCGTATCAATGTTTTGGTAGTTGCTTGCGGTGTTGCCAATGATCCTAATTTAGCAGTTAAGGCAATCAAAGCCGGTGCTAAAGAATATATTCCCCTCCCACCGGATCCCGAGCTTATCGGTGCTGTTTTAGCAGCGGCAACACGCGAAAATCATGCTCTGATTTATGGCGACAAAAAAACAGAAGCAGTTTTAAAAATGGCAAAGCAAATTGCCCCCTCTGAAGCCAGTGTTTTATTAACCGGTGCATCCGGAACCGGTAAGGAAATTTTTTCTCGTTTTATTCACGATAATTCCAAACGTGCCAATAAAAAGTTTGTGGCCGTAAACTGCGCCGCCATTCCCGAAACTTTGTTGGAATCAGAACTTTTCGGTTATGAAAAAGGTGCTTTTACGGGAGCCGTTTCACGTCGTATCGGTAAGTTTGAAGAAGCGTCAGACGGAACCTTGCTTCTTGATGAAATTTCTGAAATGGATATCGGAATTCAGGCAAAATTACTGCGCGCCATTCAAGAAAAAGAAATTGACCGTATTGGCGGAAAAGCTCCGATAAAGGTCAATACACGCATTATCGCAACCTCTAACCGCGATTTGAACGAAGCTGTTAAAAATGGCACTTTCCGCCAAGACTTATACTATCGTTTGAATGTTGTAAATATTCAGATTCCTTCATTGAAAGATCGTCCCGGAGATATTGTGGTTTTAGCCAAACATTTTGTAAAAAAATATTCAGAATTAAATGAATTTCCAATGAAACCCATGTCTGCAAAAGCAGAGGAAAAATTGTTAAATTATCTATGGCCCGGTAATGTGCGTGAGCTGGAAAACACAATACATCGTGCCGTTTTATTAAGTACCGGAGATCAAATCGAAGAAGATGCCATCATTTTAGATGATGTCGATTCTATTATCAATAAAACAGAAAGCACATCTCCGGAACAAATTCCTCAAATAAAGCCTGTGTTTGGAACAACTGTGGCCGCAATGGAAAGAAATTTGATTATAGATACGCTTAAACACACATTAGGCAATCGTACGGTTGCTGCTCAAATTTTAGGAATTTCGATTCGCACGTTGCGAAATAAACTCAAACAATATGAATCTGAAGGCTTTGACATAGCAGCAGAAAACTAGGATTAATGGTAAGAAGCAATGCAAAATAACATATTTGGCAATAAATCATTTAAGGATATGTTGGTCGGCGCAACCAAGCGCGGCGATTTGTTTTTTGCCTTATCCATTATTTTGATGTTGGTGATTTTGATTATGCCGATGCCGGCATGGCTGTTGGATATAGCTTTAGCTTTATCCATAACAATGTCTTGCTTGGTTTTAATGACGGCAATTTTTATTGAAAAACCAACGGAGTTTAGTGCATTCCCATTGGTTTTATTGATTACCACCATGTATCGTTTAGCTCTAAACTTAGCATCAACACGTTTGATTCTATCCAGAGGTTATATCGGTCCCGATGCCGCCGGTGAAGTTATTAAGGCCTTTGGTGGTTTTATTATGGGTAACAACTTTGTCATCGGTGTAATTGTATTTGCAATTTTGGTTTTGGTAAATTTTGTTGTAATTACCAAAGGTTCAGGTCGTATTGCTGAGGTTGCTGCTCGTTTTGCATTAGATGCCATGCCTGGTAAACAAATGGCTATTGATGCTGACTTATCTTCTGGTTTGATCAATGAAGATGAGGCCAGAAAACGTCGTGAAGATTTATCAAAAGAAAGTTCTTTTTACGGAGCCATGGACGGTGCCAGCAAGTTCGTAAGAGGAGATGCCATCGCCGGCTTATTAATCACGTTCATTAATATTGTTGCCGGTATTATCATCGGAATGGTTCAAAATGATTTAACTTTTGCAGAAGCCGGTTCAACCTATACACAGTTGACGGTAGGTGATGGCTTGGTCTCTCAGGTTCCGGCATTGATTGTTTCTGTCGCTGCAGGTATTTTGGTTTCTAAAGCAGGTATGACAGATGCCACAGATAAGGTTTTGTTTGATCAAGTTGCAAATTATCCAAAAGCATTAGGAATGTCTGCTTTCTTGGCTTTGGCTTTGGGCATGCTTCCCGGCACACCGGCAATACCATTTGTCTTGCTGGCAAGTTTAACCGGAAGTACGGCTTACTATTTGGATAAAAGGCAGAAAGAAGTTGCGGCACAAGCTCAGGAAGTTATGGAGCAAGAGCAAAAGCAAGTAGGCGCCAAAGCAGTTGAAGAACCAATTTCCAATGTGTTGAGAATAGATTTAATCCGACTGGAAATCGGCTATGGCTTACTTCCGTTAATCAATGAAGAAACCAATAAAAAATTAACCGATCAAATCAAAGCTCTACGTCGAGCCTTAGCAGCAGAGTTAGGTTTTGTGATGCCGTCGATTCGCATTCAAGATAATATGCAATTAGCTCCAAACGAATATAATATCTATATCAAAGAAGTAAAAGCAGGTCGTGGCGAACTGCGTCCGACCCAATTGTTGGTTATGGATCCGCGCGGAGAAAAGATTAATCTCCCTGGTGAAGATACAACCGAGCCAACATTTGGTTTGAAGGCTATGTGGGTAGATCAATCTTATCGTGAAGAAGCCATGTTCAGAGGCTATACCGTGGTTGATCCGTCAACGGTTGTTACCACTCATATTACCGAGCTGGTAAAAGATAATATGCCGGAATTATTGTCATATGCCGAAACACAAAAATTGCTTGATGAGTTGGATAAAGAGCAACAAAGATTGGTTAAAGAGCTTATTCCGAACAAAGTCAGTTTGGGTGCTGTTCAAAGAATTTTGCAAAATCTGCTGCAAGAACGTGTTTCTATTCGCGATTTGCCCACCATTTTGGAAGGTATTTCCGAAGCTGTAACCACCACACGAAGTTTGATGATGATAACCGAACACGTCCGCACGCGCTTGTCTCGACAATTATCCAATGCATATGCCAATGAGTTTGGCGTCATTTCATTGGTAACATTATCTCCAAATTGGGAACAAGCCTTTGCGGAAGCCATTGTCGGAGAAGGCGATGATCGTCAGTTGGCTATGGCTCCAAGCACATTACAAGGTTTCATCACCAAGGTTAGGGATGTGATTGAAAATTTGGCCGCCAAAGGTGAAAATCCGGTACTCTTAACCAGTCCGAATATTCGTCCTTTTGTCCGTTCCATCATAGAGCGTTTTCGCCCGATGACAGTGGTCATGTCTCAAAATGAAATTCACCCTAAAGCCAAAATAAAAACTGTGGGACAAATTTGAGGTTTAGAAAATGAGAATCAAACAAATTACCGCAGCAAATATGACGGAGGCGCTGGCACAAATCAAGTCAGAATTAGGGGATGATGCGATAATTGTTTCTTCAGAAAAAGCCAAAGATGGCAGTGTTCAAGTTTCCGTAGCGCTGGATGAAGCAGAAGAATTATTTTTTGATGACAATGAACAGCTTGACGTTGTTTCATCTTCGGGCATGATGTCCGAGCAACATATTCGTGATTGTTTGGAGTATCATGGTGTATTAGATGTTGTATCAGGAAAAATTTTAGCCACCATCAGACAAGAGCAACAATTGTTTCCCAATATATCAGAAACCGAGGTTCTAGAAAAAACACTCACAAAATTATATGCCTATGGGAATATGTTGGATATCCGCCAACCAGTCAAAATTTTTATGGGTACCCCGGGGAGTGGAAAGTCAACAGCCATTGCCAAGGTTGCAACACAAGCCAAAATCAATGGCGTTTCTTGTTGTATTATCAGTACGGATAATGTTCGTGCCGGAGCAAACAAGCAGTTGGAAGCTTATGCCAAAATATTGGAAGTGGATTTTTATTTTTGTAAGGATGCGCAAGAGCTATCAGATAAAGTAAATGCTTGCCGAAATAAATATAACTTGATTTTGATTGATACACCCGGAATCAATCCGTTTATAGAAAAAGAGATAAAACGGGTAACAGATTTTTGCCAGAATTTGAAAGGACAAAAAATTCTAACTTTGGATGCAGGTCGAAATCCTATGGAAGCAGTTGAAATTGGTGAGGTGTTTATGGATATCGGTGCCAGATATTTATTACCCACAAGGCTCGATTTAACGCGCCGCATTGGAACCGTTTTGTCTGTGGCTGCCTGCTGTGATATGAGTTTTTATGCTGCAAGTGTCAGTGCTTCAATTGCAAATGGCTTGGCAGAAATAAACAGCGCATCTTTAACAAAATTAATTTTAAGTGAAGTATAAAACAGGACTAAAGTAATGGAAAATCAAACCACGGAAGAATTAAAAATAATGCCGAGAGCACCTTTGAGCCGTAGTGTGAAAAAAGGACGTAACATGATAGCTGTTGCTTCCGGTAAAGGCGGTGTTGGTAAAACATGGTTTTCCATCACATTAGCACATGCTTTAAGTTTGCTGAAACAAAAAACACTTTTGTTTGATGGTGACTTAGGTTTAGCCAACATAGACATTCAGCTTGGTCTCATGTCAAAATATGATTTAGGGAGTGTTATTGCCGGAAAAGTAACGCTCAATCAAGTAGTGCAACAGTGCACAAAAGGTCATTTTGATATCATTGCCGGTAGATCAGGTTCTGCAGGTTTGGCATCTATGCCGATTGGCAGATTGCAAATTTTAGGAGAGGATTTATCTCTGTTGGCATCATCTTATAACAAAGTGATTTTGGATATGGGAGCAGGTGTAGAAAAGCCGGTACGTATTTTGTCCGGCATGGCAGAAAAAATCATAGTTGTTTGTACGGATGAACCAACATCTTTAACAGATGCCTATGCATTTATAAAAATCATGACAATGCAATATCCCAGAAGTGAAATCAGCTTGGTTGTAAATCAGGCCAATTCCATTCGCGAAGGACAAAGAACCTATGATACTTTGCTCAAAGCTTGTAACAATTTCTTAAAGATCAATCCGCCGCTTTTGGGAATTATTCGTCGAGATACCAGAGTTCGAGATGCAATACGCAATCAAACCCCGATTATCATGCGTTATCCAACATCGGAAGCAGCAGAAGATGTAATAGCCATAGCCAAAAGGTTGTTAGCAAATGGATAATCTGATTCCGCCTCTGACTTCAACTTTGCCGAATGTTTCCGGTACGGAAAATGAAATAACCGGAACGGTAACGGATTTGCCGGAAGAAGTGCAAATTGCATTAAAGCCCGGACAAAGTTACCTTTTGCAAATTTTAATGACGGAAGATTCTTTGTCTCTTGCAGCGGAAAACAAAGTTCCGGCGCAAATAGATATAGAAGGTAAAAAAGTTCCTCTTAATATTAAGCTAGACAAACCGATAAAGCTTCCAGAAAAGCAAGAAGCAAACATTCAAATTAAAGTCTCATCAATAAATGATGCCGGTCAGGCAGATGTAAAAATTCAGGCTATTAACAATGAAAAAATATCGCGCTACCTTCAACGCGTTGCTGTAGCAGAAAGTTTAGGTGAAAGTTTTTCACTATCAAACAAAATTCCGGAAACAGTTGTTTCTGATAAAAGCTTGCAAAGTTCAAATTTTATAGAAAACACATCACAACAAACAACTTCAAAGGTCGAAAATATCAAAACCTCATTAACACCGGAAATCAAACCGCAAACAGAAATAAAAACTGAGGCATCTGTTGTTTTTGATGTGGCTAAAAATAAAAATATTTCAGAGTTTCATCCCCTCAAAATAGGACAGATGCTGAAAGATTTGACTGTAAAATTGCATTTACCTTCAGATGTCGGTAAACTATTGGATGAAAATTTTCAACAAGCAGAAATCAAAGTCAATTTACATCTGGAAGATTTAAGCCGTTTAGATAATCAAATTGCAGAAAAACCCATCCACAATACATTAGATCGAATAGAGCTTATTTTGAAAAATTTTTCAGATAATATAAATAAGCAAAAGCCTCAGGTTTCAGATGTTGAACATTTTATCTATCAGATAAAAAATGAATTATTACCGTTAAAAAATACCTTAATGACGGGTACGGCTTTTTCAAATGCTGATAATAAATTATTGGCTTTGCGCACAACTTTAGGAAATTTTCTACCGGATAAAATCTTGAAGGTTGAAAATTTGAGCAATGTAACGCTTGAAGTTACGGATATCAAGTTTCCGGAAAAAGTTTCTCCAGAGCATTTAAAAGAATTAAATGCCAGCCATCAACTAACGCAAAACTTGCCGTCAATATTAGATATTTTTAAAGATTTTCTATCTTCTCAAATTCAACCTCAATCCGAAATGGATAAATTGTTGGATATTTTTAAAACTTTGCATAAAAACGGACATGAAGATTTGGCTCAAAAAATTATGCAAAAATTTCCCCAAGCAGAGGGACCATTGTTAGAAAATATTTTTCATTTTGTAAAAGGAGCCGGTAGGCATAATCCGGAATTATGGTTGGGCAAAGAGATTGTTGAAGAGTTGCAAAACTTAGGTAAAGATGGGCAAGAAGTATCTGTGCGTTTGACTGATTTTATGAGTTCTTCTGTACGCGATACTGGAAGTTGGAAAATTATCAATCTTCCCATAATTAATGGCGAACAATTGAGTAAAATTCGTTTAGCAATCAAAAATCTTCAAGATGGAGAAAATAAAAAAGAAGAGCTTCGTCACAAAAAAGCTGCCCGTTTTGTTGTTGATACCATATTCACAAATCTGGGCTCATTTCAGTTTGATGGTTTTTCTTTTGTAAAAGAACGCCAGTTTGATTTAATTATTCGCACATCAAAAAATATTGACGATGACTTGAAAAGCAACATTTTTCGCATATTTAAAATGACATTAAATAATTTGCATTATGCTGGAACAATAAAAATAAATGTTAAAGAAAATTTTATAAAAATATGCGAAGATGAATCAAAGTCGGAAACACTTAAACAGGGGCTTTATGTCTGATGAATGCAACAGAAACATATAGTAGAGATGCGCTAGGTTATTACCGCATTTTAAGCATTTTACCTGACGCAGATGAAAATCAAGCCAAACAAAAATATAGAGAAAGAGCCAAAGTTTGGCATCCTGATCACAATAGCAGTGATGAAGCAAAAGAAAATTTTCAAAAATTATCTGTTGCATATGATATAATCAGTAATGAAGATAAACGTCTGACATACGATTTATTGTGTAGCGCTTATACCAGAGCCAATTTTCCGCCTATGTTTGCCTTAAAACCCTATCGTAATTTAGACGGTAAAGATGATTTTAACTTAAAAGCCGTCAGCTTAACGAAAGTTATTGGTAAAATTATCAAAACCGAAATTAAAAAAGAAGACAAAATTTGTAACTATGCCGAAGCTATAAAAGAGGTTTTCAAAGCCTCAATTAACAATTGGCTGTTAGGTTGGTGGGGAATTAAAGCTTTTCCGTACAATCTTAAAGCTTTGGTTGAAAATTTTCATAATATTGGTCACAATCGTGCTGAAAATTATCGTTTGTGGCTGCACAATGCCGTAGCTTATTGGCAAAACAAACAAATCGGTAATGCATATGTCGCAGCCATAATTGCCGGACAATATGCTGATGACAAACAAAAGCTGTTGCTCAAGAAATTAATTTCTAAATTAGGCTTAAAACCTAAATTTAAATTACAAAATTGGAATATGTTTTTGTTGCAAGCGGTACAATTGGTAATGCCGCTAATACTTCTGTTTGCCGCTTTATTACCCTTAAGCGTGAAAGTGGTTAGCGAAAGTGATTTGTGGAATTATTTCAACAAGCAAAAAAGCATAGTTTATAATCAAGAGGTTCGTTTTAACAGTGGCGGCAGTATCAGTGATGATATGGTCGTTGGAAAAATTATTAAAATTCCGGTAGATTTAACGGATATGTCAAAACTCTATCATGTAACATCAGAGCAAAAAGTTATGTATGGCCCGGCGGATGATTTTGATGTCTTGAAAAAATTAAAAACAGGTACAACCGTTCGCATTACCGGCATAACTCCAGATGAAAATTGGTATCGTGTTATGCTTGATGAGGGCGAAATGGGATTTATTAGAAAAGAAAATTTAGCTCAAGGCATTGGAAATGATATTCCTTACGGGAGCCAAATCTTTCATAAATAAATTTTATATAAGAAAATCCTAAAATACTTGCTTTGTAAAAAAATATATGATATAAGCCATACGAAAATAAAATTATTAAGAGAATTTTTTGTTTAATTTAAATATTTTTTTTATGGCAATTTCAATTATAGAACTTCAAAAGAAGTTTTCGTTATTCAATGTTGGTGATAAGCGCCAGGGTGTTATTGTTTCAGAAGTCAATGGAGAAATTCAGGTTAAGTTGCAAGGTGGAGCTTTAGGCTTCATCAATGCCAACAACTTGGATTTTTATAAAAGAAGTGGAATAAATCTATCTGTGGGCAGGGGTTTCGAATTTGAAATCAGTGATATTAAGTCAGGTATTCCATATTTGATACTTTCAGCTGAATATATATTTGCAAACTCATACCACAAAGCGAGAGTTCGTTTTTCTGGAACGCAAGGCGTTGTTGTCGAATTTGATTGGAACAAAGCCTTGAATATCGGATTTTACAATCCGGTTTTGGGTTTGCCTGATGAATTTACAGTTTTGGAGGAAAATACTCCTGTTGTCTGTAAAGGTCTGACCCCCAGACAAGATTTCTATGAAGTCGATACAATGCAGTTGGATGAACTTCCTGAAAATATTGAAGAAGAAGCTTCGGATGAAGTTGACGATACAGAATTTGATTTCCCTTCCAAATGGAATGATGATGAAGTTCGGCAATATATTAAAGATCATGGCGGTTTTCTTTCTAAAGGTGCATACAAAGTTGGCGAATGCTACATTGCGAGCATTGTTAGAGGACAATTGATAAAGTTCAAAGATGATAGCAAAGCAACTATCAAACAAAAAGCAGATAATCAATTGCAGCCGATAGAAGGAGACAAAGTTGTTGTACGTCTGCTCAAAATCTACGATTTTGGCGATATGAAAGAAGTGGAACTGTTAAACATCGTCGATGAAAAATATTGCCGTTGGTTTAGTAAAAAGCAAAATAAGCAGTTTTTACCTGAATGTGCAGATGCCAAGCAGAAAAACAGACATTCTGTGATTGATAGCGGTTTTGTCTTTGGTCAACGTGATGATAGTGTCTTTAATGAAGGCAAAAAGAATGGATCAGAGATTAGTTTTGAACGCTATTGGTTAGGTTTCTTATACAAAGCAAAGGTCAAAAACAGATATCCGGTTTTGCTTGATAATTTGGCTCAACCAATTCAAATCACTTTGGTCGAAAATCCTGATTACAGTGTTCTGTCTGATGAAGATATTGTCTTCGTTCGATTGCTTTTCATCAAAAAAGAAGGAACATCAGTTCATTTTACCATGAGGGTAGAATTTGAACGAGCTTACAAACCGGAAGATGACAGTTATTTCATTGCCTAAAAAAAGAAAGCCATTCTGATAAAGAATGGCTTTCTTTTTATTTGTGTTTAGGGGGATTAATATAGTTTTCAATCATTTTATCCATCAAGATATCATATTCTTTTTCAGAAAGGATATTATCCCCATTCCCATCAATCTGTTGAAAAACCTGAATGGAAATTTTTTGAGCTTCAGCTGTTTTATACTGAATAAATTCATCCTTTGAGATTATGCCGTCATGATTTAAATCCATTTCAGAAAATTTCTTTTTCATCATCATTCTTGCGCGTTGTTCGGGAGAAATACGGATTCCTCTATTGAGCATATTTGTTGCGCTAGCACCCTCATTTAAAATATTTTCAGGCAAAGCCATTCCCCCATCCAGAGAGAAAGCATTTTTCTTAGGCAAACTAGGAGCAATAGATGGTACAGGTTTATGGGGAGCTATTTTTTCTTCAATAGCTTCTTGTAAGGATGGTTTCTCTTCTTGAATTTGTTCAGGAGATGAAGACGAATTTATAGGCATTTTTTCTGCAGGAGTGGCGGGCTGAGATATAACCGGAGCCTGAGGCTGTTCTGCAGATTGTGGTTTTGCAGGAATCTCCACTTTATTTTGAACAACGGGAACCGTCGGTTGAGAAACTTTTTCTTCCCCTGTTTTTATTGGTGCTTCCACTTTTTTTTCTGTAGGGATATTTTGAGGTTCCACCTTAGGCTCAACCATATTTTTTTGAGCAGGAGGCAAAACAGTATCATCAACCTTTTGTTTGGCATCAGTTTCAATCGGAATAATGGTCGGTTGAGGTTGTGTTTGAGGTGCAGGCTGAGCTTGCGGTATAGGTTGTGGTTGAATTTGATTTTTGTTTGGTTCTGCAACATTTTGAGGTGCTGTCTGCGGTTGCAAATCAGAATTTTCTTTATCTAAGGGAATGTCATTAAATATCTGAATTTCATCATTATCTGATGTTAAATCATTTAAAAAATCTTCAGAAAAGAAAATGGTTTGAGCATCTTCTTCAGTCATGACCGGAGCCTGAGCTTTTTGTTCTGCAACAGGCTGTTCCTGAGCCCATGCCGGACAAGATAATAACACAGATAACCCTAAACTATAGATAATTTTCTTCATAATCAGATTCCACTCCACAAATTATACGGAAAGTTTAGGTTAAAAAGAAAACATAGTCAAAAAAAATAATAAAAAAAGCCCCAAAGAAAATCTTTGAGGCTTTGTAAAAGAATGTATGCTTAGTAAGAACGAGCATAAATTACATCAATTGTTGCCGGTTTTCCGGTAAGCAAGCAAACACCTTCCGTGTTGCTTTGGTCGAGAGGCAAGCAGCGAATGTTGATTTTCATTTCTTTCAAAATTTCTTCGCTCTTTTCATCCCCGCTCCATTTACCGCGAACAAAAGCAACCTTTTGTCCGTCAGCACCTTCAATCCAGCAGTTTGGATTAGCAAAATATGCCTTGAACTCTTCCGGAGTTTTAATATCGGTACGAATATTGTTATCTAAGCGCTTTTTAGCCTTGTCAAACATGGCTTTTTGAATATTTTCCAAACGTTCAGCAATCGTGTTGACAAATTCGGTTCTGTGAGCAATTTCCTTGCCCTCAGGTGTGCCGAGTTTAAGACGTTCTTTAACCATGAGGTTATCGCCCTCAACATCGCGCATACCAATCTCGCAAATAACCGGAGCACCTTTTTTGGTCCACTCCCAGAATTTATCAACAGATTTACGATCACGTTTATCAACTTTGATTCTGATTTTTTCAGCAAAGGGAGCTTTAGTTTTGAGCTCTTTAACCAAATTATCAATATAAGCCATAACCTTAGCTTCATCATTTTCGTTTTTAACAACCGGAATGATAACAACTTGGTAAGGTGCAATTCTCGGCGGAACAACCATACCTTCATCATCGGCATGAGTCATAATCACACCACCGATAAGACGGGTTGAAACACCCCAAGAAGAGGTGTAAGCAAATTCAGGTTGGTTATTGGCGTTGATGAAAGAAATATTAGCAGACTTTGCAAAGTTTTGACCGAGGAAGTGAGATGTACCGGCTTGCAAAGCTTTACCGTCTTGCATCATAGCCTCAACGCAATAAGTATCAACAGCGCCAGGGAACTTATCAAATTCTGGTTTGCGTCCCATAATGACCGGCATGGCAAGAGTCTCTTCACAAAGTTCGCGATAAGCATGCAACATGCGGATAGTTTCTTCTTCGGCTTCTTTAGCGGTTGCATGAGCCGTGTGACCTTCTTGCCACAAAAATTCACGTGTTCTCAAAAACAGACGAGGGCGCATTTCCCAACGAACCACGTTTGCCCATTGGTTAACCAAAACCGGCAAATCGCGGTAAGATTTAACCCATTTTGAAAAAGAGTCGGCAATGATGGCTTCACTGGTCGGACGCACGATAAGAGGTTCATCCAACTCGGAAGACGGAACCAGTTTGCCGTCTTTCATAGCCAAACGAGAGTGAGTAACCACAGCCATTTCCTTAGCAAAACCGTCGACATGTTCGGCTTCTTTTTGAAAGAATGAAAGAGGAATAAACATCGGGAAATAGCAATTTTCGTGGTCGGTTTCTTTAATTTTTTCATCAAAAACGTCGCGGATTCTTTCCCAGATTCCATATCCCCACGGTTTGATAACCATGCATCCAGGGCTGGAAGAGTTTTCAGCCATATCAGCTTCGGCTACAACGTTTTGGTACCATTCAGGATAATTTCCTGCTCTAACATTTTTTAGTGTCATAAGTTTATTCCTTAAAAAGTTTAATATCGCAATTAAAAGCCCGTTCCCCCAATGGAACAAGCCTGCGCGAGCATAACAGAGATAATATATATTGTAAATATATAAAGTAAGATAAATTTCGCTTGCAAATTAAAATAGGAGAGCTAGACTCATAAACGTAACTAATTTTGGTAAGAAAGATTTTATCTTGAGATTGTTTCTTCCTGAGCAATTTTTTTGAGTTGTCTTGACCAAGCAGTTTATTAAACCAAAAGGATAGTTATATGGATTAACCTGTTTATGCAAAGGATTAAGAATATGGCAACAGGAACAGTAAAATGGTTTAACAACAGAAAGGGCTATGGTTTTATTTGTCCTGACGAGGGCGGAAATGATGTATTTGTTCATATTACCGCAGTTCAAAAAGCAGGCTTAAAAACCTTGAAAGAGAACGCAAAAGTTTCTTATGAACTTATGGAAGAAAAAGGCAAAACAGTTGCCGGAAATTTGAAACTGGCATAGTTTTTTTTAGATTATATCCTCCGTATACAAGTGATACGGAGGATATTTGTTTTTATTAGAGAAAATTGACAAAAAGTATCTTGCAGTAAGTCATATTTTGTAGTATTATACGCATACAATAAACAAGATGGAGTATGTAAACATGGATATAAATAAGGCTTTGGAATTAATAGAAAGCGGCCGTTTTGAGGAACTTGATATTGATGATATTTGGGAGCTCATAAATGTGTTGTCAATCTCATCCGAGCCACAAGCATTTCAGGCATTGGTAAAATTGCAAAACAGCAAAATAGGTCAATCTTTGCCACAAATGAACATGCAAATGAAATATATCATGGAGCAAAATATTCAGGCTTTGAACAAAATTGAAAAAGATTTCAATTTGTTTGAGATGGATAAAAAAGGCAATCCTATTCAAGCCGAGGTTTTGCCGATTTTCAATTTTTTCAGCCATGTAGAAGTTAAAAATAAAGATGAGGCAGAAAAAGTTCAGCCGCAAAAATTGTTTGAACAAGCCGTATCCATTGCCAAACTTACAGCCAAAAAAGATATTGTATTAGATAAAAATTTCAGTAAACAAAAACCTGAAGAACAACAAAAGACCTATGCCAACACAGTCTTAATGGCTATGGAAGAAACCGCTTTTGTTTTAGTTTCTAACCAAATTTTGGAAGACACTCTGGCTCAAAAACACACCCCGTTATCAAAAGCAGATAAAGAAGAAATATCAGCCAAGGCAGAAAAAAGATTTTCAGAAGTTATTAATCCAAAATCTAAAACAAGTTTTCAATTAACTAATAGCAATATTATCAGTACTTTCAGCGCTGAAATAAATCGAGCCGGCAATAAGGCGGCATTGGTAGAAAAAAACACCACTTTCAAAGGATTAAATAACGAAGTTGCTAAAGTAGATAAAAAATTAGAAAAAGAATATCCTGAAACAATGCAATTGTTAAGACCGCTTGCTCAATATCAAAATATTGCGTTTTTGGCCGGCAGCCAAGGTCGTAACGTGTTTGGTGCGGATTGTATTGCTCAAACAGTTCATGAAAACAACCCGGCCAAAGGACAAAAAGAAGTTTCTTTATTTGCCTTTTTGAAAGAGCAACCGGCAAAAATTAAAAGTTTCAGCCAAAATATTGTTCGTTCTATCAAAAAAGCATATACCTTTATGGCAGAAGCCGTTTCGCTTAAACTCTCAAGTGAAAAAATTGCAGATGGCTTCAAAAATATGTTTTCTTTCTTCAGCCGTAATAAAGAAGATAAAAATGCCAAATATAATGGTATTGATGCCAAAACAATGAATGCTAATTTGCACAAAATGAGTGTCTATGCCGGTGATAATCTGTTAGCACAAAGCAGGGATGATAAAAAAATCATCGCATGGAAAGATTTTCATAAATTATATAACAGCCAATTAGGTCAAGCCATGAGATTAAATTCTGAAAGGCTCGAATTAATGTCCGAAAGAATTGAATTAACTCCGGACAATGTAAAAGATTATACCAAAGTAACACCGATTGTTTTATCAAAGAAGACAAAATCTCCGAAGACTCTTATTGGTAAAGCAATAAATAAAGTCATGCTTTCTCAAAAAACCGGTGGAAAAGTTCATTAATAAGAACCGAATTCTAATAAAAAAGGAGCAAAATTCTGCTCCTTTTTTTATTCTCCTATCAGAGGCTATTATCGTGTGTATGAAGCTTCGATAATACGGGCTTGGCGCGCTTCATCCAAGTCATAGTTAGCTTTAACATTAAGTTGAGGTGCAATTGCCGAAATAATTTTAGCGGCTGTTGGCACAGAGTTCCATCCAGATGTAGTAAAGCCCCAAGTCTCTTTGCTGCCTTTGGGTTCATCCATCATAACCAATAACGCATATTGCGGATTGCTGACGGGGAAGGTGGAGACAAAGGTGGTGCGAACCACTTTACTGTTATATTTTCCGTTTGCTGAAAGTTTGTTTGCGGTTCCTGTCTTTCCGGCAACTTCATAACCTAAAACATTAGCACGTTTACCGGAACCATCGGTAACAACCAAACGCAATAAATCACGCATTTGTTTTGAAGTATTATATGATAAAACACGATATCCGTTATCTTTTTTATCGCTGTTTTTCAAGAGAGTAGGTTCGTGGTAGATACCGCCGTTAACAACAGCAGAAAAAGCGGTGATAACATGCATTGGGGTTAACGCCAAGCCATAACCATAAGCCACGGTTGCAATTGTACTTTCACTCCAACGTTTGGGTACAATAGGTTTGCTTTTTTCGGTAATTTCAAAATCAAGTTCATCAAAGAACCCCATTTTTTGCATGAATTGTCTTTGTTCGGCGCCACCAACTTTAAGAGCCATACGCGCAGAACCAATGTTGGAAGAATGAACCATAATCTCCGGTACGGACAACCAGCGATTTTCTCCGCGATAATCTTTAATAACGTTATATTTGAGTTTAAGAGGTTCGGTTGCATCAAATTTATCGGCAACTTTAACTTTGCCGCTTTCCAAAGACATAGCTGCATTAAAAACTTTTAAAACAGATCCCGGTTCATAAACGCCTTTGGTCGCCATATTAAAATAAGAACGAGAGTTGGGGTTGACCGAGCGGTTAGGGTCATAATCAGGCAAAGAAACCAAAGCAATGACTTCGCTGGTATTAACATCCATCAAAATAGCCGCAGCACCTGCAGCGTCAAAATGCTTGACGGCAGCAGCCAAATGCTCGCGAATGGTATCTTGAACACCGGAATCAATAGTTAATGCTAACGGAATGTCAGACTGAGTCAGTCTTTCATTTTCGGCTTTTTCAATTCCACCGATTCCTTTGTTATCAATATTGGTAGAACCAAGAAGATGAGCAAATAAATTTTTATGCGGGTAGATTCGTTTTTCCCCGTTTTCAAATTCTAATCCGGGAATACCAAGATAATTGATTTTATATTGCTGAGAAGGGGTTAGATTGCGTTTCAGATAAACAAAGCTGCTTTTAGAAGAAAGTTTTCTCAGAACATCATTATAGTTGAGTTCTGGTAAAATTTTAACCAAGCGTTGGGCCGCCCGTTCCGGATTTAATATTTTTTTGGGGTTTGCATAAAGATTTACGGTTGGCAAAGAGGTCGCAATAATCGTTCCGTTTCTGTCAGTAATATCAGCTCTTTTGATAGGATTTTGGGCATAAGCTCGTAAGTGGTTTTCCTCTTCTTGTTCAGCCGCATGCAAGTTAGGCGCAACACAAACCTCAAACAGGCGGATGCCGATAATGGCATAAACCAAAATAAAACCAAGCATGGCAAAAGCCACGCGATTCTTACAAATAGAAAGCGGATCTTTAGCGCAGGTATAATTCATAAAAGAACAGCTTTTACCGATTTTTATTTCCTCTCCCGGTAAATAAAAGCTTTCTTCTTTTTTGGAAAGATACTTCCCGAACATACTGCTTTCTGCCTTTTTCTATATACAATTACTTATAAAACAAAGATTAACGCTGAGCTTTTGCAAGCTTTTTCAAGCCTTTATTTTGGTCAGCATAATCTGAAATATTTTTCTGAGCCAGATTCCTTCTCGAATCATCAGCTTCATATTCAAATGGTAACGCAGAAAGGTTAATAATTTGTTCAGCTTGTATCGGATTTAGTGAAATATGTTTAGCAGCAAGTTTACGCAAACGAGCAGGATTGTTTAAATGGCTCCATTCGGCTTTGAGAACATGAATGGTTTTGATATCGTTTTGAATATTTTTATTAATAACAACCAACTGTTTTTCCAAGCCTTGTACCTGATTCTTCATCACCAAAATACCAAATCCCAATAAGCAAGGAATGATAATTGATAAAACATATGAAGCGGTTTTCGTACTGGTCATTTCGCAAATCCTTTCTAGGTTCAGCGTGCTCTTTTTAATCCCCAACGTAATTTTGCCGAGCGAGAGCGAGCATTGAGCTTAATCTCTTCCTCAGAAGCCGAAATAACTTTAGATGTTTCGGCAAAAATTACGCTTTCATCAAGTTCCGGAATCTCTTTTGCATATTTTGAAATATGAACATTAGGACCGGAATTCTCTTTGAAAAAGTTTTTAACAATGCGGTCTTCCAATGAATGGAAGGTGACCACGACCAGACGTCCGTTCGGGTTGAGTCTGGTAGTTGCACCTTTGAGACCATTTTCAAGTTCATTTAGTTCGTTATTCACGGCAATACGCAGTGCTTGAAAAGTTCGTGTTGCTGGATCAATAGCATTCGGTGTTTTGTGAATAACGGTATAAATAAGTTCAGCAAGTTGTTTAGTGGTTTCAATCGGTTGAATAGTGCGATCTTTGACAATTTTTGCTGCAATTTGACGAGATTTCTTTTCTTCGCCATATTTATAGATAAGGTCGGCAAGTTCTTTTTCAGGTAAGGTGTTGACAATGTCAGCGGCAGAAAGACCGCTACAAGACATGCGCATATCTAAGGGAGCATCTTTAGAGAATGAAAACCCACGCTCTGCATTATCAAGTTGCATGGAAGAAACGCCGATATCAAAAACGGCACCATCTATATTTTCAGAAATAAGTTCAGCAAAATCGCCAAATTGTCCGGCGCAAAATTCAAAACGAGAGCCATATTTTGCCTGCAACTCTTGAGCTCTTGAAACAACATTCGGGTCGCGGTCAAGAGCAATCACTTTACAGTTGGCAGCTTTGAGCAAAGCTTCGGTATAACCGCCGTTGCCGAAAGTGGCATCAACATAAACCTTATCGTCCTTGGGAGACAAAGCTTGCAAAACTTCAGGCAACATAACCGGAAAATGCTTTTCATAACCGCCGGGAATCATCATTCATTCTCCTTTGAACGTAGAGATGGACGATTTTTCAATGCTTCGGCACGGATACGAGCTTCTTCTTTGGCCCAATTTTCAGGGTTCCAAATTTGAAATTTGCGTCCTTTACCGACAAACACGGCCTCATTTGTGATACCGGCATGTTTCAAAAGTTTTTCAGAAAGCATGATGCGTCCGGTCGAATCAAACGGAAAGCGTTTAGCATCGCCAAATACAAGGTTGGTGAGATTATCTTGAGCTTCGGAAAAGAAGTCGGTGGAGTTTTCAATATCGGCGGCAAGCTTATCCAAAGTTTCTTCCAAACAACCTTCAATACAAGGCAGAGAAAGGCTTCTGTAACAAACTATTTCGCTGGATAAGTCTTTGACAATGGCGCGATAATCAGAAGGTAAGGAAACACGGCCTTTACCGTCAACCTTATTACAGATAGTGTCCATAAAGAGAAAAACTTTTCTCAAATCTGCATCCTTCTGAGTTATACGTTTCAACAATAACTATGGTATAACATGGGATTTTATGGGAATCAATGGGAAAATTTAGTATTTTATTAACTGTTCATGTTTTGTTCTTTAAAAACATATACCTCGGAGTCGCAAGCCCTTGCGAACTCTTGCTTTCAAAAAAATAAAAAAATGGGGATAATTTTTTACTTTTTTTAATAAATAAACTTGCTTTTATTTTTTATATGTTTAGAGTCTGAAAATAGGCAGTCGGATAGCTGCGTCGGGAAACCGGCGAGGAAAGTCCGGGCTTCATGGAAACAAGATACCAGATAACGTCTGGCTGGGGAAACCCAAGGGAAAGTGCCACAGAAAATTACCGCCGCGGTTTGTTCTGCGGTAAGGTTGAAAAGGCGGTGTAAGAGACCACCGCAAAGCCGGTAACGGTTTTGGCAAGGTAAACCCTATCTGAAGCAAGACCAAGTTAGGAGGGCTTTGAGCAATCAAAGTTACACGAGGCGTTTCCACCTCGCTCCAGAGGTAGGTCGCGATGAGCAGCATGGTGACATTCTGCCCAGATGAATAGCTATCGTTTTGCTGAGCGGCAACGCTTGAGTAAAATACAGAACCCGGCTTATAGACTGCCTGATTATTTTGAAAAATAAGACAAGAAACAAAAGGGTAAAATATATGCAAATGCAACAAACTTTGAAACAGCCGTTAACCATAGAAGGGATTGGTTTGCATTCCGGATGCAAAGCCATTATGACCATTCATCCCGCTCACGAAAATTTTGGTATTGTTTTCAAAAGAGTAGATTTGGAGGGACAACCCGAGCTGAAAGGTTTATATTCTCAGATTGTAGATACCAGAAATTGCTCTTGTTTGGGCGACAAAAACGGAAATTGTGTTTCAACAATTGAGCATTTGATGGGTGCTTTATACATGAAAGGCATTGACAACGCTTTGATAGAAATTAACAATCCGGAAATTCCGATTATGGATGGTAGCGCCAAAGTCTTTGCCGATATTTTTAAAGATGTTGAATTGGTTGCGCAAAATGCACCGCGTCGCTATTTGAAGGTCAAAAAAGAAGTTGTTTTTGCAGATGACAAAGGAAACAGCGTTACTCTCAGCCCAAACGATAAATTGCATATTCATTTTGCCATCGATTTTCCGTCAAAAATTGTTGGTCATCAAGAGTTTGATGCCGATATAAACGAACAAGTTTTTGAAAAAGAAATTGCGCCTTGTCGCACGTTTTGCGAAAAATATCAGGTCGATTATTTGCAATCCATTGGTTTGATTAAAGGCGGCAGCTTGGAAAATGCCGTTGTTTTGGATGGTGAAAACATTTTGAACGAAGGTGGTTTTCGAGTAGAAAACGAATGCGTCAATCATAAAGTTTTGGATGCTATCGGCGATTTATATACATCCGGTTATCGTGTTTTGGGACGTTTAGATGCTTCTAAGACCGGACATTTTCACACCAACGAGCTGTTGAAAAAACTTTTTGCCGATGAAAATAATTATGAAATTGTTGAGGAGATTTAGAAGATGAAAAAAAATCTGCTTATTCTGGCTTCAATTGTAACCTTGGGGTTATTGACAGCTTGTTCTTCCACACCAAAAGAAGAGCCTAAAACAGCAGAAGGTTTGTATGAACAAGCTCAAGTTTATTTGAAAAAAGCATCTTACACCAAGGCCGCCGAAACATTTGAAAAGGTAGAGTTGGAACATCCTTATTCTTCTTTAGCCTCAAAATCACGATTGATGGCAGCCTACTCTTATTATGAAGACAAAAAATATGATGATGCTGTTATCGCCTTGGACAGATTCATTAAATATCACCCCGGCAACAAAGATATTGCATATGCATATTACCTCAAAGCCATGTGCTATTATGAGCAGATTGTTGATGTCAGCCAAGACCAAAGCAACACCCAAAAAGCCATGCAGGCTCTGCGTGAAGTTATTATCCGCTTCCCCAATACCGAATATGCCAAAGATGCACGCTTGAAGTTGGATTTGACAGTTGACCACATGGCCGGACAAGAGATGTCTATCGGTCGTTGGTATTTAGGACAAGAAAACTATCTTTCTGCTTTGAACCGCTTTTCAACCGTGGTAAACCAATATCAAACCACCACCCAAATTGAAGAAGCTTTGTACCGTCAGGTAGAAATTTACACCATTTTGGGATTGAACACCGAGGCTCAAAAAGCTTATCAGGTTTTGGAATATAACTATCCTAAGAGCAAGTGGACCAAACAAGCCATGAGTTTGATTGAAAAAGGAATGACGGACAAAAAGGCATAGAAAATGCTCCAAACTTTATCCATTCGCAATGTAGTATTAATCGACAAGCTGGATTTGGACTTCAAATCCGGCTTAAGCGTGTTAACAGGTGAAACCGGCGCCGGAAAATCCATTTTGCTCGATTCTTTAGGTATGGTAATCGGTAATCGTGCCGAAACATCTTTGATTCGCATGGGTGAAGATAAATTAAGCGTGACCGGTGTTTTTGACGAGCCGGCAGCAAATAGCCCGATAAGAAGCATTTTGGCAGAAAACGAGCTCGATTGCGATGGGGATTTAATCATCAAACGCACGCTTTCCAAAGACGGTAAAGGCAAAATTTTTATCAATGACCAAGCCGTAAGTTTGAAGTTGTTGAAAGAAATCGGCAAATATTTAGTTGAGGTTCACGGCCAATTTGACAACCAAGGTTTGCTCAATCCGGCAAATCATTTAAGCGTTTTGGACGCTTATGGTAATTATGCCGATTTGCTGAGCGAAGTTAAGCAAAATTATGCCGCTTATAAAAATGCCAAAAAGCAAAGAACTGAAGCGGAAACCAATATCTTAAAAGCCAAAGAAGATGAAGAAAACTTGCGCCATTGGGTTAAGGAGCTGGAAGCATCCGCCACTTATGAAGGTGAGGAAGAAGAGCTAACCAATCGCCGTTCTGAGCTGATGAATGCCGAAAAAATCATCGAAAATTTGTCTTATGCTTATAATGTTTTGACCCAAGGGCATGATGTGCAGTCTGCATTAAGACATGCCCAAGCGGCTATGGATAAAGCAGCCAGCCATGTCGAAGGAAAATATGATGAAATTATCGCGACGTTAGATCGGGCTTTGATAGAAACATCCGAGGCCGTTAATCAGATTGAAGCCGCATCGGAAAATATTTCGATGAACACCAATGAGCTGGAAAACATTGAAAGCCGATTGTTCATGCTCAAAGGTTTGGCGCGCAAACATCAGGTAAGCGTGAGCGAGTTGCCGCAAGTTTTGGCAGATTTTCAAAAGCAGTTGGGACAAATTGAGTTTGGCGAAGAAGGGCTGGAAAATTTAAGAAAACTCGAGCAAGAAAAACGCTTACGTTATATCGAAAGCGCCAAAAAATTAAGTGCCGAGCGTAAAAAAGCCGCGGCAAAATTAGATAAGGCCGTGATGTCAGAGTTACCACCCTTGAAAATGGAAAAAGCCAAGTTTGTAACTGAAGTCAAAGAGTTAGACGAAGGTGGGTGGAGCGAAAATGGCGCTGATGATGTCATGTTTACGGTTGCCACCAACCCAAATTCTCCGCAAGGACCAATTAACAAAATTGCCTCAGGTGGTGAGCTGGCGCGTTTTATGTTGGCATTGAAAGTCAATTTGGCGAACAGTTCAAGTGTCGGCACCATGATTTTTGATGAAGTTGATGCCGGTGTCGGCGGAGCAACTGCGCAAGCCGTGGGTGAAAGATTGGCACGTTTAGCGCAAAATGTGCAGGTTATGGTTGTCACCCATTCACCGCAAGTGGCCTCAAGAGGTAACCATCATTTCAAGGTGGAAAAACATACTGAAAATAATGTCACCACCACCACGGTGCGTGAGTTGAATGCTACGGAGCGGCAGGAAGAAATTGCTCGTATGCTGGCAGGTGATATTATTACCGATGAAGCCCGCGCCGCCGCCAATGTTCTCATCAATGCCAAGTCTGCTTAAATGTTTTATTTTTGCCTAAACGATGCTCTTTCCCTTCGCCAAGAAAGCGGAAAGCAACGCGGTTTCTTGGTACCGCCCGTATGGTAATCAAACTGATGGGATTAAACGCGCTTTCTTTTCTTGTCTGAACGAGGTACAAAAGTGCCACCTTGCACATAAACAGCATCGCGGTCCACACGGCACAAAGACAAAACTGATGCGGTCAAGCTGGCTTCAGCTTGTTAGGGGAGATAGGAGCGAGGGTTAACGGCTTTTTTGCCGGCACGAATTTCAAAGTGCAGTTGCGGGGTGCTGACACCGCCGGTACTGCCGACCGTGGCGATTTTCTCGCCTTTGCGCACTTTTTGCCCTTTTTTAACAAGGATTTTGTCATTATGCGCGTAGGCGGTTATCCAGCCGTCATTATGTTTAATTAAAATCAAATTACCAAAACCTTTAAGCTCATTTCCGGCATAAGCAATTGTTCCGGCATCGGCAGCTTTGACCGTAGATCCCAATGGTGCCTTAATGTTAATGCCGTCATTATTGCGTCCTTTGCCGATGGTTCCAAAATTAGAAATAACCGGACCTTTAACCGGCCACAGGAATTTTGATTTGCGTTTTTTCACCGGCGTCGGTTTGGTATAAGTTGCTTTTTTAGGGGTGGATTTTTTGCTGCTCCACCAAGAAGATGAAGAAGCCTTTTTCGTTGTTGTCTTTTGGGTGGTTGTTGAAGCTGTTTTAACTGTTGTTTGAGTAGATTTTTCTACCAAGCTTCCCGGAAGAATGAGCTTTTGTCCTACGGCAAGTGTATATGGTTCATCTAAGTCATTAAGACGGCTGATTGAGCTCATATCAACATTATAGCGTTTGGAAATACTGTAAAGAGTATCACCTCTTGCTACTATATGATATTTTGCGCTTGGAAGTTTGATGGTTTGACCAACATAGACGCGGTAAGGAGGTATCATATGGTTGGTTTCAATAATATCACGCAAGGGAACATTATAGCGACGAGAAATGCTATAGAGGGTGTCCCCTCTTGATACAACAACGGAATCCGGCGTTTCTCCCCACCAGGAATATCCCAACAAAGGGATTCCCGAGTTGCTGGAACATCCGCTTAAAAAGAGCCATAAGGCTAAAAATATATATGCCGGTTTTCTCATCTTTTTTATAAATAAATATAAGCTTATAAAAGAAAAACTAGCATAAATAATTTAATATTTTGTAAAGCTAGTCTTTCTCATATTTGAAAGGGAGATTGATAATTTTTTTTATCATTATCAGAAGTTGTCACCCCATATTGATGTTTTTTGAGAGCATTTTCAATGTGGCGTTTGGTGCGTTCCAACATATTATCTTCCGTATCGGTAAAACCTTTGCGCTCGGTATAAGAAAGAATGAGCATTTGCGCATTATAAGTATCAACTCCGAGTTTTTTGATAATAGGTTTGGAAGCTTCATAAATCTCTTGTGCCAAAGCAGCGGTTTTTTCCCGAGAATAATCATTTAAGATGAGACCGAATTTTGTTTTTTCAAAACGACCGATGGTGCATTTATTTTCAGTCTTTTCGGCACAGAGATTATAAATGGCTTTTAGGAGTTTATCTCCTCTTTCAAAACTAATTCCTTGATTGATAAATCGGCATAAATCTTTTGCTTCCACCACCAAAAGAGCAAAATCTTGATTATAGCGTTTGGCGCGGTTAAAATCTTTTTCCAAACAAGAGAGAAATGCTTCCTGATTAAGAGCTTGTGTTAAGATATCTCGTTCAGAGAGTTCCAAGAGCTTGCTTTGCATTTCTTTGGCGGAAGATACATTTTTGCAAATAAAGCTAATGCCGGTGCATTGTAAAATTTCATTCAAAATCGGGCGCTGATGACATTGCATGATGAGCGTGTTTCCTTCGGCATCGCGAATAAGAATTTCATTATTGACGATTTTGGTCTTTTTCAAAATTTTGTTTGTATAGCCAAGGACGTTGCTTTTAATAGCTTCACTATCTTCCATGAGTGTTCCGAAAACAGATTTTCCGATAAGTTCTTCTTTGTTAAAACCCAAATTTTGACAAAGGGCATCATTGGCAAAGGTGATGATGAGGTCTTTATCGGTTTTAAAGTTCATATCATCGGTTGGAGTTTGGGAGTTATCGGAAGCTTGAGCAGAAGTTTCTTGCAAAAGTTCTTTGAGTTGCTGTTGTATGGTTTTGAGCTTTTTATATTGCCAAAAACAAATGCCGATGAGGATAAAAGCAACAACAGCCAAAGAGATAATTCCGATAAGCATGGTCAAGCCTTTCAGTTAGAATGAAATTTAAGATAGAATAGCGGCAAAAACTGAATTTTTTATTAAATAAGAGGTTGCAATTTGCAAATAAAAAACCTAATTTATGGTTGGTTAGAAAAGGAAAGTTTAATGAATAGTCAAAAACCTGAAATCATTGATGAAAGCGGCGATAAATATAAATATGGCTTTGTTACGGACATTGCTGCCGATTCTGCGCCCAAAGGTTTGAACGAAGATATCATCAGGTTCATCTCGCAAAAGAAAGGTGAGCCCGATTGGTTATTGGAATTTCGTTTGAAGGCTTATGAGTTCTGGAAAACCATGAAAGAGCCGACTTGGGCAAAGTTGAATTATGATAAAATAGATTATCAGGACTTGAGTTACTATTCTGCGCCCAAGCAAAAAGTGGCCCCCAAATCTTTGGATGAAGTAGATCCCGAGTTATTACAAACTTATGAAAAATTGGGCATTCCGTTAAAAGAGCAAGAAGTTTTGGCTGGTGTGGTTGCTGTTGATGCGGTGTTTGACAGTGTTTCGGTGGCAACAACTTATCGGCAAAAATTAGCTGAGCAAGGTATTATATTTTGCTCCATTTCTGAGGCAGTAAAAGAACATCCAGATTTGGTCAAACAGTATTTAGGTTCGGTCGTGCCTTATACCGACAATTTTTTTGCATGTTTGAACTCAGCCGTGTTTACCGATGGTTCTTTTGTTTATATTCCCAAAGGCGTGCGCTGCCCGATGGAATTGTCCACTTATTTCCGCATTAATGCTAAAAACACCGGACAATTTGAAAGAACCTTGATTGTAGCCGATGATGAAAGCTACGTCAGCTATTTGGAAGGCTGCACCGCCCCACAAAGAGATGAAAATCAGCTCCATGCCGCCATTGTTGAGATTGTGGTCAATAAAAATGCCGAGGTCAAATATTCCACCGTGCAAAACTGGTACCCCGGAGATAAAGACGGCAAAGGCGGCGTTTATAACTTTGTGACGAAGCGAGCGGCTTGCCGTGGCGAAAACTCTAAGGTTTCGTGGACACAAGTGGAAACCGGTTCGGCCGTCACTTGGAAATATCCTTCTTGCGTGTTACAAGGCGATAACTCTAGCGGTGAGTTTTATTCCGTAGCCATTACCAACAATCATCAACAGGCAGATACCGGTACCAAGATGATTCACATTGGTAAAAACACCTCCTCAAAGATTATTTCCAAAGGCATTTCTGCCGGATTTTCCAATCAAACTTATCGCGGCTTAGTGAGGGTTGCCCCAAAAGCCGATAATGCCAGAAATTATTCTCAGTGCGATAGTTTGCTGATTGGAAGCCACTGCGGCTCGCATACAGTGCCTTATGTGGAAAATAGAAATAAAACCGCCAAATTGGAGCATGAGGCCACCACCTCAAAAATCAGTGATGAGCAGTTGTTCTACTGCCAGCAACGCGGCATTGGCGAAGAAGAGGCGGTAAGCCTGATTGTGAATGGTTTTTGTAAAGAAGTGATGCAGCATTTGCCGATGGAATTTGCGATTGAAGCGGCAAAATTAATTAATATCAGTTTGGAAGGCAGCTTCGGATAGATAGGAAAAATAAGATGACTACACCATTATTAGAAATTGAAGATTTACATGCAAGAGTAGCGGATAAAGAGATTATCAAAGGCTTTAACCTCACCATAAACGAGGGTGAAGTCCATGCCATCATGGGACCAAACGGCGCCGGAAAATCCACCTTGTCAAACGTTATTTGCGGCAAACCAGGCTATGAAATCACCTCCGGTTCGATTCGCTTTAAGGGTAAAGATTTGACCAAAATGTCCGCAGAAGACCGCGCCAGAGAAGGCATTTTCTTGTGCATGCAATATCCGGTAGAAATCCCCGGTGTGGCAGTTACCACATTTTTGAAACATTCTATCAATGCTGTGAGAAAATATCACAACTTGCCGGAGTTAGACACCATGGAATTTGTCAAAATGGTGCGTGAAGAAGGCAAAAAACTGGGCATTGATAACGAGATGATAAAACGCCCCGTTAATGTTGGCTTTTCCGGTGGTGAGAAAAAACGCTTAGAGACCTTACAAATGAATATCTTAAAGCCTTCTTTTGCCATTTTGGATGAAGCAGATTCCGGTTTGGATGTCGATGCTTTGAAGGTGGTGGCAGAAGGGATGAATGCTTTAAGAGACGGCAAACGTTCCATGCTTATTATCACCCACTATCAACGCTTGTTGGAATATGTCGTGCCAGACTTTGTTCATGTTTATGCTGACGGACATATTGTAAAATCAGGCGATAAAACCTTGGCGGCAGAAATTGAAAAAGACGGCTATGCCGAATATACAAGAGAGAGATAAATGGGCGGATTGGTTCAAAAAGTAAAATTGTTCGGAGAATATATTCCGTGGTTTCAGGCCATGCGGGATAAAGGGGCTATTGCCTTTGACGAACTTGGTCTGCCAACCCCAAAAACCGAGGCTTGGAAATATACCAAATTAAGAGATTTGAACACTGATGATTTGGTAATTGAACCGTCTAACTTTTTGGCAGAAATGCGCGTAGCGGCAGAAGAAGCCTGCGGTTGTCATCATGAAGACGGCGGCTGCGGCTGTCATCATCACCATGGCGAGGGTTGCTGTTGCGGTCATCATCACGAAGAAGGTGAATGTCATTGTCATGAAGAGGGGCATGTTTGCGAGTGCCAACAAAAATTGCATGTTCCGTTTGAGGCTTATGTCATCCATTTTGAAAAAGGCAAGATGATTCCGCCGTTCCCTGATTTCCCGCGCGGGGTTGAGGTCATGAACTTGATGGAAGCCGTTTTGACCGAAGATGCCAAAGAATATTTAGGCAAGGTGGTAGATATCAAACTTCATCCTTTTGCCGCTCTGAATAATGCGTATATGGAAGAAGGCATTTATCTTTGCGTGCATAAAAATGTGAAGGTCGATAAGCCGATTGTACTGATTAACCATACCAAGAGCGGTGAAGAGAATATCTTTTTTAATATCCGCAATTTGATTGTGTTGGAGCAAGGCGCTGAGGCTGAGTTTGTTGAGTGGTATAATTACACAGGAGCGGTCAAGTCACGCTATTTTGCCAATGTGGTAAACGAGATTGTCTTAGGTAAAAATGCCAAATTGAGCCATTACAAATTGCAAGACGAGGCTTTTAAGGCTAACCACATTGCTTTGAGCGTGGTCAAACAAAAATCCGATTCGAACTATCATAATTGCTGTTTGCAAAGAGGTGCCAATATCGGCAGAAACGAGGTTAAGGTTTTGCTGAATGATGAAAATGCCTCTGCTGAGGTGAATGCTGCCTACATTATGTCTGGCTGGGCAACTTTGGATACCACCACCGATATTTTGCACTTATCGCCGAGAACATATTCATCACAACTTGTCAAAGGCGTGGTCGGTGGCGAGGCTAAAGGTGTTTTCCAAGGCAAAATCCATATTGCGCCAGATGCCGTCCAAACCGAGGGCAACCAGTTGCATCGTGCATTGTTGTTGACTGATACGGCAGAAATTGACGTTAAGCCGGAGTTAGAGATTTTTGCCGATGACGTGAAGTGCTCTCATGGTGCAGCCAGCGGTGAGTTAGATGAAAATCAACTCTTTTATATGCAGTCCCGCGGTATCGGCAGGGAAGAAGCTAAACAAATTTTGATAGATGCTTATTTGAATGAGGCGCTAGATAAGGTGAAAAATCCGGAAATTCGCGCTTGGCTGTCGGACTATGCCCACGCTCCGCAAGAATAAAGGACAAATCTGATGTTTGATGTTTATGAGATAAGAAAACAATTTCCGGTTCTGGGTAGATTAATTAACGGCAAGCCCAACACGTTTTTAGATACCGGTGCTTCCGCTCAAAAGCCCCAATGCGTGATTGATAAAATGCTAAAGGTTTATAGCGAAGATTATGCCAATGTTCACCGCGGCTCTTATCTCTTGTCGGAAGAAATCACTTTAGAATATGAAAAAGCCCGAAAAATCGTGCAAAAGTTCATTAATGCCAAAAGCGATAAAGAAATCGTCTTCACCAGAAATGCCACCGAAAGCATCAATTTGGTTGCCGCTACATGGGGTAGAAAATTCTTGAAAAAAGGCGATGAGATTTTGATTTCTGAGGCGGAACATCACGCTAATTTGATTCCATGGCAGCAAGTCAGAGATGAAACCGGCTGCACATTAAAAATTTTCAAAATTGCCGATGACGGTAGCTTTGTTTGGGATGAGTTTGCCAAATTGTTGAGTGAGAAAACCAAACTTGTTGCCGTAACCGCCATGTCCAATGTTTTGGGAACGATTTTCCCGATTAAAAAAATGGCGCAATCCGCACATGAGGTCGGCGCTCTTGTTTTGACCGATGCTTGCCAATTTGCCGTTCATCATCAAATTGATGTGCAAGATATGGATTGCGATTTCTTGGCTTTTTCGGGACACAAGACCTATGGTCCGAGCGGTATCGGTGTTTTATATGGAAAATATGATATTTTAGATTCTATGCCGCCTTATCAATGCGGGGGTGATATGGTTGACCATGTCAGTTATGAAAAGACCACCTTTGCCGAACCTCCGGCACGTTTTGAAGCCGGAACGCCGGCAATCGTTCAGGCAATTGGCTTGGGTGAGGCGCTGAACTTTATGATGAATTTAGGCTTAGATAATATCACCGCACATGAAAAAGAGTTGACTAAGTATGCAACAGAAAAATTGTCAGAGATTGAAGGATTGGTGCAAATAGGCACCGCCAAAGACAAAGGCGGCGTTTTTTCTTTTGTGTTGAAAGGTGTGCATCCGCAAGATATGGCTTTTATTTTAGATAAAGAAGGTGTAGCTTTGCGTGTCGGACATCATTGCGCCGAACCTTTAGTGCACCGCATGGGCTATGAGTCGGTTGCCAGAGCCACTTTGGGCTTGTATAATACCAAAGATGACATTGATAGATTAGTCAAAGCCATAGAAAAAGCCAAAACCTTTTTTTAAGAGATGAAGAATATGAGTTCCGATAACGATAAAATTTTAGATGAAAAAGAAACCCAACTATTAACCGCCATGGGGTTGGCAGAAGAAACCCCGATGGGTGAGGCTTTGCAAAACTATGTCGCAAAGGCAGGTAAAGACAAACCAGCAGATGAAAAAACTGCCACCAAAGAAGATATTATCGAGGCTTTGAAAACCGTTTCCGACCCCGAAATTGACATCAATGTCTATGACATGGGTTTGATTTATAATATTGATGTCAGAGATAACGGCGATGTTTTTATCGATATGACCGTCACCGCCCCAACTTGCCCCGTAGCCGGTGTTTTGCCGCAACAAGCCGCCGATGCCGTTGCGCTGGTTGAAGGCACGGGCAATGTTGAGGTCAAAATTGTTTGGGAGCCGGCATGGACACCGGAGCGCATGAGTGATGAAGCCAAAATGATGATTGAGCTTTTTTAGAGCTTAAAAGTCAAGGTTTCATAGAGGGCGGGGCGAAGTTCCTGCCAAATTTTTTTCAATTTTTCTTCAGTATCACCGCGCCAAGTTTCAACCGTAATTAAGGGAATTTTCCGTTCCACCCCGGCCCAAGTTCCAAAAGACCCCGGAGTTTCATAGCCAACCGATTCGACAAATTTGTAACCGGTCTTGTCAGCATACATCAAAGCCAAATCGCGCGCCGGTCCGTCATAATCAATTAAATGCAAATCGGAGTGGATCGAGATGATGATTTTGGGGGCAAATTCTTCCACCAAAGACATCATAAATTTGGTTTCAACTTCTGAAGCTGGCGCGCCGCATTTCACTTTTTCATAAGTGAGCGTTTGGGTTTCATTCTTAAAATTAGCGGTCGGATAGTTGCGGTTCAAATCAACCTTGTTGGCATTAAAACGTGTATGCAGTTCTTTTCCGTCTGGGTTCAAGCAAGGCAGAAAGTAGGCATTGTAAGAGCATGGAACATTTGGATTTTGTTCTAACTCTTCCATAAAGTGATTAAGCGCATATTCGCCTTCAATTTCGTCTCCATGAAAAACACCAAGAAAGAAGATATTGGGCAAATTTTCATCAATTTTACGCTCATAAAAAGCAATTTCATGCCCTTTTGGAGAAATAATTGCTCTAATCTTTTTAATATTGTTTTGCATGTTTAACCAGTCCGACTAAAATATTGCCTAGAGCTTGCGCTTGAGCTTGTTTCTTTTGTTCCATTTTTGCATTGGCTTTTTGTAAAGCTGTTTCAACCGGAACATGAACAATTTTCACCTTGCTGATGCAAAGTTTAGTTGAGCCGTTTTTGTCTTGCACAATGTGGTCCAAATCTTGTGTATCGGCAAGTGGCTGAAAACCGAAAGAATGATAAAATTTTTCACCGTTTTTGTTTTCAACATTATATTCCAAGATGAGGTTTTTAACGCCTTTTTCTTTCATTTTGGGCAGAGTTTGTGCCAACACAAATGTGCCGAGCCCGTGTCTTTGTACATCAGGGTGCAGATAAATTTGATTCAAAATCATGGTTGAATCATCAAGCTTAACGGAAGTATCGGTAAAGTTCACCTTGCGATACCAAGCGTACTCATAACCATCCAGATAACCTTTTTCCAAATCTTTAGTTTGTCCGTTTTCAGCATGTTTATAATATTCGGGGATACGGCTGTAACGCACCAAACCAACGGGCTGACCGTCCAAATTAATCATAAAAGTGCGAGAAAGGTTGCTTTGCTCATTTTCGGCGGCAAAGCGCTTAACCTTTTGATAAAAATAATCATAGGTATAAAGAGCCATCTCCTCTTTGGATTTATATCCTTCGGAGAGTTTGTTATAAGAGGCGCGATAAGCGTCTGCAACCTGTTGCAGAGTCTTGTCCTCAGCAACCAATTTAGAAATAGTTACTTTCATTTTTTCTCACTTCAAAATATATTAGGAATAGGGGCAAGATAGCACAGTCGAAATAAGAGTCAAACATTAATATGTTTGTTATTCATACAAAACTCTGGACGCGGAAGAAGAAAAGTGCTACATCACAAAAATAAGAAAATACAAAGCGGTTAAAAAAATGGATATTGAAGAGTTAGCAGAAAATTTTGAACTTCTTGATGATTGGGAAGATAAATATCGCTATATTATTGATTTAGGCGAGAAGTTGCCTTCTTTGCCGGCAGAGTTCCATACCGATGAATGGAAAGTTCAGGGTTGCCAATCACAAGTTTGGTTGGTGCCGGAAAAACAAGGTGACAAACTTTTCTTCAAAGGTGATAGTGATGCCATTATCGTCAAAGGTATTATCGCCATTGTTTTGATGATATTTTCCGGTCATACGGCTCAAGAAATAAAATCCATAAATATTGAAGAAATTTTCAATCGCCTCAATTTGCGTGAGCATTTGAGTCCGAGCCGCCGCAACGGCTTGGCCGCTATGACGGAAAAAATTTTGCATTATGCCAATGTCTTATAGGAAATTTTGCTGATGAATATCCACGAATACCAAGCCAAAAAAATCTTAAGCAAATATGGCATAGCCATGCCTAAAGGCAAAATTGCCTATACCCCGAATGAGGCAAAGAGAGTAACCTCGAGAGTATCTTTACGTGGTCCGTGGATGCTCAAAGCTCAAATTCAATCTGGTGCTCGTGCCAAAGGCTATTTTTTGGAAGAAAAAGCAGGCAAAAAAGGCGGTATCAGACTAATTAAAAGTCGTCGCGATATCATTAAAAATGCCGAACAAATGTTAGGTTCAACCTTGGTCACACCGCAAACCGGCCCAAAAGGAAAATTGGTTAGCCGCATCTATGTTGAAGCTTTTACCAAAGTTAAAAGAATTTTTTATTCAGCCTTGGTAATTGACCGTATGGAAGCCGCCATCAGCTTGTTGTTTGCCGATATTGCCGATACCGACATTAATGAATTGGCATTGAACCATCCTGAAAAGATTTTGAAAATTGAACTTCCGCTAGATCATGGCATTGCATCAGAACAAATTCGTCAGGTCTTAGAGTTCTTAAAATTAAATTCACGTAGCGCCAGAAGCTTGAAAAGATTTATCAATGGCTTGCACAAAGCTTTTTTGGAAAATGATGCCTCCATGATTGAGGTTAATCCGGTTGGTGTAATGGCAAACGGACAATTAATTGCTTTGGATGCCAAAATCTCCTTCGATGATAATGCGCTGTTCCGTCATAAAGAAATTGCAAAGCTGCAAGATGATTATGAAGCTGACGAAAGAGAATTGCAAGCCGCAAAATATAAGTTCACCTATTGTGAATTTGACGGCAACATCGGTTGCATTGTCAATGGTGACGGTTTGGCCATGGCAGTGATGGATGAGCTGCAAGACAAAGGCTATGGCGCAGCTTGTTATCTGAACGTTAAAGGTGGTGTAGATAAAGATAAAATTGCCTCCGGTATCAAAATCATCATGACCAATCCCAAGGTTGAAGGTATCTTGATTAATATTTTGGGTGGTTTTTTGCGTTGTAATTTGATTGCCGAAGGTATTATTGCTGCAGCTTCTGAAGTAGGCTTAAATGTTCCGTTGGTTGTTCGTTTTGAAGGAACCAATAAAGATGAAGCTAAAGAAATTTTGCTTCACTCAAAGTTACCGGTGATTATTGCCGATGAAATGGATGAGGCGGCAGATGCCGTTATCAAAGCCATAGAGGAGAGTGACTAATGTCCATTTTGGTTGATAAAAATACCCGCGTTGTTTGCCAAGGTATTACAGGTACTCAAGCAACTTTTCATATTAAGCGCTCTTTGGATTATGGTACACATGTCGTCAGCGGTGTTACGCCTGATAAAGGTGGCGAAATGCATTTGGGCTTGCCGGTTTTTAACACGGTTAAAGAAGCTAAAGCCGAAACAGGCGCCAATGCCAGTGTGATGTTCGTTCCGGCAGTTGCCGTAAAAAGTGCTATGAAAGAAGCTGTTGAAGCAGAGCTCGATTTGGTTGTTTGCATTGCAGCCGGAGTACCTTTAAAAGATATGTTGGAAATAAAATCCATGCTCAAGGGCAGTAAAACCAAGTTGATTGGCCCCAACACCCCTGGAATTATCACTCCCGGCGAAGCCAGATTAGGAATTTTTCCTGAAAATATTCATCATAGAGGCAAAATCGGCATCATCTCCCGTTCTTCAACTTTGACATATGAGGCTGTGATAGAAACTAATCGAGCCAATAATCTGGGACAAAGTACCGTTATTGGTCTGGGGGATGATATGATGATTGGCATGGATTTTATTGATACTTTGGAACGTTTTCATCAAGATAAAGAAACCGAAGCGATTATTCTGTTAGGACGCTTGGGCGGAACTTTTGAGGAAGACGCTGCCGCATATTATAAAAGTTTGAAAAAGAAAAAACCGGTGATTGCTTTTGTTGCCGGAGATGCTGTTCCTTTCGGACACAAAATGGGCTATGCCGGAGATGTCATAACCCAAGGTCATATTTCGGCTCAAGATAAAAAAGATGCTTTTGCTGATGCCGGAATTACAGTCGTTAATAGCATTAACCAAATACATGAAGAATTGTTAAAATTATTTCCGGTAAAATGAATGGATTTTTAAGCCAAATCATCAAAATTTTTCTGCCACCGCGTTGTATTAAATGTGGTGTAGTTTTGTCTGATGATGATGGCTTGTGTCCGGAATGCTTCAATCAGCTTAATTTTATAACAGCACCTTATTGCTATAGATGCGGACATCCGTTTGAAGAAGCAACAGGCTCTAAAAAACTTATATGTGCAAACTGTGCCAAAAAAAATAAAACCCCGTTTCGTCTCAATCGTTCAGCCTTGTATTATGATGACATTTCCAAAGATTTGATTTTGGCTTTGAAGTTTATGGATAAAACCGAAAATGCCAAAACTTTGGCTAAATGGCTGTATATAGCTGGTCATGATATTTGGCAAGAAAAGGTGGATATTTTGGTGCCGGTTCCGCTTCACTATAAAAGGTTGATAAAAAGACGTTATAATCAATCAGCCTTATTGGTAAAGGAGCTCAGCAAGCTTGCCGGAATAAAAGCAGATTACACTTCATTGATAAAACACAAATCAACCAAACCGCAGGTTCAGTTTTCTGGACGAGAACGTGTTAAAAATGTGAAAGGTGTTTTTAGCGTTAAGCATATAGAAAAAATCAAAGGCAAGCGTGTGGTGCTGATAGATGATGTTATGACCACCGGCTCAACCTTAAAAGAATGTGCTCTTGCTCTAAAAAAAGCCAGTGCTAAATCTGTTGATACCTTAACCGTTGCCAGAGTAATATAAAACAAGGCACCAATTCTAGGTGCCTTGTTTTTATATACATACGTTTGCACATTTATAACAATCAGATCGTCCACTTGCTCTACATATCTTCCATTGGCAATATGTTGGATATTGTGTAGTATATCCAGAAGGGCAAGGATTAACATATTTGCAATAACAGCATATAGTTGAACTTTGTCCTAGAGCTCCACACATATTAGGTTCTTCTGTTCTTCCAGAAGGACAGCTACCCTTTACATAAAATCCAGGACCATATACTACAGAACAACTTAAAGGTTGGCAATAATTCCCCGAAACTTGGTATCCGGAAGCACAACTATCTAATTTATATCTTGTTCCATCTGTAGAACAGTCTTTGGCTGTTTTTGTGCATTTAGAGCAATTACCATAGGACGGACAAGCGGTCAAAGGATAAGCAGAACAACTGTCAATTTGACAATCTTTCTCGCAAGCTCCGTTTTTTTCATGATAACCAGGATTACATTCCCAACCTGTTTGAATCTGCTTACTGCCATTTCCATCAGTACAAGAAGAATAGGTATAATAAGAGTTAGCTGGTTTAGATGTTATTTTGTCAGTACAAGGAACACAGCATTTTCGATTTGTTCCACAGCAACCATCATCACAAGCCTGAGTTCCATTAGTGCATCCGGTTTGGTTTGCAGTAGGCGTACAAGATTTTGCAATGCAATTGCCATCACATGTTTTAGTGCAAGTATCATTTGGACAAGTTAACTCAACTTTAGCCGGACAAACACATTTTTCATATTTACCATCACAACTATCTCCTCCCAGAACATAAGGAGCGTCGCAAGATGTTTTG
>CASFJK010000009.1 GCA_949295025.1 uncultured Pseudomonadota bacterium
AAGGATATTTATCGGAAATAAAACCTATTTTGTGATTTGGCAAAAACAAACCTTTGACTAGATAAATACCTGTGTAGCTGATGGCTATGTTTCGATTATAAACACGAATTGTCTGGGTTGAGGTGTGATGTGCGAGCATGACACCTCTTTTTGTTGGACAGCACACGACGGACAGCTTTCTGATTTCTTTTTAATTCCCAGATGATTAAATCACACCTCAGAGGTTTGTTTTGTTTAATTTGAGAGCTATTTTAAGCTAAGAAAAAAGAAAGCTATTTTAATTCCGGTTCTATTATAATAGTTCTTTTTTATATCTATTATAATACTATTATAGGGGTTAAAATTTGCTCTAAAATCCTTGTCTGATAAGGGATTGAGCAATTTAATGAGGAAATATAGCTTTCCGATGGCGGAAATAACGGTTTCCGGAACTGGAAATATAGACTTCCCCAAGTGGAAATATAGATTTCCGTTTTTGAGTTTCCGGAAATAACCGTTTCCGCAAGCTTTATAAGTGGAAATAACGATTTCCGTTCCTAATTTTGTTCAATTTAAAATCTCGCATTCTCCGCAAATAAATATTTTCAGGACAAAAGTTTATAAGGAGAACATATGAGCAAAAGTAAAGCTACATTATCAATTACCGAACGTCTGTTATTGGACTTCGTCAAATACAAAACAAACAATAATCATAAATTCTTTATGGGGAATGATAAAATCGCCATGGCCTTGGGATTAACGGTAAATTCCGCCAAAGTGATGATAAACAGCCTTATCCGCGAGGGATAAACCATTGCTTGTGTTGATTTAAGCAACGTCGATAAACGCATGATTCTGCAAGAAGCCCTGAACTTTAAACGAGACGCCGAATACTATAAAAAACAATATGAATTTGAAAAAGCACGAGCCGACAGACTTCTTGCCGAACTCACACAGTTGAAGTTAGAATTACAACAAAGGCCACTGCAATGAGTGGCCTTTGAGTTTAAGATTTATCCTCGAGGAGGGAAGTCATCGTTACCATAACTATTTTTATCCCGTATCTGGTTGATTTATGGCAATTGTTCTTGCTGCATCAATAGCTTCTTTTTGGGTTGAAAATCCAGCATTAGATGCTCTGTTTGCATTATCTTGTTTGTTATACCAAGTTTTTGTTTCTTTGTTATACATTGTATGAATTTGTTTTGTCATGTTAAATACTTCCAAAATTATGGAGATATTATGGCTATAAAGCAGGGTAAGGAGCTTTCGCTCCTTACCTAAAAGCTCCTTATTTACAGGGAACTAAGAAGCAAAAAGCTTCTTTGCCATAGTTTTCTGCCAATAAGACCTTGCCGCATTTATGGCGATAAGACTTGCAGAAAATCCACTTGTATCCCTTAGGAGCAGGCTGCATTTGAGCCATGGTGTTTCTCCATTTTTAATTACAGCCCACTTTATTCTTGATTTTTACAAACAACTTGTGTATAACTTATAATGTTCTATTTACAAATCAACATTTGTTGTTTGTAGAAATCGGAGTCGGAAGGCGGGGCATTTCCCTTTCTGGCTCCATTCCTTTTCAGGAATCTTATTGTGAAGAGTTTTAATTTTTAGTTTGTCTTACCTTTGCACTCTTCATATTGATAACAATCATTTCATCATCCAACTTAGATATTTCATAAGAGCTTGTTTTTTCTGGCATTATTTTGTAATAATCCAAAAGAGACTTCGCTGAAAAATCTAAGGAAGTATTTCTAAACCTTACATTTGCCACGGCTCCGCTCTGTTCTGCGACAAATTTTAAACCTATAAGGCAACTTTCTTTGTCGTAGTAAAGTTGAACAAACTTCGCATTTTCAGGATTTAAGTTGAAAGAGTTGCACGCTCCTTGACTTAAACTGATTATGCCGCGGTTGGATATGCTCGCTTTAGTTACGTATATTCCACCAATATTTTCGAATCTCTCAAAAGCCATTGTTGCTTCCTTTGCTGATTAAAAACTCTATGATGATGCTACGATTTAAAAAAATATGAGTCAAGCTGTTTTTTATAAAACTTGTTATTTTGTCGTATGACGATACGAATTCGCTCTGAAATTGACAACAAAATCAGAAAATGTTATAAATTTGTTGTTTGGTTTTACGCAACTAGATACGCAGCGACTCTGTTTCCTGTCGTTTTGAATTTTGCTTTGGAAAGAGAATATAATTAAGAAAGGGCACAATAAAGAACAGACCTATATTTAATGGGGATCCAGTAAATCTTCTGCATGAAAGTCTATGGTTGGCATATTGTTTATTTGTATATCACAATGATTATCAATTAGGCTATATTCAAAGTCGCCTTCAATAAAATGTTTTTTGCAATAAGCTTCATTGTATCCATCGTCTGGGTTTGAAGATGCCATTTGAAAATCTATATTGAAATCAACATCTGATGAAAAATGCCCTTGTATGCTTTGGTCATCTGCATAATCCAATTCTAACAATACGTCATCAACATAAAATTCATAATTGTTTATACCATAGTTAGATGGGATTGTATCGTTCAAACAATCATCCCATGTTGTAATTTTGCTTAAATTAGCTTCTATAGCTTCTCTAATATTTTCTTCACATATTATATAAAGTTCTTTTGGCGATAATAAAAAGTCACTTACCACATCTTCAAGAGAGGATTCTTCTAATGCTTGGGTAAATTTTTCTGTAGTTTTTAAGTCATTAAAAATAGTAGAAATTAGTTCATTAAAACATGTTATGCAGTTTTTTATATATTCTACAAAATCATTTTCTTGATATTCCACTCCAGAACAATGTGCTATGTTGTCTCTGATTTTAACAATTTTCTGATGGAGAATTTTTATTTGCTTTTGTTGCTTTAGAGTTTCAAATACATTTTTATCTGATTTTAAGACGTATATATAAGGACTAATTTCTGTATTACTTTTGGGGCAATGCTCCTTATCTTGTGCAAAATCAGACTGTATTTCTCTCAACTCAAATGTTTTTTTCTTTAAAATAAAAGAGTAGATAATAAACATATAAATCATATGAGATGAAATAACAGCCAACTCATATTCCGCTTTTTCAATGTGGAGCATCAAATCGCGGATATATTTTTGCATCCAAGGATAATCATCTTCTGTTGTTATCGGAAGAAATTCAAAAAACTCATTGACGGTTTCGTTATCAAAATCATACCTAGAATAGGTCATTTACTATTCACTTCTTGCTTTATATTAACATTAACAATAGTTTGCTGTTCGTTATTTTGTTCTTGTTTCATATTATAGTTATAAATTACAGTATAATATATTGCTATTCCTCCGACAATTGCAGCTAAGACAATCTCTATAATTTTCTTTATAATAGAATCAGATTTTGATATTCTTAATATTTTTTGTATAATGTTAATATTATTGATATTTGAAGCTTTAGCATTTTTGTTCTTAGCTTTTTGTCTTTTTATTGAGGTTTTTACCTTTTTTTTAGAAGTCTTGGGCGTTAGCATAATATTTTCACTAATTTTTGCTTCGGCCATTTCATTTTTCCAATTTTCTAATAAAGCTTCCATATTTTTCAATTTTATATCCATATATTGAACTATATTATGATTGGGAAATTCGTTTCTTTTTACATTCCTTATGGGGCTATTTACTCGTTGAAAAAATAAATCTATTTTTGTGTTCCATTTTATTAAACCTGCTTCATTTATAACAGGAAGTTGTATCATCTGTCCAAAACCATTAGGAAACCAAGCCAAATATGCTGAAGCTTTTAACTTATAACCTTCTTCAATTAAGATTTTTAATTCATCACATTTATTCATTATTGTTGTTCCAGATAGAGTTGATTTTGTTGGAGATTTTTTGTTGATTGATTTCTATTAGTTTTTTACAAGCATCAACATATTGTTCTTCTTGTTCAATTTTAGCAACGATAGCCTTCTGCTCTTCAAGTGGAGGAAGAGGGATTGAGTAATTATTTACACAATCGCGTGTAATTCCTTTTACGCCTAATCCTTGAGCTCGTTGAACAAAATAATCCATATTTTGCTTTAATAGATAGAATAAAAATTTACTTGAAATAGTATGATTTCTTGGACATATACCAGTTAAATCCTGATTGATTGCAATACTTTCATTATTAAATGCTATTTTTCCGACAGAAACTCTGGATACCAAAATAATATTGTTTGCCGGAATAACTTTGCTAGATGACATTGCTATAGCACTTTCTGATATATATTCACATCCAATAATTTTTCCCTCATTATCTATATGTTTAGCTGAAATCCATTTTATTGTTCCATTTTCCCAAAATTTCGCATTTGCTTTTGAAGGGGTTCCTCCTGAAACTGTTTCACAAACATCACCCAATTTAACTTTTCCCCAATTGGGGTTGATGGTAAAGGTGGGTTTCCAATTATCTACAACCTTTTGAGCTCCGTCTATAATGGCTTGGTATTGGTCTAATTCTTTAACAATTTCTTCTTGAACCTCAAGCGGCGGAAGCGGAATTTCTATATTGGAATATTCTGATATCCAATATCTTTTATGAGTAGCACTATTAAACTTTATGCCTTGCATAATATTATATACAAATTTAATATTAGCTTGGTTTTTATCTTTTAATTTAAGCATTTTCATAGCAGATGATTTTACCTTAAAAGGAAAATCAACTAATTTGCTTGCCGTAGTAAAATCATCAAAAATAATTACAGGCAAATCTCTATAAATGTTGTTGGTTTCATTAGTATAACCTAAAATAAATGTTTGTCCTGCTGTAAGAACTGGAGTTTTGTAGTTAGCATTGTAATCAACCGAATCTACTATATAACGAGTTGGTTGTTCGTAATCTAAAATATCCCCTAACTTTACCATTTCATATTGGCTGTTAGTGTAATCTTTGGTTTCTTCATAGCGAGAGGCGGTTAGATTATATTCACCGTTTTCTCTGATTTTGTCTTTTGAAACCAACAGACATTTGCCATATTTGGCAGTATCAAACTCGGTATTTTGTTCAATACTATTTTGGTAGTTTTTTAAGGCTTCAAGAGCTTTAGGAATATCATTTTCTTTAATTGGGCGTCTTTGGGCTCCTAAATCAAAGCCATCGTTATCAATCTTTACAAATAAAATCTTATCGGTTTTCTTCGCCAATGTCTTGTCAAAGAACAAAATAGAGGTTTTGACTCCGGAATAAGGGTTAAACACCCCGCTTGGAAGGCTCACCACAGCATACAGATAATTTTCTTCCACCATCATTTTACGCAACGCCTTATAAGCTGTTGCCGATTGGAAGATAATACCTTCCGGCACAACAAAACCGGCTTTACCGTTGATATTCAGATGTTCCATAAAATAATCAACAAACAAAACTTCTGAACGGTTAGATTTCACGCCGAAACGACTGTGCGGCATAATTCCGCCTTTTGGTGTCATAAAGGGCGGGTTAGCCAAGATGACATCAAACTTCTCATCCCAATGAGTTTCTAATGACAAGGTATCATATTCATAAATATGCGGTTGTTTGAACTGATGCAAAAACAAATTAACCGAGGCGAGCTTGACCATATCCGGCGAAATATCATAACCGTTAATATTATTGGTTAGGTCTTTCATTTCTGCCGGTGTTAAGAGTTTGCCTTCTTGTTTAGCTTGATTGATAATATGCTTGTAAGCAGAAATTAAAAATCCGGCCGTGCCGCAGGCTGGATCTAAAATACTATCCGTTTTAAGCGGATTAACCACTTCTACAATAAAATCTATAATATGGCGAGGTGTGCGGAATTGTCCGGCATCTCCTTGCGACCCCATAACAGATAACAAAAATTCAAAAGCATCGCCCAGATTCTCAGAATTATCATATTTAAGTTGGTTTATCTCGTTTAAGAACAAAGTCAGCGTTGCTCCGTCTCTGAATGGCAAAAAAGCCCCTTTAAAGATTCTGCGGAACAAATCAGGAATTTGTTTAGCAACTTGCAATTTATCCAATGCTTCGGCATATAAAGAAATGCGGTCATAATGGCCAAGCTTGGGGTTCATGAGCTTGCTCCAAGCATAAGGCTCTAAATCATCTGTAAAAAATACTCTTTTGCCGCCAAATTCTATATTTTCCAAATCCATATCATCCATGAACTTGTATATCATCGCCGTGGTAATTAAATCTATTTGCGATACAGGGTTTGGAACTTTTCCAACCAAAACATCACGAGCATTTTGAATGGTTGTTTTGGTATCTTTATCTAACATCTTAATAATCCTTTACATAAACAAGTTCATATTGACATTTTCTTTAATATAAATCGGCAATATATTTTCATATCCTTTGATTTTTCTATAGTCAAGCACGGAAAACCCGACATAATCCGTATTAAGTCTGATTATACAGTTGTTATCTATAATCTCTCGGAAGGCGGCATCTGTTATATATGCCTTAATAAAGTTCTTGATATAAGGAACTTGCTCGGCATTCGGCTTATATATGGAAATGAATTTATCGCACTCATCTTCCAAAAGCTCATCTTTTGATTTGAACTTGGGCAAGATGTTGAATACATATTCCAAAACTTCTCGCCATGTGATGTTTCTATCAAGCTTTTGAGTTTTCTTAATCTTCTCAAGGTTCATATAGAGTTGAGGCTGATTTTCATACTTTTGTTTGATGATGTTGATGGCTCTTTCCCATTGCTCATTATCAACAGCATCAGCAATTTCTTGGTCGTTTTGCAGTGTTTCTTTGGTTTTTTGGAAAAACTCTCGGTCAATACGCATACCTTCTTCACCAATATGCGTGGTATTAACCGTTTTAAGAGGGTCTATGTCTCCCAAAACGATTTCACTTATTGGTGGTCTCGGAACGCCTTCACCGGAATTCTTTTCCGTTATTTTCGGTAGTTTTAACTCTTCATCATAATTAAATTTTTCTTCAAAATATTCACAGTTGCCAAAGAAATCAAACATTTTGAAGTTTTGCTTTTCAACTGTTGTTGTTTGTTTATCGGCATCTGTGTATTTGAATGTATGCTTTCTGGTGCCGCGTCCTTTAATTTGCACAAAATCAGTCGGAGAGAATATCGGCCTCATCAAACAGATATTTAACAAATCAGAGCAATCATAACCGGTGGTCATCATGCCAACCGTTACGCAAACTCTGGTTTTGCTGGTATCATAACCTTCTAAAAATCGGCTTTTGCCATTCAGGTTATTATTGGCAAAATTGATGGTAGATTGCTGAGCCTCAAATACAGATGAGGTTATTTGTGCGGCAAAATCAGAATTATATTTTCCCGGATACATCTTATTTGCAATTTGATTTAAGATTTGTGTGAGTTTCGCACAATGTTTCTGACTGACACCAAAGATAATTGTTTTACCAATTTCTCCCGATATCGGGTCTTTTAAGGCATTTTCCATAAAGGTTTTGCAAAATGTCCAGTTGGTTTCTTCTGAAAAGAATTTCTTTTCAAAATCTTTCTGATAAACAGAATCTTCAACTTCATCACCATATTCATTGGTGGTGTTAATAATATAACCTTTATCGGATAAAAGCTGTGTGGTGATTTCGGTTCTGGCATCTATAACAATCGGATTAACCAAGAATCCGGCTTTTACACCATCCAGCAGAGAATATCTAAATGTTGGGTCTCCGCTCTCGCAACCAAAGGTCTTATATGTATCAAGTAATATTCTACGTTCTAAGGCTTTTGGGTCTTGCTCATTTAGCTTTTTCGTATCAATATTTTTCAGATAATCTTTTGGGGTGGCCGTTAAGCCTAATTTATAACCGACAAAATATTCAAATACGGCTCGGCTATTGCCTCCGATACATCTGTGAGCTTCGTCAGATATCAGCAAATCAAAATCCGTTGGTGAAAACAACTGATTATATTTGCCGTCAATGCTTTGAATGGTTGTAATAACAACATTTGCCTTATACCAATCATTACGAGCTTTTTTATAAATGACAGATGTAAAATCCTTCAAATAAGAGCAAAAGTTTTTATATGCTTGATTTTCAAGCTCTATTCTATCAACCAAAAACAACACTCTTTTGGCATTTTCGGTTTTCAAAAATAGTTGGATTAAAGCTCCGGCTGTTAATGTTTTGCCCAAACCGGTTGCCATTTCTAGCAAAAACCTGTTTTTGCCTTGACCTACGGCTTTTTGAACTGCTTCAACCGCCTTCATTTGGTAAGGTCTTAAAACACGGTATCCGTTATCCCAACAATATTTGCCTCTGGTCTTTTCATCTAAATACAAAGGCTCATTTAATAAATTGGGGTTTTGAGTTAAAGCTACATATTCCGGAATAATCTTTGTTGTTGCTAAAACTTTGGGATTAGGAATAAATGATTTTCTGGATGATAAAGATTCCGGTGAAGGCATTGAGGTAATCAGCTGCGGATTGCCTGATTTTATATCCCATAAATAATGAATATCTCCGTTTGATAAGATGATAAAACGAATATTTTGAGATTCTGCATATGCTCTTGCTTGGTCTTTAGCAAATAATGGGTCTATACTGTCTTTTTTGGCTTCTAATGCACAAATAGGATAGCCATTATCATCTAGCAACAAGTAATCAATAAACTTTGGATTATCTTTATCTTCAATATGTGTTGTATGCTCAAGACTTATGTTCTTTTTGCCTTTTTCGGTATCAAAAAAACGCCAGCCTGCTTCTTCTAACAACTTATTGATTTTAATTCTCGCAAGAGCTTCCTTTTCAGACATTTTTATTCCCAATCTATTTTAGCTGTAATACTTGGAGCCTAAAGTAAAAAGGTTGATTTTTCAATAAGAATATCTGTTTAATTGTAGAAATAATTACTTTCTTTATCCTATTTGTTATGTAATCCCCAGATGGAGATAATAACGAGAGTTTTTTCTTATTCCTATATATGGAACATGCCGAAGTTTATAATATTTGACTAATTAAAACAAAGAGCAAAAGATGGCTTAAAAATATATAATTTTAACTTGCTTTTTATTTTTTTTAATTATAATCAAAGGCTAGGTAGTCAGCGTAGCTTCCGGATAGAGCACTGGTTTCCTAAACCAGGGGTAGTGGGTTCAAGTCCCGCCGCTGACGCCATTTATTTATATTTGTTTATATATTCATCTAAATCACATTTCTTATAAAAAACTTTGCGGCCTATTTTGGTTGCTTTTGGGCCTTTCCTTTCACAACGCCATCTTTCCAAAGTATTTTGTTTTACATGGAGAATCGTGGCTGCTTCTTCTGTTGTGTATAGATTGTAATCACCTTCTTTGACAGGTATTTCAGGAATCGGCATATTATGAATATTTATAACGGGTTGAGAAACCTTACTTCTCATAAGCTCTTCGTATTTGTTTACTTCATCAGCATATAAGTCAAAAGAAGAGCGTTTGAGCGAATTCTTAAATATTTCCAAGCATTTTAGAAACTCAGTTCTTTTTGCTCCTGTGAAGTTAAGGTTTGTCATTTCAAACTTCTCTCCGAATGAAGATTTTGTCATCCAAAACAAATCTCCAAACTCTGTATTTTTAAGAAAGCCAACAAGACCAAAGTCCCTACCAAAGAAAGAGGTCTCAGTTCCAAACTTAACATTGTTGAATTGAAGACCGCTGAAAACATCACTTTCCTCAATGGCTTTATCTACTTTGAAGCTGACTTCGCCTTTTATATTGGGCTTGATTACATTATTAAAGAACTCCAAAGTGCTTTTAAATACAGTGTTTATAAACAAAGTTTTGCCATGGAAGGAAGAGTTCTTAAAAGATACAACTTTATTAAATATGGATTCGCTAAAGTCAACTTCACCCGCAAACTTACATTCATCAAAAGATATAGTAGCGTTAAAAATCTGTTTGGTTGCTATAAGAGATTTGAAAATACATTTTTGAAAAACAATCCTTGGAAAATCTAAAAGCATTGTCGCTAATATATCTTTATTATCAGAAGCAGAAAAATCTATGTTTTCAAAGTAAGCATAACCTTCTTGCTTAAATTTGTTTAGTTTCAAATGTTTTGTTGGGTTATAGGGCTTACTCATCTTTCTTTCCAATCATTTTATTAACGGTTTCATTTAGTTTTTCTCGTAAATCATCAACTTCCAGATTTACATAGATTTGCGTGCTCTGTAATGATTTGTGGGTGAGGGCTTTCTTGACCATAAAAGCATCAGCTCCATTGGCTAATAATGATGTCGCAAAGGTATGTCTTAAATCATGCAGGTGAAAATTGGTTATTTTTGCTCTCTTTAAGATTCCTTCCCACGTCTTTCGAACTCCGCCAATATGTCCACTTTTGGATGTTGTCGAGAAGAACACATATTCATTGTATCTCATATCTTTTAATTGATTGAGAATATCTATTGCTGCATTTACTAAAACAACATTAGCGTCATTTTGGGTTTTTGTTTCGGGAATCGTCCAAAGCTTTTCTTCAAGTTTAATGTCTTCCCATTTCATTGAAAAGACATTACGTCTTCTTGCTCCTGTAAACCAAAGCATCATAATTGCAAATTTTGGTATAGAATCCTCAGTTTCATTGATAGCATTTCTAAACGATTCTAATTCATTTCCGCTTAGATGCCTTGTTCTTGCGATTTGCTTGTTAAGCTGCACGGCATTACCCGGATTAAATCCCTGATATATGTTTTGTTTGATGAAATGGTTATAAATGGTTCGCAGCAGAACGATTGTTTGATTTGCACAACGCTTACCATTGTTCAATGTCAATCTTTTATGAAGTATCTTAAGTTCATCAGGTGTTATTTGGGATATTTTCTTATTGGCAAGTGTAGATAGATAACGTTTCCACAAATCCTTATAATATTCCATTGTTATCGGGCGGATATGTTGTTCTTTTTCATCCATAAAACGAGTATATAATTGTTCAAGAGAGGATTCGCCCGTTATCTTTTTTCGTTCCTCAATAGGGTTGATACCTTCTTTCATATTGATTTTGGCCTTACGAGCGGCTTGTCGGGCATCGTCAACACTCATATAGGAAGGCTCTCCAAGCTTAACGCGTATCTGTTTTCCTAAAACAACTCCTCGGTAGTAAAAGCTCTTCGCTCCGCTTGGGGTTATTTGAAGCGACAAACCAACCTCTATTGTATCATAAACAAAAGTCCTTTTTGTCGGAGCTGGTAAGTTTTTAATATTTGCATTTGTGAATTTGAATTTCTTATCCATGTGTCTATTCCGTGCCTACACAGTGCCTACTTTTTTATCTATTTTGAGAAAATCAAGTAAAGCAAGCGATGAAGAAGTATTATTAAATTTCTATGTAAAACAGTATATTACAATAAGATGAAAAGGCAAGCTGAAATATTAAAAAATAATGAGCAACAGTTTAGGAAACTGTTGCTCTATCCTGATGAGCTACGCGCCGCTTTTTTTATAATTTTTTTTGCAATAAATTTCAAGAAATAAAGTGGAAATTAATCAATATGAGATTATATTAAAAAAATGATGAAATATCTTGAGGAAAATCTCATGAGTAAAAAACTGTATTTGCTCGTTGTGTCGTATCTTTTTTTATCAACCCAACCTGTGCAAGCCAAACAGTTTAATTATGAAAATTGGATATTTAATGCCGGCGCCAATGCCAAAGTTTTGTATGGATATAATTCTTTTTCGCATAAATATGATTCAGTTAACGACAAAGACCAAACCTATACTTCACTGAACTTAAACTTTTCTGCCGCATATAATTTTAGTCAAGATTATCAACTAGGTATTTATTATTTGCCTGATTCCAGCGGTACAGAATATTTGAAGAATTATGAACCAAGAGAATGGGATCATCAAGTTTATGGTGCGCTGCAAACCCCATATGGACAATTTCAAGTCGGTATGAACTATAACGTGGCTTATCTGATGTATGTCGGTGCACCTTCGGTTGGAGCTTTAAGTGTTAACGACAGTGGTCTTACCGATTTTTTGAACAACCCCAACTGGAACCGAATAGGTGGCAAGGCAGCTTTTTATCCAACCTTGGATTCTACCAGATTAGATACCGATAATATTGCGCCGAAGTTATCTTATTTAAGTCCGGTTTTCAAGGGAACACAAATCGGTTTTTCATACATGCATTCAGCATATAGCCGCGAAGGTTTGCTCAATGGTTATGCCCCTTATTATGATAATGAGGCTTATGTTATAGCCGTGAGTAATGAACATCAGTTTGGCAGTATTAATGTTTCATCTTATGCCGGTTATGGCTTATATGTTAACGACCATCAAGATATGAGTTTTGGTGTAAGTTTAAACTATGCTAATTGGACCTTAGGCGGTTCTTATCGCCAAACTGATGCTGATAGTGATAATCCGATAAATCAGCAAATCAATAATGCTCTGACACCGGCATATTATGATGGTTTTCGTGATGGCAAAGTTTGGAATATCGGTTTGAGTTATAATTATGAAAATTTTACAACAGGTGTTAGCTATTTTGAAGCTATGGCGCAAAAGACCGATAATCGTGACCAAGTTATCCAATGGGCAAATCAATATCAGCTTGATGATTATTGGTCATTATATGCAACAATAGGATATGTGCGTTTTGAAGGGCTAACCGGAACTGCTGCTGATAGTAATGAAGGTTGTAGTTTTGTGACCAGTGTCGGATTTAATATCTAGTTAGAATAAACAAAAAGTCCCCGTCAAAAGGCGGGGATTTTTGTTTATAAAATTAAACTTATTTCAAATCTTGAGCGAGTTTGTTCAAGAATTTGATTTGTGTATCAGCAATTTTTTCAACACTATCCACTTCCACATATTCACCTTCGGCATGCATGCCTTCACCGGTACCTGAGTGCATAATTACGATGGAACCGCGAACGGCAAATGCTCTTGAATCTGTAGCGCCGCCGATATGTTCAAATTCGAGCGGATGACCGAGAGCTTGCTCGGCAAAATGTTTGTAGTCCAAAATATAAGGGTCGTTTTCATCCATCACAACCGGTGTGCTTTCAGAAGAAATTTTGTATGTAGCCCCTTGAACCATGCACTTATCCAAATTGCGTTTCAGGTTTTCAACAGTAGAATTTTCGGTCAAACGAAAATCCAAAACCGCCTCGGCATGACGTGCAATTACGTTGCTGACTTCACCACCATTCATAATGGCAACATGTACGGTATCAATCCATTTGTCTTGAGGGTTAACACCGCCTTTAGAGTAGTAAGGATAAATCTGACGAATGTTATGTAATGTTTCCATCAAAATCTCGTTTGCATCTATTCCCTCCCAAGGAGTAGAACCATGAGCAGCTTGACCTTCTGCCATAATCTTAACAAAAACCGGATTTTTGCATTTGGAAACGATTTTGTTAATATCACCGCCAACATCATTATCTAAAACAATCTTTGCTTTCAGATTCGGGTGAGCTTCCATAAAAGCATGAGTGCTTTTTGAGCCTTTTTCTTCATCGGTAGAAAGAATAACCGCAAATTTGAGCGGAAGTTTATTCTTCAAAACATGTTCCAAAGAGTTAAGTGCAACAGCAGCAAAAGACTTCATATCCAAAGAGCCGCGGCCATAGAGTTTGCCATCTTTAATATAGGGTGAAAACATATCATCAGTTGCCGGCACAACATCTAAGTGGCCTAAGCAAACCACGTCATAATTATCGGTTTCAATGTTGCTTAAAAACAGCACCGGAGAAGCATTATCAAAATGATAAATACCACCTTTAACATCTAAGCCGTCAAAGAGCGATTTGGCATATTCCAAACATTTTTCAATCTCTGGGATATTTCCGGTTTCGGTCCGAAAACGCATTAAGTTTTGCGCAATATCAATCACCTTCATATTTTTAATCCTTTATGTCAGTTTTTTACGTTTTATTCATCATATTAAGAGATAATAACCATAATAGGATAAGAAAAGATTAAGGGGAGAAAAAAATGAAGGCTGCAGTACTTGCGCTTATTGGTTTGTTTATGTCAATTTCAAGCGCTCTTGCTCAAGCCCTTCCGGATGAAGGGGAGAGCGGTTTGACGCTTCCTCGTTTTGTATCATTGCGTTCAAATCATATTAATGCGCGTTCCGGTCCGGGAGCCAGATATCCGATTGAATGGGTATATATGCAAAAAAGGGCTCCGGTTCAAATTGTTGCAGAATTTGAGTTGTGGCGCAAAATCAAAGATTGGCAAGGAGCAGAAAGCTGGATGCACAAATCCATGTTGTCAGGAAAACGTACAGTAAAAGTAATAACCCCCGGAGAAAACAACATTTATAATAAAGCCGATTATCAATCAAAAATCTTAGCCAAAGTAGAAGATGAAGTTGTCGGTGAGGTTATAAAATGTCCTTCCGGAAGCTCATTTTGTTTAATAAAATTTGATTCCATAGAAGGATGGATGCCCAAAAATAATTTATTTGGAATATTCCCTGACGAAGTTATTGATTAAAAAAAAGCTCTCTTTTGAGAGCTTTTTATTTGCATTACATAAAAAGAACTGTTATAAGCAGTTTCGGATAATAATTATTAATTTTTAAATATTTTTATTTTATGAGAACAGATTTTTATTTTATTCGTCATGGTCAAACAGATAATAATGCATTAAATGTCTGGCAAGGCAAAGATAGTAATGCCGCATTAAATGAAAAAGGTATTAATCAGGTTAAAATTTTAGCTGAAAAACTGGATGAGTTACATATAGAGCGTTTATATACCAGCAATTTAAGGCGAGCAGAACAAACTGCCCGATTAATATCGATTCGTTGTGATGTTCCGGTTTATGTCAATACCGAGCTGAGAGAAGTAGATTATGGTGTCGCAGAAGGTTTGCCTGTAGAAAATGTTTTCAAAATGTATCCAAGCGTTGCTCAGTTGTGGTATAATCCCAATCCGCAAAGGTTTGATAATCATTTTGAAGAAGGAGAAAGCCATTTAGATGTCTTAAATCGTGTCTTTCCTCTGTTAGATAATATCATCCGTTTTCAAAGACAGAAACTGCAAATGCCGGAATGGAGAATAGGCATTGTATCTCATGCCGGTGTTATAAGTACAATCATGGCTGCATTAGGTGTAAAAAATCCTAAAATTAGCAACTGTGAGGTTGTTCATATAGTTCACGATGATGACTATTATCATTTTAATGGAAAATTATTTTAATAAAAAACTGTTTTGACCATAAAAAAAGCTCTGATTTTTTATCAGAGCTTTTTTTTATATCTTATTTACCGATTTTAATTTTATCCAACAGTTCTTTAACCGAAGGAATACCGTTACGATAGAGTGGATCTGTTGCAAAACGATAAACCTGATGACCGGCAAACAACAAATTGTCTTTAATGCTGCCGCCATGGCTGATATCATAAAGTGTTTTATGAATGCAGTAAGAACGAGGATCAGGCAATCTGCCGGTTGTTCCGTTAGCTTGAGACCAAGTAGAAAATTGGCATTGAGAAAGACAACCCACGCAGTTGGCTCGGTCTAACTTCATTTGCTGCCAATCTTCAGGAGTCATAAATACCACCGTATTATCCGGCGTTTCTTTAATTTCGGTCAAACCGGCAGCAATCTGCTTTTGTGCTTTTTCCACATCTTCCGGTTTAATGTAATAAGTTTTACGTTCACTAATTTTCAACGGAGCAGAAAACTCTTCAGTTTGCGATTCGCTAAAAGCAATTTCGCCATCTTTGCGAGCCATCAATTTTTCCAAGAAAGTGTTTTTGATGGCCGAAGAGAAAAATCCGGTTGGGCTAAAGCGTTGTAAAATAACATCTCCTTTTTTAAGTTGGAGCATCAATTTTTGCCAAGCTTCGCTAATAGGGCTTTCTTTTGTTACCATCGGTCTTGTTCCGAATTGGAAGGCAATTTTGCCAATATCCGGATTATCAATATAATCGTCCCATTCTTCCAAATTCCAAACACCACCGGCCATAATGATTGGCAAATCATTCAAGCCAAGATTGTTCAAAGTTTTTCTGAGCTCAACCAAACGCTCATAAGGAGATTGCGGTTTGGTTGGATCTTCGGCATTGGATAAACCATTGTGACCACCGGCCAACCACGGATCCTCATAAACAACACCACCCAAAAATTCTTTAAAGTTGGCATAAGCGCGTTTCCACAAAATTTGGAAAGCACGAGCAGAAGAAACAATAGGATAATAGTAGACACCAAAATGAGATGCAATTTCACCCAATTTATAAGGCAAACCGGCACCACAAGTAATACCGTGAATCAAACCTTTTGCTTTTTCCAAAACACCGTTCAAAATTTGTTCAGAACCGCCGAGTTCCCAAAGCATATTCATGTGGATTCGACCATTGCCACCGGCAATTTCGTGAGCAATTTGAGCCTGAGCAATTCCTCCGCGGATAGATTGTTCAATCATCTCTTGATGACGTTCTCTGCGGTCTTTTTTCAAATATTGTTCCAAAATGACATTTCCCTGAGCATCATAATAATCGGGACTAACGCCGGAAAAAGTACCAACGCAGTTTTCATGAGCCCAAGCACCGGAGCTTCTACCGTCGGAGGCATTAATACCCTTGCCGCCTTCAATTAACGGATAGACTTCCTTACCGGAAATCATAATCGGATTAAGTTGTTTCAAAATATTCATCCTTTAAAATTTATTTTACCTGCCAAGCACGATAACACAAAAAAATTTTATTGTAGAGAAAAAAATAATCCTTACCCTGAATTTTTCTTTCTTTTATGAGTTTGGAAGAGCCAAATCCAATAAATTTTGCGGAATATCATTAATTGAAACTAAGGCAATGATAATGCAAATAAGAGCATATACCTGAATCATCTGCATAATTGCTCGATTCTTTAAGATAGGTAGATAATCGTAATATTTATTAATGGCAAAGTTTATCCCGAGCATAATCATGGTCACAACAATTGCTTGTATACCCAAACCTATAGATAAAATATCATCGGCAAAAGGAAGCAACATCTTGTATAAAAAAGCAAAAAACAGCATATAAACAGTTAAAACAACATAAGAAATAATCTGCATCTTATGGTCGAGAGCAAGTTTTTCTTCTTTGTTTTTTTGCATATGCTCCATTGTCAAAGTTTCCACTTCCATACCACGAATTTTTTCAGGGGTTTCTCTTTGTTTTTTGATGTTAGAAAGATTGTGATAAAATTTGTCTTCCACCATGCAAAGACCACATCCTTTAGAAGTAAAATACACATGGTTTTTATCTTTTTTGCAAATTTTCAAATTGTGCATCAACTTCCACAAATGCTCTTGCCATTCCTGAGCAGTAGGTCTGCTTCCGCTTTTGGTAAAGGCTCGTTCAAACATTTCCAGAGTATCTTTATCAAAATATTCATGAATACTATACGGGTGAGGCGCTTGATAACTATCAGGCCATAAGCCGTATGCATAGTGATATTGTTCGATTCGGTCTTGAATCGTCAACATTTGAGAGTCATTTTTGCGAGGCGTTCCAGAGAAAGGATGTATGCCGTTATTAAGCAGGCGAAAGATAATAACGGCAAGAGCAAATTTATCTTGTTCTTCGCCCATATCGGCGCAGTTTTGCTCCATTCCTTCCGGATAAATATATTCTTCACTTACAAATTCGGCCGGATAACGTCCATATTCACCTTTAATGGAAAAACCGTCGCAGTCAACCATCGCCACCATCATATTGTTTTTGTAAACAGACACGTTAGATGGTTTCAAATCGACAATATAGTGTTCACATTTATGCAAAGCCGTGACCATAGAGGCCAAATTATATGCTGCAAAAATACGATAAGCATAACTTTCCGGCAAGTTTAGCTTTTTTCTAATGGCTTTTTGCATCAAATGGTCAAGAGAAACCGCATCATTCATTTTGATAAAAGGCATCAGATAACCAACGCAAAAACCGTTTTCATCTTCAAGGAGGGCTTCCGGCCATGCAATCTGCACATAGTTAACACCATCAATCACGGCATCGGGAAAATGCGGGCGATTCAAGAGCATGGCTTCCAGTTTTTGACGATTTGTACTGCTTTTACTTTTAGAGTGAAAAATTTTAACCACTTGATTAGGGTTATCTGCATTCAGATAGATTTTTCCGGCTGCTCCGCCTTTATGAATCAGCTCTCCCAAACGAACCTTTTCAAAATGTCCGTCTCCGTAAACGGCATTAAATTCAGTCAGACTATCTGTTTGCACCATATTTTCCATCAACTACAACCTTGCCCATAAAAGAGTTTTATCATCAGAATTCAGGCGTCGAGCTTTGGCATCATTTAACGTATTTGCCAAGGCGCGCCGAGCCTTAATTTTGCTTTTTTCTCCGCTCAAAAAACTATGAATCGGCAAAATAAATTGTTTTTCTATCTTTCTAAAATCAGCAGAAAAAGAAAAATTAGTCAATCCATCGCTCATCAAAAAAACGGCATCGGCTTTTTCAAAAGGGGTAAAACGCAAATTTTCCATCCAGTTTTCTTGCGTATAGAAAAAAGTTTCGCAAGAAAAATTGCCGTTAGATGGGGGTGATGCCGTGAAATTATTGATATCATTTTCACAAATTGCTAAAGCAGCCCCATCGCCGATATGAAAGAAAATGCCTTTATCTTTGTGGTATACCACCCCCACAATGGTTGCGGCAAAATTCATCATGCCATGAGAAGAATGTGTTTTGTTAAAACGATGTCGCAAAACTTTTGCCCGAGCTATTTCAATCGCATGATAAACGGCATTTTGCACATTTGCAAAAGTGACGTTTTGCAATAAATCAATCAAGGTATGGCATACAATTCTGGCACCGATTTTGCCAAATTTTGCCGACCCGGCACCGTCAGAAACCACAGCTACAAAATTTTTTCCGGTGGTCGTATGCTTGCAATAATCTTGGCAAGGCATGTTTTTATTACAATGCAAAGGTCCCTGAATGGTAGCCGAAATAACCTTTATTTTATTTGTCTTCTTCATCCCAATCTCCGGTGTCTTCCAATAAATCGGGCACATTTGGAGCTGCTTTTGAAATGCAAGAAACAGAACGACTGAGCCATAAGAAAAATTCGGTAAACTTTAGTCCGGTCAAACGTTTGGGAGACATGATAGAAAACTTAGCCAGTTTTTCCAAATTAGCATCTTGGGTTCCAACCGCATGGACAACAACTTTTTTGTTTTGTTGCGCATATCGGCATTTTTCGGCAATTTGCTCCCAATCATAATCTGTAGGCTCGCCATCGCTGATAAGAAAAATCCACGGACGTTTTGAGGTGATTCCGCAACTATCATAAAGACATTTTTGTTCTTCAATTTTTTGCATGGCCAATTCCATGGCTTTTCCGAGAGGGGTTAAACCACCGGCTTCCATGGTAGGAGCAGTAAAGTTCATGGCATCGGTCCAATCAGAAGAAACAACGGCCTCGTCTTTGCCAAAAGCTTTAATAATCAAAAGTTGGACACGAGAACTGGCATCAATATCTTCTTTAAGTTCTTTTTCCAAGGCTTTTAGACCGGCATTAAGTTGCTTAATGGGTTCTCCGCGCATGGAACCGGAGCAATCCAACACCAAAACACAAGGAGTCCTTTCGTTTGCATTGTCTGCAAACTCAACATAAGGAATCATATCATCCATAAAATCATTATCAGCAACCATAAGCCACTCCTTTTTTAACGACGAGGATAAGTATGCGGATATCCGCTACCTTCAATCGGAGAAGGAGAAGAAACTTTTCCGCAAGCAGAGATATTAAAAATCAAAGCGGTTAGCAAAGCCGCACAACATATTCTTGAAAAAAACTTCATAATTCACCTTACATTTTTATCTTTTATTTATATATTACATATATACTCTTAAATAGAGTTTAATCAAAACCAAAAAAGAAGTTATTAATGAAAAAATATATTTTAGCTTTTTTGTTTTTTATCGGTCTGAGTATTTCTGCCCAAGCGCGAGAAGATGCCGTTAATATATATGCCGTTCCACGAGATTTACCGAAAAGACAAATTGTCAATGAGCAAGGCACAAAAGTAAAGCTCAGTTCATTTAAAGGCAATTTTGTTTTGTTGATGGTATGGTCGCGCAATTGCGTGCCCTGCGTAAAAGAGTTGGACAACATCAATGGCTTTGTGAAAAAAACACAAGATGACAATATCAAAGTTATAATGCTTTCACCGAGTTCAGAATGGCAAACCGCAGAAGAACAAAGAAATTTTGTTACCAAATTCAAAGCCCCCGATTTAGAGCTATATACCGATACAGATGGTAAATTGGCAGAAGATTTGGGCATATTCACATCTCCGCACACGGTTCTGATTAATACTTCCGGTAAAGAAATCGGAAGAATTCGTGGCGCTGCCGAATGGGATGATGATAAAGTTGTCGAATATATCAAAAACTTAAAAAAACAACACGGATAAATACAATGACAAAAAAAATTTATATCAGTTGGGAAGATTTTCACCAACATACAAAAGCATTATGCCAAAAAATCAAAACTCGTGGAACATATAACAAGATTGTTGCCGTAAGCCGCGGAGGTTTAATCCCTGCCGGAATCATTGCTTATGAATTGGACATTCGTAATAATGAGGCTATAAATTTTTCCAGCTATGATAATAATGAGCAACGTAAAGATGAAGATATCAAATTTGAAGCGCATATCGGTGAGGTTGATGCCAAAACTTTGATTGTTGATGATTTATCCGATTCGGGAAGAACTTTTCAAGTTTTAAGAAAATATTATCCTCAAGCCACTTTTGTAACGGTATATGCCAAGCAAAAGGGTGCACAACAAGTTGATATCTATGCTGAAGATATGCCTGATGAGTGGATAGTTTTTCCTTGGGATGTTGAAGAATAAAAAAAGGCTTCCAATCGGAAGCCTTTTTTTTAGGTTAAGATAAGTCCGGAAACAAACTCATGCCTTTGCGCATACGAGTCATTTGTGTTTCAATTGATGTACCCAAATTAAGGTTTCCGGTTTTAATGATTCCGCGAACTTGATCGCCTTTGGTTGTATCTGGATTAGCAAATAAATAACTCAAAAGAGGCTTCTTTTCATCAACGCCAAGCAGTGTTTGGTGCAATACACCAAGCATACCGCGAGAAAATAAGTCATAAGCCAAATCTTCACTCATTGTGGTTGAAGATGCATATTTAATCACAGAGTTAATGGCATCTGTAATATTATTGGCGTGAATAGAAGACAAAACCAAGTGTCCAGATGTTGCCGCACGCAAAACCTGACTTGCGGTTTCGGGGGTTCTAATCTCACCAACCAAAATAAAACGTGGTTTTGAACGCAATGCTGACTTTAATGAATCACCCCAATTATCATTAATTGGCTGAGTTTGTTTGCACAAACCCAATCCGCCTTTCATAGATTTATAGATTCCGTCAAGAGGCATTTCTGATGGATCTTCAATAGTATAAGCAAATCCGCCTTCCATGGTTAAATATTCTTTAAGCAGAGAAGAAATAGCGGTTGTTTTACCGGCACCGGTAGGTCCAGACCACAAAATCAATCCACTGGCATTACTGAGAGAAAGTAAATGACGTGTTAGCTCTCGCGGAAAATTCAATGCCGCAATTGGTGGAACTTTTTCCGGCATTTTACGGCAACAATATTGCACACCGTAAATGGTTACGGAACGTTCAATTCGGTAAAAAATATTTTCATACAAAACCGAATAACTTGGGTTGTCGCCATCCCATGTTTCCTCAAGAAGATTGTAGAATATATCCATATCTTCAGGTTTGATAATAGCCAAACCGTTTTCTGTTCTTCCGTCGGGAACAAAAAAAGTTTTTTCTGGTGTAATATAAAGATCAGAAAATCGAATTGTATTAAGTTTTACCATATTATTTTCCACACAGACATATAAATTTATTTATTTCAATTATTGAATACTTTTGTAAAAAAAAAGTAAAAAAAACTCTGCCTTTTCGGGCAGAGTTTGAAAAAACAAATTGCAATGCTAATAATATTCCCAAACAATTTTGTTAGCAGAATTATTTTGATCGCATTGTGCTATGGCATCAATTGCTTTGATTGGTAAAGAAACTTGCTCTTTAACTGGATAAGCATTAATCTGCATTGAGACCAAGCCCTCTGTTCCCCAGTCGGAAGAAGCCAAACTGGTGCAAGATTCTTTTCCCAAACCACCAAATTCAATTGTAAAATGTTTGTTGCTTGCCGTAGCCGCTACAACCACTTTTCCGGAAAAAGCATTAATAATAGTGTCATCTGACGCACCCAAACCTTGGGGTAACATTTCTGCAGGAACAATATTCAAATCAATAGCTTTTTTATTATCCAAACCTTGAAAGTTTGAAGAACCGGCAAAAGCGCTGCGCAAGTTGACCAACAACATAGACATTTGGTCTTGAGCTTTGGTTAGTTTATACTTTGCCATAGCCTTAGAATAACCGGAAATGCCGCCCACCGACAAAACGCCGATGATGGCAAGCACTCCCAGTATTTCTACCATTGAACGACCTGATTGCTCAGTATTGTTTAATGACTTCATATCGCTTCCTTTATCAAAAGGTTGCCATTCCATTAGCAGCTGCAAACTGCTTTGGGCTTATTAGTAATATTCCCAAGTAACAGAGTTTGCCGAGTTTGGTTGGTCACATTCACCAACAGCAGTTGTTGCTTTAATCGGCAAATCTTGTTGTTCATATTCTGAACCATTAATAGTCATTTTTACCAAACCTTCAGTACCCCAGTCAGAAGATGCCAAGCTGGTGCATGTTTCAGTACCCAAACCGCCAAATGTAATAGTAAAGTGTTGGTCACTTGAAGTAGTATCAATAGTAACAGCACCGGAGAAAGCGTTAATAATATTACCGCTTGTAGAACCCAAACCATCAGGCAACATATCACCCGGAACAATGTTCAAAGCAACGGCTGATTTGTTATCCAAACCTTCAAAGTTTGAAGAACCTGAAAATGCAGTACGAATGTTAATCAACAACATAGACATTTGGTCTTGAGCTTTGGTCAATTTATATTTTGCCATAGCTTTAGAATAACCAGAAATACCACCAACTGACAATACGCCGATGATGGCAAGAACGCCAAGCATTTCCACCATGGAACGACCAGACTGTTCGATTTTCTTTAAAGTGTTCATTTTTTCCTCCATAAAATCATAATCATATTAATATTAACTATACATGATTAATAAAACCTAAACAAGATTGGCATTAGATATATAACTTTTGGTTAGATATATATATTCCATAAAATGTCATTTTCTTGTTTGCACGCATTCTGCGCCGCTTCTGCGGAAACCGGCAAAGATTTGCTTTCTCCCCAACTAAAAAGATAATCTTTATCATTGATAATGGTTATATTATCAATGGAAAGCAGCATCTTTTCAGAAAAGTCAAAAGTAGCTAAAGCTTTGCATTCTTCAAAATTTAGATTCTTATATACAATTGCAAAAGTTCTGCTGCCCGGCATAACCGTATTTCCCAAAGCATCAGAACCCAGCAACACATCTTTTTTCAGTTGATTGATAATTTGTCTGCCATTAAGCATATCTTGTGGCACAATTTTATTTTGAATTGCAGAATAAGTATTCAAGCCCCAAGCATTGGGTTTGTTTTTATAAAAATCACGTACTCGGTTTGACAAATCAAAAACTTGGTTCCCGGCATCAACAATTTCTGTTTTGGGTTTGGAATACATATATATGGCAATGATAATCAAAAGAATAATCAACAGCCCAATAAAGCCAAACTTATAAGAAACAATCTTCTTTTGCCACTTAGATATCTTTTCTGCAGCTTTCATCTTAACCTCCCATTTGGCTCGTGATTTGATCTTGCATTGCAAATGTACCCATAACGGCCCAAGCAATAACACCGGCCACGGTCAAAACGGCAACCATGTTCAACAAAGCAGCTTTTTGTTCAATCAAATATACAGATTCTTCCAACCATTCATTAGCCAAAGCTTCCAAAGCTTCTTCAAAATTATCCAATTCGGAATAAATTTTCAAATCGGCAATAACTTCTTTATCCGGAAAGTTTAATTTTGTTTTTTGTAATGCCACACCTAAGTTATCACCATTGTTAACAAAGACCAATGTCTTATCAATTCTTTCTTTCAGATAACGGGTCGCATCTCGTCTCAAAGCTCTAAGTGCCGTAGAAACCGGTGTACCTCCTTTTACCAAAGCCGATAAAGCCAACAACCAACTAATGCCGACAAACACTTTGTAAAGAGAATAGGGTGGAATATTATCAACTATGGCTCTGATTCTTCCGGTCCAAATACTGATTGTTGAATAAATAATCAGCATCACCACCGGCAAGGAGCTAAAAGCAACCAACCAATATTCTTTAATCCAAGCAGAAACTCCAACCAGGTCACGAGCCAAACCGGTCCATCTTGTTCCCGGAGCCGCATCTAACATTGGCGGCACCATATACACACCAATACCGTAAATAATCAAAACGGCCATCATAAACAAAAAGGAAGGGTAAGCAATAGCACCAATAATCGGACGCACCATTTTGGTGGAACCTTCGGTAACACGAATCAAGTTAATTAAGGCGCCTTCAAGGTCGGACACGTCACCAACGGAAAGCATCAATCTTTCACGGTCAGGAGCCCATCCTTTCAAAGCATCGGAAAAAGTCAAACCGTTGTTCAATGCTCTTGCCCAACAAGCAATAGCAATAGCCATTGGTTCTCCCGGATTTTTTCCTCCATCACTGGCACTGTCATGCAACATATCCAAAGCACTCATCAATGAAAAACGGTTTTTCATCAAAGAGGCAATTTTTCTGTATAATTTCAATCTGGCATCGTTAGAAAAATTACAAATCATTTTGGCGTAATATTCTTCTACGGTGTTCAATTGCCGCATTGCCTTATGAATCGAATTTGAAGTACTTCGCTTTTCTTTTTCGTCAGCCATAATCTTTCCTCATCAAACTTAATAAACCGGACGTTGATCCATCAAACCGCACCAACGTTCAACTTCATCCAAATCAATATATCCTTTAACCATTCTTTCAATGGCGGCATCTTTCATCGTTCTTCCGCCCAAATCACTGGTCCAATAGTCAATTGCTTTACGGGTTTCTCCCTTAATAATCAATTCAAGAAACATTGCATCTGGCAAAATAATTTCCTGAATACTCATACGACCTTTAATTCCGCTGCCATCGCAAAATTTGCATCCGGGGCCACGAATATATGTGTTTTCTACACCAAAATCACCCAGAGCCGTCTTCAGACGTTGAACGGATGGCAAATCCAAACGGTCTTTAACAGCAACACGGCAGTGCGGACAAAGTTTTCTAAACAAACGTTGTCCAATCAAACCTTTTACCAATTCAGGGTCGCTGAGTTTAAAAGTTTCAACACCCATATCGCGCAAACGAGGGATAATAGCTGGAGCTGAGTTTGCGTGCAAGGTCGTCCACATTCCGTGTCCGGATAATGCACCTTTAAAGGTTAATTGTGCCGCAGAAAGTGTACGTACCTCACCAACCATCATAACATCAGGGTCGGAACGCAGAGCCGCAGACAACGCTTTGGTAAATTGTTCATCTTTTTCTTCTTCCGTATTGGCGTTTGTAACCGGCATTTGTCTAGCCCCAGGAATAGGATATTCCGGAGGATCTTCCACGGTAATGAGGTTGATTTCATAATTCTTTTCTTGCAAAAGCTTAATCATGTTTCTTTGCAAGGTTGTACTTTTTCCGCTTCCGGTCGGTCCGGATACAATACTTACCCCCGTTGGAACCGAGCGTAATCTGAAAAACAAGTTTTCTTCATATTCGGTCAAACCTAAAGAAGACAAATCTCCGGTTCCGTTAGGGTTCTCATCAGCATAAAGCAAACGCATAACCAAATATTGAGAACCAAAAGCAATCGGGTTAAATTGTAAACGAATAGCCAAAACATTGTGTGGCAACATCAATTTACCTTTAGAACCACGCAAAGGTGTGGAACCAAGTTTTTGTGCGCCTTGGAATTCATTTTGAGCATAGTTTGAATCGGAAATATCTGCAGAGGCAAAAGCCGCACGAACAAAAGCTTCTCCCCAATCTTTATTATATTCCATTTCAATGGACATCATACCATTAACACGAAACATAATTTGGGTACTATCGGCAACTACAACGTGAATATCGGAAACTTTCTTTTCAGCTGCACGTACAATCACGTTTACAAAGTCTTTTTGCATTTGCAAAGAGGCTAAGTCTTCATCCGTTTCAATATCAACAGAGTTACGTTCGGCATAATTATAAATTGCGTTAAGTTCGTTTTGGCTCACATATACCGGTTTGGCAATCATAAGTTTCTTTTTTCTTGCCAAAACCTCAAAACTCAAAACACGACCATCAAACTTATGGTTTTCAGAAACCAAAAAGCTTCCGTCTGAAAAAAGAGCCAATAAACGACGTGTGTCATCATTAATATTTAAACTACCATTAGGAACCGTGAGTAGTTTTCGACCATTTTTAAAATATAATTCAAGCTGCCCGAGAGAATGGGTAATTTCTTTATTTTCATTTTCTGAAGACGAAGATTCTGCAGCTGAATTTTCTTCAGCTGCAGGTTCTTCTACAAGTTCAGGATTCTCTTCATCGGGTGCCATCTTAAACCCCTAGCGAACTGTCATTTCCGAAGCAACATTAGGAATACCGTTGGTTACAATAGCGGCTGGTCGTGCCGAAGTCGGTGCTTTTTCGGAAGAAACTTTGATTTGCAAATCTTCATTGGTTTGAGGTTCTTGCTCCAAAATACCACCGGCAGAAAAATACAAATAATCTTTTACGCCATTCTTGTCTGCACGAACATATGTCGGCGTAATTTCATCAACAATATGACCGCTTTGTAATGCAGTACCTACTTTTACCAAAAATGGTATGCCTGATTCATTAATCAATTTTGCAACCAAAGCATTTCCTTGACCGCGAACTTCCATAATCGCATACAAATCATTCAATTTTACATCAGATACTTCTTGTTGGACAGAGGCAGCACCTTCAGCAAAAGGATTTTGATTTTCAGAAGCTTCCAATCTGGCTTTCAATATAGAGATTTGTGTCTGCAAATCAGAAATGGTTTTGGCATAATTATCTCTAACACGGATAGCCTCACTTGTCGCTTTATCTGCCATTTGAGTCAATTGAACAAAGCGTCCTTTAAAGTCACTGATAAGAGCTTCTCTTTCGGCTTTTAATTGAGCCAATTCTTTGAATGTATCAGCACGTGCATCAAGATTTTTTTGCAGCTCATCCATCATCTGATTTTTGTAGTTGGTCAAAATCTTTTCTTGACGTTCTTGTTCATAAGCAATTTCAAGTTCTTTTAATTTTTGTTGCTCTTGAATGAGTTTGCGTTGTTGCTCGTTTTCCCATTCTTTTACTTTGCGCTTTTGTTCTTCAATGCGAGCTTTTTCTTCTTCACGAGCTTTTTCTTGCATTGCCTTCAAAGATTCAATACTGCTTTTTACTTTTTCTTTTTTCAATTCCAAGTTCAAAATAGCAGTCTGCTTTTCTAAGTCAGACATTTTATCAAAAACAGTATCTTCAACATCTTTAACAATGTTTATATCAATATTATTTGCCGGAATAACAGCTTTAGCAGGGGACTCTTCTGTTTTAGAAACTTCCGATACAACAGTATTAGTTTCTGTTTTTACGGTAGCTTTAGATGCAGCCTTCTGAAGTTGTAAAGCCGCATTGGCAGACTGTTGGCTGATGTTTTGATCTTTTTTATCGCCAAGCAACTCCGCAGCTGATTTTATGTTGGCTGCAGGGGACTTCTTATTGGCATTCAGTAAATCTTTAGCTGATTTTACACCATTATTATTTTGAGCCGGAGCAGTTTTTTTCTTTCCGAGTAAGTCTGCAGCCGATTTTACTCCTGAAGCTGACTTTGCAGGGGTTATAACATCTGCTTCAGAAGCAGAATCACCGAATAAAGATATTTCATCGGGAATTTCATTGGCATCATTACTTGCTTTAGCATCGCTACTCAATGTAACAACACCTTGAGCAGAGCATAAATGAACATAACCCAAGCTTAAAACTAAAGCTAAAGCTGATGTACTTAAAATTTTCTTTACATTATAACGCATAAATTGCTCCCTCATATTTCCACGTATTTCCGTCATAATTAATTACTTTAATATCAAGTCCTGAAAATTTTGTTAATAATTCTCCCCAAACAGTCGGATTATAAGGAGAAGAAAAGCTAAAACCAACATATCTGTACATGTGGCGTTCTTTCTCACTTACAGTCTGCGTAAAAGTTCCATTTTGCAGAGAAACTTTTTCATCAATACTTTGGAAGAAATTATTAAGTGTTTCTCTCAACTTTGGCAAACTCATCATCGGTGGAGATGAAATAACATCAACTTTAGGATAATCAAGCCCTACGGCAACATTATTTCCATCATCGGAAAATTTCACATATGAAAATTTGATTCCGGTTTTATCCAATGCCTTTTTCATCCAAGACATGCGGCCAAAACTTCTTTTCCATGAGGTAGTTGCCCCTGTTTGAGAACAAGAAAAAGTACTACCTTCCCAACCAGGAGGCAAAACTCTTTGCAGCTTTTGAATATTTGCAACGCAACCATCCAAAATCTGAGACGCATTCTTCAGAGTTTCCCATGGCTTTACAACAGGAGGTTTCTCCACTTTTTTTACCACTTTAGGCTGAACGGGAACGACAACAGGGCGTTTTACCGGTGTAAAAAGCAAGGCATCAATCAAGCTAGATAATAACCATAAACCTACAACGGCAGAAACACCAACAATCATCATAAGCTTGGCGCCGCGGATACCGTTAATTCTTTGCAGCTTTGCTGTGCTTCCTCTTTGCAAAAGGTGCATAAGTTGAATATTTTCGGTATCATCAATATTCCATTCTTCTGGAGCAATTTTACGTCCCCAATCCGGAACGGCAAGCATTGATGTAAATTGGTTTTTAGCATCTTCTTCATTAAGAAAGAGCATATCACCATCGGAAAGGATAATATCGTTTCTGACGCAAGTATACCACCAACCTTCGTCAACCTTGAAAACCGCAATAAAAGATGAACGGTCCGCTAATGCAGTAGATAACGCAACAGCAGCAACAACTTCACCTTTTTTGTATCCTTCATGAGAGACACAAATACCAAACTGAGGTGCTTTTCCTGGCTTTACACAGTATAAGTCGGCACCTTCCAAAATACCTTCGGAAGCTTCAGCAACTTCAGACAAAGGATCTTCTTGGTTTTGTAACGGTTGCCAAAACAAGCTTGTTGCATAAGTCTGTCCATCGACCGTTATACTTGTTCCCCAAGTCCGAGCGCTGCTTTCAGCTTCACCTTCTGCAAAATTTGCGTCATCAAGCACGTTTTTCTACCTTTTTAATAAGTTTTCATTCTGGATTCTGGATTCAATGGAGATTCCAAAACGATTGGTGTTAATATAATTACCAATAAGCTACGATCTTTTGTTGCAACGGCTGTTCCACCCAACAAAGAGTTGTCTGCAGAACCTACACCGGTTTTCTTAGCTTCATTTTCAACACGTTCATAACCGCTCAAAATCAAGGATTCCCCAGATTTTAATGCAACCTCTTGTGTGAAACCTCTGGTCTCAACAATTGGGTTTTGAATATATTCACCAGAAGCCGGTTGAGTAGGATCTTCATTGGTTTGAAGGTAAACTTTTTCCAAAGAAATCAAGTCAGACAATGTCAAGTTAAACATCATCAACAAACGACCATGTTCCATAATACGCGGCAACACATTCAAAGTAAAACCGGTCTCAATTTCTTCTGTTTCAGTAGAAATATCATAGTCAGTACCGGTATCAGAACTACCAGAGTTTGTCTTCGTAATTTCTGAAATATAGTTTTCTTTACGAGTAACTTGAATTGGTGCTGGTTTGTTGTTCAAAGTTGTTACAGTACCGCTGGTTACCAAAGTCGTATTGTTCTTTTCAGATAAAGCCTGCATGAAAGTAGAAACACTCCAGTTTCCAGGGGCAATTGTCATATTAATATTTTTAGTAATCTCATCAGATAATCCGGATGGGCTGGAAATACTTAACTTTGTTTTTCCATCATCAAAACCGGCAGACAAGTCTAAACCGTATTGATCTGAATCAGAAACGGTAACTTGCAAAATTTTTACGCTGATTGCAACTTGTCTGGACAAACGAGTATTTTGCTCATTAATATATTTAGCAACCTTTTTTATTTCAATCGGAGTACCGGTCAAGGTAACAGTTCCGTTAACAGAATCAACGCTAAGTTTAGACTGTTCACCGATCATAGATTGAATTGCTTTTTCAATATTAGACCATAACTCAAGCTCAGCGCCGGAAGTCAAAGTAGCAGAAGCATTTCCGCTTTCTCCGGAAGATTCCCCGCCCATGTTAACTTGCAAAGAAGGTTTTGTCGGCAAGCTATATACTGTAAATGTTCTGGTTTCGTATTTGTAGAAGAAAATTTGATTTTTCTCATATTTCCACCAAATGCCGAAACGAGAAGAAATTTCATTAAGCAAACCGCTCAATGGACCTTTGTAAGAGAGCAACATTTTATCAGGTTCAGCCCAATCGGCATTAATTTTTTCAGGGTCAGGCTTGTTTTCAGAAGCTTTACTTAAAACCGTTTCTTCCAAATGGTTTGCAAAACGCACTTGGATAGAGGTCAATTTATTAATCATATCTGCAGCTTCAAAAAGCGTAATTGGACGGTTGCTTACTAATGTGATACCATCTTTTGCTTCCAAATAACTTGGCAAAGGCTCTCCGTTATATTCAACTTCAGATTTATCACCTAACCAAATATCATTTTTAACTCGGACAACATCTTCAGGAGCTACTTGAGTAGGAACTTTAGACTGTTCTTTTAATTCTGTAGCTGCTTTTACTTCATGCTCAATTTCGGCATCAAGTTGTGTTGACATAGAGCATGCAGCAATAATCGCTGTAAATGAAAGCCCTACTGCTGTTTTAAGATAATTATTCATAAGCATTTTCATCCTCCAATGTCTCAACAACTAATACTCTGTTTCCTTTATAGAATGTTGCAATAGGTGCTGGTTTGGCGCGAGCAAAAGCTCTGATTAAAGCTGAGCTAACATCGGCAAAACGACCTCTGAACATTGCACCTGCTGTCAAAGTATAATTTCTGTTTGTATTCCAAATCAATCTCCAACCGGCACGATCACTCCATTCAGTGAGTAAGGTCTTTAAACTTTTGCCTTCTTCAGCCAACCAATCTTCAACAGGATCTTCACTGACATCGTTTGATGATTGACCATCAGAAACCTCCTCGGTTTCACTGATTTGGATGCTTTCTTCATAGTCAACGACCTCATCTTCAATTGTTGGAGGAATTGAGGATGATAAATTGCTGCCGGCACCGCCTTGAACAATTAATTGATCGCGAGGTGTCCTTTCGCCATATTCTTTATAATCAGCGGCAACTTCTGTATTCTGAACAAAATCATTGCTAACAGGCGGAATATTTTTAATCGCACTTTGAGATGAATTAACACCTGCTGTTTGAGTTGAAGCTGGGGCAGGGGTCGAGGTATCCATAGGATAAAAAACAGAACATCCTGTCAATAAAAAACTACATGATAAAAACATGAAAATATGTTGTTTTTTGTTCATTTTTGCGGTTCCTAAGCAATATTTTGTCATAATTTTTTTACCTATCATACATACTGAAAAATAAATAATCAAGCGCAAGCAACAACTTATTACCATTGCATGTATCTGTTATTGTTCTTTGCTGGTGTATTTATTATCTCCTTGTTTAATCTTACGGTCCTTAAAATAAAGGAATTGGGTTCTCTAGCCGTAAAAACGGTGTTAATTTTTTCAGGAATAGCACCCTCATTTAATAAAATATTTTGCAGCAAATTCAATCGTCTTCTTTGCAGCAGAGGAGAACTGGTCCCATCAATGCGAATTTCCAATCCGGTTGTGGGTTCTTCGGCTGTTTTTTGTGCAAAGGCTTTAATCCACTTCAATGTTTGTCCTGAAATCTCTGCTCGGTTGGGTTGAAAAGATAATCTGATTTCTGTCGGCAATATTTTGCTCATTAATTTATTTTGTTTTCTTGTAAAGGCAGAAAATAAAGAATTATTGTTTTCTTCTTCTATCTCATTAACGCCGATTTCAGGGGTTTCTTCTTGCTTATTGTTTCCAGAAAACAAAGAAGTTATGCTATTTAAAATGCCACTTTCTTTAGAGTTATTTTCACTGGCAGAGACTTCAGAAGACTCTTTTTCTTCTTCGGGCTCCTTGGATGCTTCTTCTTTTTTTTCTTCTTCCTTTACAATCAGTCCTTTTGCTTCCAGTTCTTCTTTTATCTCTTTATTTTTTGGAGATGAAATTAATTGAGGGGTTAAGTTTTCATCATTCAAAATATCTTCGGGGATAGGAATAAGAAGATTTTTGACTGTTTTAGAAGCTAAAAGAAGTTCATCTTCGCTGTTTTGGGGTGTTTTTTGAGAAAAAATCTTTTCAACCTCATTGTCGCTGATGGTGTATTTTTTATCTTCTAACATCATTTGATTGTTGGGGTGAGATTTGCCTTTGGCAACAACCCAAGGGTCGTCTACAGAAGCTTCTTTATCCTTCATCGACTGCCAATTTTTTTTTGAAGAATTGTTGTTTGTGTCTTTATCTGTTGTATTTACGGTTTTCATGCTGCTGATAGGCGTATTTTTTGCATTGAACGCAACTGCATTGGCAGAAGCATCTTGTGCAGATTTTACTTCGGCATGAGCAAATTTTTCAGAAACATTTCCTTCCAAAGGTATAAGCATTTGAGGCTCATGTTCGGCAGATGAAATGATGATTTTTTTGCCATTATCTTTGTTCTCTTCTTTCTTTACAATTTGTGTCGGGGTAATAGAAGGGATTTTTTGTTGTTTAGGAGACTTTATCTCTTTATTAACGGTTTCTTTTGCTTCTTCTTTATCTGTACTTGTATCTGCGGTTTCCTTCATTGCTTGGAAGTTGTCTTGTTCTGCTTGATATACAACTTTTTTAGATGCTGTAAGGTCATCATCTGCGTCTAAAGAGTTTTCTTCTTTTGTGAATGTCTTCGGAGAAATATCTGCCTTAACAATTTGAATCTTATTATCTTTTGAGTTTAAATTGTTCGTGTCTTTGGGGGTATTTGCAGGTTCTTCTGATAAAGCAACTTCTTGCTCTGAAATTTCCAACGGAATGAGAGGTGCTTTTTGAACAAACTTTTGAACATCCAGAACTTTCTTTTCTGTGTTATTGTTTGTGGTAAAAGTAGTTTCATTAGCAACAATCTCTTTTTCTGAAAGGAGGGCGTTTTTATTAGGGATACTGATATCATTTAGTTTTGAAAGAACAATCTTCTTAGCCGGAACTGCAGATGCATGAAGAGAAGATGTTCCATTGCCCTTTAAGAATAAAGTAATATTTCTGTTTGAATATATATATTTTTCGGATGCTTTTGGGGTGCTCCAAAACACTCTGTTAGCAACAAAAATTGCAAACAGAGAAAACGCAAAACTATAAATAAAAGTTTTAAAAACCGTTTTTCCCATACTAGAACCCCTCAAAAAACTAGATAAATCAAAATACGAATCTTGGCAAGAAGTTAAAAAAAATAGGTTAAAAATTGTGGATTCTTTTAAATAGCTTTCTTTCGTAATTAGAAGCAAATTCTGGAGGAAAATTTAAGAAAAACAAAAAATTAAACTGTGAATTTTTTGTTACGGGAAAAAATCTTGCCTGTAAACAATATGTTAACTCTTTTTGTGTAATAACGAAAATGCTGGAAAAAAAAGAAAATATTAGTTATTCTATAATAGAGATATAAAGCGGATTTGTATAAAGGAGAAAAGTTATGCGTTTTATAAAGAAAAATATTTGCACTATTTTGTGCTTAGCATTGTTTGTTGTGTTTGGTACAACAGATGCTGCTTTGGCTCAATCTGTAGACTTGGTTGATACAGCACAAGGTAAGGCTGTAGCTGTATTTAAAGCAGTTAAAAGCATCATCTTCATCGTTGGTGGTTTCGGTTTGGTTGTATTGGCATTTATGGCTATTTTTGGTAAATTGGATTGGAAAAAATTCTCCATGTTAGCTGTAGGTTTGGCTATTTTGGCTGCTGCCGGTTCAATCGTTGACTACGCTACCGGTGATAGCGAAGGTGCTCAATTGGGTGATACATTTAGTAACTCTGCTCAATAATTATAGAGTGCAACAAAAAACAAAGGAGGTTTGCTATGGAATTTATAACGATAAATTTACTAAGCAGCCTCCTTTTGCTTTATGTGTTTTATGTTAATGAGGAGCAAAAGAAAATGCTGTATGTAAGAGTAAAGAAATTAGGTATGCTCGTTTTATTGACGCTGATTTTTTCTTCAGTCTTATGTGTAGCGCAGTCCTTTGCTGCAGATACAGGAACAACCACAACTAGTGGCAGCGGAACCTTATTTGGTGATTTGACACAAAAAGGTATTCAAATCTTTACCGGTATGAGGGATATTATTTATGTGGTGTCTGGATTCGGTATTATAGGTGTGGCAATAGGTGGCTTCTTTGGTAATATCAACTGGAAATGGTTAGGTGCTATAGTCATCGGCTTGATGGTTATTGGTTTAACCGGAGAAATTCTAATCTATGTCGGTGGTGGGGATGCTCCAAAAATCGAAGATACTTTGAAATAGAAACAAAGGAGAAAAGCGATGAAACAGAGTCATAAAATTTTAATTTTTACATTGTTTTGTTGTCTTTCTCTGGTCACTTTGAGCGGAGATGCTTATGCTGCTGATGTTTTGGAGACAGTAAGAGATAAGGCTGCTCATTTCATTAAAAATTTAAGACCTCTTATTTTTATTCTGGCTGGTTTCGGTTTGATAGGCTTTGCCTTTGGTGCAATTTTTGGAAAAATTAGTTGGAAGTGGTTTGCTAATATTGCTATTGGTTTGTTCCTTGTGGCAAATGTGGGATTGTTTATTGACTATTTTGCTAGTAAAAGCGGCGCTAAAGGAACTTATTCAGAAAAATTAGGATATGGCAAATATTTGGATGCATCAGGTTCATATACGGCTACTCCCGGATCATCTTCAGATCCATCCTCTCAAAAGGATCCCGGTGCCGGAGGAGATGGAAAAACTGACAATAGTACAAGCGATGATATGTCAGACAACTGTGTTCCAGGAACCGGTACAGGATGTAGTAGCAGTGGAAAAGAGTCTGGAAGCGATGCTGTTGTAAATACCAAAGAAGGTTGTTCTGCTGCAGGTGGTTTATGGACGGGAACAAGTTGTGCATTGCCTGAAGAAGAAACTCCTGATGAGGCCCCCCTTCCGGGAACCGGCTTTGAAAATGTCTATGACGCCGATGGAGGTATGTTGGATGGAGTTGTTGTTACAGCCCCAGATTTAAGTGGAAACAAACAGTCTAATTTAGGTGATTTGGCTTCAAAAGAAGGATTTAATTTACCGACTATCGGATCAGGAAGTAGTAGTTCCAGTTCTACTCAAAGCAATTTAAAAGTTCCTTCCGGCGAACAAATGAATGATTTGGCGGAAAAAGCCAAAGAACAATATAATTCAACCGGAAAAGTGGATATGAACCAACTTTTGCGAGATGAAGTTGCTGCTGGGCGTATGACTGAAGAACAAGCAGCACAAGCCGGAGCTATGTTTACAGCGGCAGCAAATTCTAAAGGAGGAAATGTTGGTGCTGCTATTGATGATGTACTAAAAGAATCAAAAGAGCAGATGGCAGAAGAAAAAGCAGCTGCTAATAATGATATGGCTTCTTCGGTAGGAAACATAGGAAATTTGTATGATCAAATAATAAATGAAGAAACGCCTGATGAAGAGCCGCTTCCAGGAACCGGTTTTGAGCAACAAGAAGCTGAATGTAGAGCTCAAGGAGGCTACTGGATTAATAATACATGTATGCCGATAATAAATGAAGAAACTCCAGATGAAGAACCACTTCCGGGTACAGGATTTGAATATGATGTAGATGGTGGTGAAATAGGTGAAGTTGTTGTTACCGGTAAGGATTACAGTGCAGAAAAACGCAATTGTTCTCTGACGGGAGGTACATGGAATTCATCAAAAATGTCCTGCGAGTATGAGGAATTGAATTCTCCGATAGATGTGTCTAATTCAAATAACGGAAATAAATCTAATATTCCATCTCATGAGCAGATGAATGCATTGGCTCAAAGAGCAAAAGAACAGTACGATTCTTCTGGAAAAATAGACATGAATCGATTGCTCCGAGAAGAAATTGCTGCTGGTAGAATGACAGCCGAACAAGCTGCATGGGCAGGAGGTATTTTTACTGAAGTGGCAAACTCTAAAGGAGGAAACGTTGGAGCAGCCATAGATGAGGTTCTTAAGAGTTCAAAACAACAAATGGAAGAAGAAAAATCCTCTTCGAACAACTCTAATAGCACGGTTAACACCCCGGTTGTTTCTGATAAAACAGGAGAAAGTCAAGCAAATACTTCCGGAACTACTGAAGAAAAAGAAGAAGGCGGTGGAGTAAGTCATTATGCTTGCCTGAAGCTCGGTGGAACATGGGATGATGCTAGCGGTACATGTAAAGGTGTTAGCGCTTCGACATCAAGTAATGATGAAGATGAAGAAGATGCGCCTATAGCTGTTGAGGATGGAGAAGATGATGAAGATACAGGTATTAGCCATTATGCTTGTAATAAAAAAGGTGGCCAGTGGATAAATGATAAATGCGTATTACCTGGGCAATAATAAGAAAATATAGAGAACTTTTCTAAATTAACACATTATTCATAAAAGAAAGGTACACTAACATATAGAAGTGTACCTTTTTTGATTCGTAATTTTTGGTGTGATAAAAATATGTTTTTATTGCCAAATTCTTGTCAAATAGGTATCATAAAATAAAGTAGATTTTGAGGGTTTATACTTATGAGAGAAATGATTCTTAAAGCGGTTGCTAATCCTCCCAAGATATTATGGGGTCCATTCTTGCCGGTATTGCTTAACATCGGCTTGCAATTTCCTATAATGTTTATGGCTATTGGTGTACTGGACATGAACCCATTGTTCTTTTTGATAAGTATCTTGATTGTGCACTTAATCATTATCTCATTAGGTTTAAAAGAACCTCATTTGTCTACAATGCTTCAGGCCTATGGACAAAGCTATAAGCCAACGAATAACCTGTATAAATCAAAGGGGATGAAATTTGCACCCTAGTACCGATTTTTTTGATATATTTGTTGAGGGACTGTCAAACGTTGAAGTATTTGTCGCCTTTATAGGCTTTATTTCAGCGGCATCTTTTGCTGGATTTTGGGCAACCAAATTCGGACATTTTATTTTACCTCAACCAAGAGAATCAAGAGTTTCAGACTTTTTACCTTTTAATAAAATGCTGTCTGATGGAATAACTATCAAATGTTATAACAACTCTTTGGTCAGAGTTTTTAGGGTTGAAGGTATAGATTTGGCTTTTGCTAATGAAGAAAAAGTCATGTCAATGTTGGAGGCTCGAAAATCTTGGATTGACGGTATGTCTGATATGCAGGTAACATGCCGTGTTATAACCTTGCGAGAAAGAATTCCTCTGGAAGAGGATGTTGGCGATTTTGGCAACCAACTCTTGGAGCAGGTATCTCAAGTTTGGGCACATAATATAGACCGTGTTTTTTCAAACTCGCACTACATTATTCTTTCTGTACCAGATAGAACCGATGCACTTAAAGACTTGAATTATGCTTCTCAAGCGCTTTTGGCAACATTGAATGATTATGGTATCAAAACCATGTATGAAACACCAGATAGTCCAGCAACAGATAGTCCTCTATATGTTTTTTCTCGTATCTGCAGTCCGATTTCTAAGCCTGAGCCTAAAGTAAGAAATACCGAAGGTTCAATGTTAAATCAGATGTTGACGGCAGATCATATCCATTTCACGGGAGAAAATGGGGTTATTAGATTCTTTTCCGGAGATAAAGAGTGTTTTGAAATCACAATGGGAATTCGTACATCAGGAGACTATATGGATGAGGCTATGATTGCTTCATTGCTTTCCATCGATTGCGAATTAACTTTGTTGCATAATATCAAGCCAATTTTCAGAGCTCAGGCACGAGCTTTGTTGATGCAACAACAAAAAATGGCTGGAATTACAAGCTTTTCATCAGAAGTCGTAGATCAATATAGTGTTGCCTTATCCTCAATTGAAGATAGTGATGCAAACTATCAAGCTCTTACAGAATATTCTATGTCCATCATCATTAGAGGAGAGAGCATCGATGAGGTGGAATTTGGCGAGAGTGAAGTACAAAGAATATGCCGTTTATTCAGTGTAACCCCCGTTAGAGAGGGGTGGGTGTGCGAAGCAACATTCTTCAATCAATTTCCAACTTATGATACCTATCCGCGGACATATCGCTATTTGTCAAGAGTTGTAGCTACGGCAGTTTGCTTTGATAAACCTTCAGAAGGTTTTGGAAAATCTGACTGGGGTAAAGGAGCAATTAGTGTTTTCCGCACGACTTCAGGTTCGCCATACCGTTTCCAATTCCATGTGTCGTCAGAAGAAGCCGCTGTTGCGCACTGTTGCATTATTGGTCCGACAGGACAAGGTAAAACAACTTTGCTGACTTTCTTAGCCGGACAAGCTATGCGTCACCATGATTTGAAAGTCTTTTTCTTTGATAGACACCGCGGTGCTGAAATCTTTACCCGTTCAATCGGTGGTGCATATATTGGTTTTGATGGAGATGAGAAAAACGTTTCATTAAACCCGTTTGATTGTGAGAATATACCAACAAACCGTGCTTTTTTGCGTCGTTGGTTGAAGTCTATTACAATGGTAGATGATGCTATGTCTGAAAAAGAAATAGCTCGCGCGGTTACCACTGCCTTTGACTATTTGCGTCCGGAAGAAAGAATAATGAAAAACTTATATAAAAGCTGTTTTTCACCTACCGGAAATATGCGTCGTGAATTGTTTAAATGGGTCAATCCGGACCAATATGGTAATATTTTTAATGCGGATACCGATAGTTTGGATTTAAGTAGCAAACGTTTTATGGCTTTTGACTTTACTCATATTTTTGAAGATGAGACACTTGCTCCGGCTGTTATCAGTTATATCATGCATCGTATTATGTCAGAAACCGGTGATGCAGGTATTCCTGCCTTGATTATGATTGATGAAACGGCGCCAATGCTTAAGCACCCAATGTTTAGAGACTATTTTATCATTGGTTTGCAAGAAGGTCGTAAAAAACGTCAGGCATATCTTTGTGCTTTCCAACAGCCAAGTATTATCGATAAATTAGGTGTTGGAGAAGTAATTCGCGGTCAGTGCCAAACGGTATTGTTCTTCCGTAACCCGCAAGCGCAGCTAGAAGATTATGCAAACTGGAATTTAACTCAAAGTGAATTAGACTTTATTTTTGGTAGAAGTTATAGAGACTTCCCTTATGCTATTTTGCTTTCTCGTCCTGCGACAGGTGAGTCGGTTATTTTGGATGTTGATTTAAGTGGCTTAGGTGTTTACTTGAAGTTATATAATTCCGGAAGAAAGAATGTTTTGTTGGTAGAAGAACTGATTAAAGAATATGGTGAAGACAACTTTGTTACAAAATATTTAAATATTGCGTAAGAATAACGATTTAAGTTTAATTAAAACGATTTTTTTGATATACTGAAATTATATCAAATTATTAGTTGGAGGTGGAATATGAAAAGTTTTCATAAAATATGTATTGCACTATTGATGAGTGTTTTAATGTTGTCAGCCACTCCCCAACAAACCCATGCCTTTGGTATCCCCGCCATTGATATTCAAGCGTTAGTTCAAGCTGTTAAAAGAGCAGTAACTGACGTTCAAAATTCTACCCAATTAGCTTGGGCAACCAAAACAGCAAAAAACATTCAAGGCGCATTAGGTAAATTTAATGAAGCTATGAATGGTTTTATTAAGAAAAATATTACAGATCGCTTTGCTAAGCTGCAAGAAGCAAAAGAAAAGTATGAAAAGAAATTAGAAGCAGCCAAAAACAATAAGTGGGTTAAAAAAGGTATGGAAACATATAATAAGGTAAAAGATGGTGCAGAACTTGCTAAAAAAGGAAAAGACCTTATCAATCGAGCTAAAGACCTCAAAAAACAAGGAGACCAACTCATAAAAGATGCTGAAAACTCAGTTCAACAAGGTAAAAATATGTTGAAAGAAGTTGAAAATATAAAGAAACAGGCCGAAGACACTATTGAAAATGCTAAGAAGTATGCTAAAGAAGGCCCTCAGTTGTTGCAGCAAGGTAAAGATTTACTAGGTGAGGCAAATGATTTAATTGCTCAAAGTAAAAATGTTGCCAGCCTCAAAGGAGCTGAAGAAGCAGAAAAACTGGCCAAACAAGCAGAGGCCAAAAAACAAGAAGCAGAACAGTTAATGCAACAAGGTCAACAATGGATTGAGGATGCAGATAAGCTTACAAAACAAGCAGAAAATTTACAAAATAGAGTCACGCAATTAACACAAGAAGCCAATTCTTTGATAAATAAAGGTGATGAATATAAGAAAAGGGCAGAAGGATTATATAGTCAAGCTGAAAGCCTGATGAAAGAGGGCGAAAAATATATGCAAGAAGTTGGTGAATTTGTTTCATAAACAAGAGAAAAGGTGAAAACATGACAAGAACAAGCAAATTTTTACATGATATTATACAAGCAAGTCTCAAAGGTGTTTTACTTACTTCTCTGATGGTTGGTATTGCGCAAGCTGAAACCTTTGAAGAAGTGTTGGCTAAAGCAAACAAAACAGAAGCAGACATCAATAAAATGACTGACCGTCAAAAAGAAATCTCTCAAAGATTGTCTGACATTGAAACAAAATATCAAAAGGAACTTGCATTACCTAAAGCAGAAGGAGTTGAAGCTTATGATGCTAAGATTGCGGCTGCTAAAGCTCAAAAGGCCAAAAATGCAGATGAAAAAGATAATGTTACAGAAAAAACATCTTCAGAAGATAGCAAAAAAACTGTAAATAAAACAGAGACAACTCCAAAAGAAGAGAATTCATCAAACAAAAAAACAGTAGACTATCCATGGCAAAGATCTCCACGCTACGTCGCTCCTCAAAAAACATCTAAAGGAAGACGTCCGTTTACACGCAGCGATAATGAATATACTAATCAAAAAATATATTTTGCGAGCCGAAAAAACAGTGAAGTTATATCTTTTGCCAAAGAAGAATCTGTTCAGGCATATACCGGAACAACTACTGAGAATGTTTTTATCTTTTCTGATAATTTAGCTAACTATTGTAAATTTGATACTCAAAGTTTGGATAAAATGCAAGACTGTCTGAATCAACTGATAAAAGAGCGTTCATCAGGTTCTCAGGGAATGACACAGCAAATAAATGAACTTTATCAAGAATCTTTAATTGATTCGACAGCGCATGCCATTGCTGATGCTGCGCGTTTTAAAAATGATTCTTCAGGCTATGAAAAAAATGTTTTGCTTCCTTTACAAGAAAAATCATCTCAAGCAACAGATGAAAGAGGAGATATTGAAGTAATTACTCTGGCTGAGATGGAAGCAATAAAATTGCAAAATAAAGTAATGCAGTTATATGCAACACAGCTAGGTCTGGATGCTTTCAGAGATTATGGAACCTTTGAAGTAAACAATAGAGATTTAACAGATATTGATAATAAGGGATAAAGTAAGGGAGAAGAAAATGAAGACCCCCTTAAAAATAATAGCAATAATATTTGTCGGAAGTTTATTTGCTTCCGCAGCCAATGCTTTTTTCCCGTTTCCAGTCCCTTTGTTCGGTGTCGATTTAGGTAATAATGCTGCTGATATAGGCGAAAATTTAAATGCAATCGGCGAAAAAGCGGAACAGGCTCAAGCAACCATACAAAAAACAGTTGAAGAAGTAAAATCAGGTAGTTTTGGTTTTAATGCGATTAAAAGTTATACAGAAACGTTACAGAAAATAAATTTATCTCGAGCAATTCCTAAAATCCAGTTACCTTCAGGTTTATCTAAAAATGTAAATGATGGAGATCAAACCTCTGCTGCAGTTGAGAATGTATATTTAAATACATATTCTGAAGAAGGTAACCATATGGAACAAGCCAAAAAGAATAGGCAGAAACAGACAGAATTGTTACAAATGAATGTTGCTGCTATGTACGCGCATGCTTTAGCCACCCGTGTTAATTTAGCTAAACAAAGAGATTTACCTGAAACCACATTAGATAGCAAAGATACTCGAGAAATTTTACAGAGCAACCGAGCAATGTCAGAACAAATATTAAAACGTTGGAACGATATATTGTTTATGGAAGCTCAAATTGTAGAATATGAAGCAACACAAATGTTGACCAAAATTACATTAGATTCCGAAACGGCTGCAGAAAGAAAAGAAGCATCCTCACAAGGAGAAAATAAATGAAAAAGATTTTTTACATAAGTATTTTAAGCTTTTTCATAGTTGTGGGATATAGCTCCACAGCTTCTGCATGGCTAATTATGAAACTTTCCAATATGGCAGAAGATGTTACCACAACGGTAACTAAAATTGGAAAAAAAGCCCAGAATGCATTGGATCAAGCTGGAAACTTAACTATTGTTCAAAAAATAGGTAAAGGTTTTAAAGAAGCCAGAGCGTGGATTGATAGTAATGTCAGTAAACTAAAATCCTTTGCAGATGAAGTGCAAGATGATGTAGATGCTTATAAAAAAATGTATGAAGATACAAAGAAAATTTATGATGAAAATTTGGGCAATTATACAAAAATTTTAGATGATGTGAAAAAGTTAGAGCAATCTCGCCAGGAAATTGAATTAAAAATCAAAGAAGTAGAGACTTCGTTCAAAGAGCAAGTTGCAGCTGAAAAATCTACCATTTCAGGACAAATAGCCGCTTGTAATGAGAATATGGAAAATCTAAAACAACTGATGAAAGACAACTCTCTTAATAAAGAAGCTTATGAAGCTGAATATAATCAATGGAAAGAAAAGCAAGAAAATTTAACGGCACAAATAGATGATTTGGATAAAGTTGCACAACAAGAACTAGATTCAATGTTATCTACCTATAAAAGCGAATTATCTAATTTAACGTCCCAGATTAGCCAATTAAAATCGGATTTAAGTCAATTAGCTGGTTTTTCAGAAGATGACGTAAGCGATGAAGATGCCTTGCTTAATACAGCAAATCTATATTTCTTGCAATATGATGAGGATTTGAGTCCAAAGCGCCAAGAGGCAATCAGATATAACCGATTGAAAGAGCGTCGCAACAGTATTATTACCGGCTATTCTAAAGCTGTAGAACAAATTCCTGATGTGGTGACCAAAGATAATGAAACGGAAGATTTAGGTTATAATGCTTCAACGTTTGATACAACAGCGGGAGCATGGGGTGCAGCTGCGCAATTGCAGATTAATAAGTTAAAGGGCCTGAGCTCATTTGCTCATTTATTGGTTTATGACTTAAAACGCCAAACAGCAGTAGCCATGTCTAATTTAACTTTTTATAAGTTGCAGAAAGAACAGAAAAATATTGCAGAATTTAATATGGATGATTACGTCTATAAAAAGAAGGGAGATAAATAAAATGAAAAATTTATATTTGAAAATATTTATCTTCTTTGCAGTGTTTTTTTCTTTGACGATATTGCCTTTGAAAAACGATGCAATGGCACTGTTTGATCCGGGAAGCTTGGCGACACAAGTTCCGAATACGGTTGCGTCTGTAGCAAACAAGGTGACAACTTATGCAAACAAAGCCATAAAGGCCACATTGCAAGTTTATAAGTCTATTGAAGATTTCTTCAAAAAGTTGTTTAGCCGAAAGAATTCGAAAATTCCCGGAACCAAAGTAATTAAAGAAAGTAAGATTGTTGACGTTAACAATGAAGAAGATATTCGTAAAGTATTTCCAACATTGTTCTTCCGTTATCCGTCAAATGATCCTGATGAACAGTTGGCCTACAAACGTGAAGGACAAGAATTTTTTGAAGATACAATGATAGAAGCCTTTACCGCCGTAAGAGAATTGGAAAAGAAGCTTATTCAGATTGATACACAAATTGTAACGGCTGAAACAGAATATACAAAAGCTGATGATATGAATGGTGGTTTATACAATCGCTATATGATTTCAGCCACAACAGACCAGTTGTTGATGGTTGTGCAAGAACTGGTTGCAATCAAATCTCAAATGACGGCAGCATACGCAGTCAATGGAGAAGTTGAACCTTTGTATCTAAATACTGAGGAAAATAATATTATTTGGGAGAAGAGGTATGATGAATAAAAAAGAAATTAAGACAGCTTTTGCAATAAGCTTGTTGTTTTCTGGAGCGATTTCATATCAAGTGAATGCTCAAGAAACTTATTCTCCTTTTTATATAGAGGGGACCTCAACCCAAACACAAACAGAGACAAATTCTTCATCACAAAACAATATGCGTGTGGATAGTGTTTTAGATATTGAAGATGCCGTAATCTCAGAAGAAACACATCCTTTTTCGGGTTCAGAAGAACAGATGAATGAGTTGGAAAAGTTAGAACCGATAACCAATAATTTAAAAGCAGCGGTAGATGCACATAACCTAATTAATCGTTTACGTGGTTATAAAAATATTCAAAAACAATATAATAATACGGTTAAATTGCATGATCGTTCGGTCGAATTGTTAAAAGATTCAGAACAATGTACGATTAATTATATGGGAAGATATTTTCAAGATCCGGTTAAAGTATGGTCAGGAAAAGATATGTCGGAAATGCCTCAAAATCATGATTTAAGACAAGGGCTTTCAGCTTGGGCTATAGCTTTATATGAAACAGCAAAATCATCAGAGGTTTCCCCGATAGATATTGATGATGTTGTAAGTGTCGATTTGCAAACAAATGAAACAGTTGATGAAGATGGCAACATTTTGAATGTAGAAACATCACTGAGCAGCAGCACGAGTACGGTTGGTGTAAATGTTGATACTAGCGAAAATGTAACAGATTTGGAAACACTTCACACAAGTAGTGAAAGTGAAATTAATGATCTACAAGAACAAACAGGTGGAAACTATTTTCAAGAGCCAAGTCGTCAAGAAGAATTAGAAGCTGAAGATAGAAAAACAGATTTAATAAGTAAAGATATTGGTTCGGAAGTAGCTGTATGGATGGCAGATTATTTAGCCGGACAAAGCACATCATCAGGGCCAAGTTGGAGTAGTACTAATTTAGGTGGTGTCAAAAAACGTTTTCCTGTATGGACAGACCAGAAAACATTTTTTGGACAGTATTTAATTCGCAAATATAAAAATATTAAAAACTATATCAAAAATTATACAATTCCAGAAGAGGTTCGTCAAAGAATTGCGGATACGGTTTTTGACAGACAAAAGCAATATATGAATCAAGCTGAAGCGCAGATTACGCAGGCTGCCGTAGATGCTCGTTTAACAGCCAAAAGTATAGCCGATGAAAAAAAATCTGAAGCTAGAAAAGACTATGAGACTAAAGTTGCTGAGATAGAAAATGAAAGAGAAATAACAGTAGAAGAATTAAAACAAGATTTGGCCGCAAAAGTATCTGCTTTTGATAGTGAAATAGATGCCGCAAATCAAAAACGCGATCAGTATATGACACAAATCAGTGAGATAAATTCAAACAACAGCCAATTATCTCAAGACGTTAATGATCTCAAGCAAGAAATTGCAAATTATGATTTCTTGTTGTCAGACACATCTTTAACAGAAGAGCAGAAAAGCGAATATAATGAGATGAAGTCTGACATAAATGCAGAAATCAATACAATTCAAAATAAAATTAATTTACAAATAAATGAAAGAGATAATCTGCAAAAATTATATGATGAGCAAACAGGTATTGTGAATAAGAAAAAACAAGAAAAAGCAGATTATGAAGGCAAAATTCAAACCAAGATTGGTGAAGCAAATGATAAAGCTGCACAAGAAAAGCAAGTTGCTCTCAATGAGTACAATGTTAAGGTTGCTGCAATAGAAGATGAGCTAAAAGACAAAAATGCAAAAATTGATGCCGCAGAAATTGCCGCCAAAGCTGCAATTGGAAGCAAATCTTTAATCACGGCTCAACAAATAGTTGGTCAGGCGGACTTAGTTATAGAAGATGCCAGAGAAGTTGCTTATACCAATGTTGATAAAACTTTAACAGCTCTTCAAGCATTAGGAGATGATCTTTACAGAGGTCAATCTCAACCAACTGTTGCAGCTTATCACCAAGCTTTAATTGATAGCTTAAACGGTGAAGAATCTCAAATCGGAGGAGTGAAATTAGAGGCAGCAACGGCCAAGGTTCATGATTTGACAAACTTCAACGTAGATATTGTAATTAGCCCTCATATGGATGCACAAATGAGAGAGCTCTATTTGAATAATTATCGTGATGCTGTAAAAAACACTCAAATCATATTAAGTATTCCGATGTTTGATAAAATGTTGGAAGGCGTGAATACCGGTGTAGATACGCAGTATTTTGTCGGTTCTCAACCAAAGAAAGAAGATTTTTCAGCACCAAAAACTTTACCAGATTATAATCTTCCTCCGGTTAGAGAATATGTCCGTTTAGATTATATTGATTTACAAAATATTGGCAAAGATAATCCTAAGATGGAGGTTGGACATTACAAAACACACGTACTTCCTAATGGGGCGAGCATAAAAATTTGGGAAAAGACAGAAAGTTTGCCTATATCTATTGTGGATAAAGATAAATTCCTGGATTATGGTGGAAGAATACCTGAAATTTGGAAATTGATGCTCAAAGACAAAGCCTTTGTAGATAGTGATTTTTATTTAACACCAGACATGAATCCAGAGCCTGAAGAAGATACACCGGCAGAGTATAATCCGTTACAATTAGGTGGAGAAATGTCTACATTATACCGAGGCGGAATATATCCTTGTATCATGAAAAATATCCAAGGAGAAAGTGGTACGTGTAATGCCAGTGGTGTTATTGATAATGGTACAGGTATTGTTGATGTAGCCATAATTGATAAAGGTAAAACTAATTCTAATGAATATTTCATGGGATTAGGCTTTGTTGATGGTGAGAGAAGAACAGCGCTTCTGAGCCAAAACCTGCCAATTTGCCAAGAAGTTTCTGCAAAATGTAAAAAAAGTGTAGGTTTTTCATCGGGAAGTTTGGGGCTTGTATCAAAACCATATTTAACCTTGTTGAATAAGGAAGATGAAGTTGGTAGTAGTTCAGGTTCTTTCGTCGCTGAAGGCGAAGCCAGCGAATTAGGTAGCATCATCAATGTATACAGCGGAAAAATGTTATCAGATGGAACTGAAGTCCAAAACGTTTTAGGATATAGTCCATATATGCAATCTGTTGTAAATTATGGTATCCGTATGGAAGAACGGTCTCAACAAGAAGATGCAGAAGATCTGAATGCTCAAGAAGAACAAAATGATGATATATATGTTCGAGCACAGTTTAATAACAATCAAGTTGGTGATTTTCTTGAACATGTTGAGATAGAGCAAAAGTATCAACAAGCATTGGATGAGTTAGAAGAACAAATTAAAGAAAGCAAAGATGAGTTGTATAGCAGTTTGCGAGAGTTTGGCTTCGAACCGAGTGAGGATTTTGATATATCAAATGAGGAAGATTTTGATTTGGCCGTAAAACAGTTAAAAACAGCAAAACAAAATTATATGTCAAAAGCCAAAGGTGGTATTGATAGTATTGAACCTGGAGATTCAGAAGTTTTGAAAGATAGTCAAAACTCTTATAGCCGCGTATATCAAGGATTGTTGCTGGATAGTGAGGCGGTCGTAACCATGACAATGGATGTTGACAACTTATCAGAGTTTTCAGAGAATATCAAAACAGCCACAGCCAATACGGCAGTAGATGATACATATGAGAAAAACGGCGATGATGAATTTGAGGAAACCTTAAAGGCAATGGAACCCGCATATTGCGCCGCTTATTAGAGAAGGTAAAAAAGAATAGATGAATGAGATAAATTCTTTGAAACAAGGAGCAAAGGTCTTGTCAATAGAAGACAAGAACAGCCAGCCTCATGTTAATTTTATTGATAAAGAAGAAAAAGAAACAACTTCATTAAAAATGGTTTATTATATGTGGTTGTCTCGTTTATTTATCTTTTTTGCAACCATATCTTTAATTGTTTTTTTGAGCACAAGTTTGTCTTTGTTCCGTTTAGCGCCAATGGTGGAAGTGGAACCTTTTCTTATCATCCGACAAGATAATTCAGACAATTTGGTTCGCTCAGAGCCCATTTCTCAAAACATGGCTTCAAAAGATTTGTTATTAAAAACATTTATTAAGCAATATGTTATCTTAAGAAATACTGTTATCAGTGATGAAGCGGAAATGAGTAGTCGTTGGTTGCCCGGCGGTATGATAAATTTTATGTCGTCATGGCAAGTATTTTATCAATTTCGAGATAGTACAAGAGATATGATGGATAAAAAAGAATATTATTCTTTTGTGCGAGAAGTTGAAATTATATCAATTGCACGCCAAGGCGGAAAACGAAGCGAGGTCTGGAAAGTCGATTTCAAAACATATGATTTGCGCCCCGGAAATGCAAATAGCGGCGGAGCATTGATTATGAAAGAACGTTATTGGACAGCATCCGTAACCGCCAGATTTTATCCTGAACGTGTATTTATGGGACGACGCTTGATAAATCCGATAGGATTTACGGTTATCAGATATTCTCAGTCTGAGGTCGAAATTTTCTAAAAAGAGATCCTTTCTCAAAAAAAACATATATATTGTTGATAAGTTGGGGATTTTATCCCCGAGATATTAGACATTTATGTTAAAAGAGTTTATTTGTTAAAATAACATAAAGAATATTTTTAATCAAAGAAGGGCCTAAATGATGAAAATTTCTTATAAAATCTTAGCTTTTGCCGCATTGTTTTTGTTGTCTGGTTGTTTCGGATCATATTATGAACCGGAACCAGTAGGTGTTGGTAAAGGTGTCAATGAATTAAAACTTTCTCCATGTGCATGCATGCATATTGATCTTCCAAAAAATTTGCCTGATTGGTATATTGAAACCATTTAAGAGGCGAGTATAGTCAATGGTAGAAAATTTGCAGAGAAATAATGTCGATCAAAAATTGATTGGTTCGGGGCAGCCTCGACGTGTTATGCCTCAACAACAAAGACCCAAAAATGATAGTGTCTTTGTTGCTAATATTGCTGAAAAAAGATATCTTTGGACAGCAAGGGCTTTTGCAATAATCACAGCTATCAGTTTGTGCTGCAACATTATTTTGATTTTAGCAATTTTTCAGGTTATGCCATTGTTTAGGGTTGAGCCTTTCTTATTGTCTTTTCAGGCAAAAGATGAGCAGGTATACAACATTGTCCCGTTAAAAAATCTGGAAGATGAAAAAGCCGTAACAGAAGTTTTTGTTCGTCAGTATGTTCTCTTAAGGAGCTCTTTTACGTCCAATATTCCGGAAATGGAAGCGCGCTGGATGCCGGGAGGTCCAATTCAAGAAATGTCTTCTCCTGCCGTATATGAAGATTTTCAAAAGAGAACGGCATTAAAAGCATTGGATATCATTCGTAGCAAAGGATTAACCCGCTCTGTAAAAATTATATCCGTTAACGAATTGACTAGAGGCCTGTGGCAAGTCGAGTATGAAACAAGAGATATGTATCCGGATTCGAGCAAGCCTCAAATTAACTATTGGACAGCATCTTTACGTATAGCTTACCGTGGAAAAACCGTAAAATCAGGTGAAAGAATGAAAAATCCGGTTGGCTTTACGGTTGATAGGTATTCTTTAACTTATAATAAAGTACAATAATAAAATATAGAAAATAGAATGGTACAAAATATGAAACAAATAGCAAAAATAATTTCCTTTGGAGTGCTGGCTTTTTCAAGCTTTAATGGTTTGGCTTATGCGCAAGAAAATAGTTTGGACCAAAGTGCAGATCAAGATCAGGGGCAGTATCGTTCTATGGATATGAGCTATGCCGGATTCGGCTCTATTGGTATGATGCAGAGCGCGTGGTTGGACCCTTTGCAAAATTTAGGTGAGGGACAAACAAAGCCAGCCTATTCAAAATATTATTGGTCATCAGATTTAGTTCTGCCTATCCGCTTGCGTGAAGGTATGATTACAATGATTAACTTTCCTGAATGGGAAATGATTGAAGACGTTTATATCGGTGATAACTCTACGTTTGATGGTCAGATCTCCGGTCCTAATACTGTTTTATTGTATCCTAAAAAAGGTGCAAATGTAGGCGTAGATACCAACGTCATTATCTTTGGTCGTTCAGGAAATCGCTATGTGTTTTATGTAAGAAGTGAGGGTGTTAATACAGAAAGATTAACAAACTCAATTATTGATATTGAAGTTATTGGCGAAGATGGATCTTCTGGTTCATCAATAGGTGCATTCGGAAGCGGAAGCAGCGTTTCTAATGGGGGTAAAGGTGCATCTGCCGGTGGAAATGGTAATGCCAAATCAGTTGCATCAACCTACACAAGACGCTTCCAAAAAGATGACTGGTTGAAATCTATACCGGTTGATCCGGAAAAGTTCCGCTTTGATATTGAAGTTTACGTGCCAAATCCTGAAGATGTTGTTATTGCGCCGGAAAGAGTTTGGCGAGACGATATCTTTACTTATATTGATTTAGGCAATAAAGCAATCAATATGAATCAGAGACCGATTGTTACATTGATTAATGAAAAAGTTGAAACTCCGGTTGGTTTTCGTTCAAAAGGACCAAACAACCGTTTGATCGTGGTTGAAGCTGTCGGCGACTTGGTTTTAAGAAACGGAAAGCGCATTGTGTGCCTGAAATTGCGTCGCTCTGATGCTGCCGGATTGGAATATGGCGTATATGCCGATGATGCAAAACCGGGATGGGATGTTCCTCCTCCGCTGAAAAATGGAGACCTCTCTACTGCTTTTGATCCTCAGGCAAGTGCCAATAGCAGTATGAATGGTTTTTCTGCCCCAAATGGCGGCATGAATGAAAACGGAGAATATATTTATCCGCAATATAATACTGGTGCAGCTGGATTCGGTGGAATGTCAGGAAATAATATGTCCGGTGCAAATGGAATGGTTGCAAACGGTAGTAATGGTTTTGCCGGAGCCGGTGGAATGACTGGTAATTATGGTATGCAAATGAATGGAATGTCTGGAATGGGTGGCTGGAACGGCGCTGCAATGCCGCATCAAGGTGCTGTCACCGGAGCTTATGATTATTCCAAAATGCAAAAACTGCCAAATCAAACATTAGCAAATCAAAGCAACGGAAACAGCAAATATTTGCAGCAATTTGGCTATGGTAGTGGTTTTGATGCTAATACCAATATTTCTATTGAATTGGGAACAGATGACGATGTGAGCAAACTGGAGACCTTATGGAATAGTTTAAGCCGTAAATATAAAACGGATTTATCCGGCTATGAACCTTTCTACTCTGTAGATACTCCGGCAGATGGACAAGGTAAAGAATTGTTCCATCTAAGAGTTGGTCCTGTCAAAAGTTTAGAGGAAGGGGACGCCGTTTGTTCAAAACTTGGTCGTAATGGTATATTTTGTAGCGTAGTTAGAACTCAATGATGGAAAATGGTAAAGAACCACAAGCACCGTTAACACATTCGGAAAGCTATGTAAAAAAAACCAACAGAATTATTTTAATTGTTGGAATATCTTCTCTTGTCATTTTTTTGCTGGGCGTCATTTTGCTCATAACAGAAGATAACAATACATACGAATATGAAGAACCCTCATTTACGGATAATGCCGATGTTATTAACGTTGGTTCAGAAAGTCCTCTTTTGGATAATAGTATAGAGTTTCAAACAATAGAAGATATTGGAATTCCGATTACAACCACGCCTAATCCGGTTCCTTTAGGTCAAGTTGTTTTGGGAACAAAAGCTCAAAATGTTTTAACTATAGGAACCAATGGAAAAGCATCAATCAAAATTGTTTCTGTGCTTTTAGCAGAACCTCCTGCCGAAGGTTTTAATTTTGACGATGGTTGTAGTGGTAAAAGTTTGGTTGGTAAAGATACATGCCATATTACCATGTCTTGGGAGCCTGTGGTAGCTGGAAATGTGCAAAATAATTTTATCATTTCTTGGCATGAAACCAATGTTTCTTCCCAAAATGCCAAATCAGAAAAAGTTCCGGTTATCGGAAACGCCGTAACAAAAGAAGAATGTTCATCATGCGAATTGCAAGTTGGAGAAACATCTGTTGGAGATGGTGAAATTGTTAAGCAAGCCATTGGTATCGATGGTCGCGTGATTGGCTCCATTGATAAAGATGGTTTAGTGCACGATAATACAACCCAAAAAGTCATTGGGCGAGTTAATACCAATGGATTGATTGTGGATGATAATGGTAATATTATCGGTATATCTGACAACCAAAAAGTGGTTCTGGATGAAAACGGAAATGTTATAGGTTATGTAAATCCGGATGGAACGGTTGTCGATAAAAATGGCAATGTGGTAGGACGTGTTTTGCCTGACGGAACCGTAGTCGACAAAGATGGAAACGTTATTGGTCGCGCCGTTGAAACAGGCTATGTTTATGATGAAAACGGCAATGTCATTGGTAAGGTTATGCCGGATGGAAGTGTCGTTGATAAAAATGGCAATATTATCGGTCGGGTCAATGGTCGCGGAGAGGTTGTCGATTTAAAAGGCAATGTTTTGGGGGTTGTTTCCAAACAAGGTCGTGTTGCTGTTGATAAACAAGGCAATAAGCTTGGTGTAGTTATGCCAAATGGTTCTATTGTCAATTCTTCAGGAAAAGTTGTTGGCCATATTGATGAAAATGGCAATGTTGTCAGAGACAAAATTATAGGGATGACAGGAAATAAAGGTACTTTGGCTGTTGCCGGAGGAAAGGTCATTGGCTATGTTAATGATAAAAAAGAAGTAGTTGATGAAAACGGCAATGTTGTCGCTAAAGTCGATAATGAAGGAAATGTTTTACAACACAAAAAAATAGGTACAATCGGCGATAAAAGACGTATGGCCTATGATGAACAAGGAAATGTAATCGGTTATATTCAAGATGATGGAACAGTTGTAGACTTTAATGGAAATGTAATTGGTTCTGTCGATGAAAAAGGTATTATAAAAGATAAAAATGGAAAAATTATAGGAAAAGCGGGTGATGCTGTAGATATCTTATATGATGATCAAGGAAAAGTTGTCGGTTTCGCAGAGGGAGATAAAGCTTTCGATTTGCAAGGAAAAGATATCGGCAATGTTAATGAAGATGGCGAAGTTTATAGTAAAAATTTAGAAATTGTCGGTAAAACAGATAGTTCCATGAATTTGGCTCTTGATAACGATGGTAATGTAATCGGTTATATTGACAAGACAGGAACTGCCAAAGATTTTTCCGGAAATACTATGGGAAAAGTCAATGAAAATGGTCGTATTATAGCAACAACACCAGAGATTGTTGGTGCTTTGGTCGAGACAACAATGTTGCCGATAACGCCTCAAAATTCAGTTTTGGGTAGAGTTGGAAACGACGGTAGTGTTTATAATGCTCAAGAAGAAATTGTCGGTAGAGTTTTGGCTAGCGGCCTGGTTAAAGACGTTGCCGGTTCTACGGTTGTGGCCCAAATGGTAAAAGGCGGTATGGTTGTTGGTTATGGCTGCAAACAAATCGGCGTTTTGGATAAAGACGGAAAAATTAAGAAAAATAACGAAGATACAAAAGCCAAAATAAATTTTGATGGTACCGTAACGGATATTTCTGGCAAATATTTAGGCGAAGTTGTGCAAACCGGAAAAGTTTTTGATAATAATTGCAAGCATATAGGAAATGCTCGAGCAGATGGTTTGGTTTATGGTAGCGACGGAAAATATGTCGGTTGTTTAAATCCCAATGGAATGGTTCTAGATGAAAAAGGAAATATCATCGGAAGAGTGGGGCAAAAAGGAATGGCCGTTGATTATAATAGCCGTTACTTAGGTTTCGTTGGAAATAATAATTTAGTATATAATACCAAAAAAGAGGCAATTGGCTGCGTTAATATTGATGGCGAAGTTATTAATAAAAAAGGTGGCTATGCCGGCAAACTTATTGGTAAGAAATATGCTTTTGATTTGGATGGAAATTTCTTAGATGTTGTTGATGATACGGGAATAATTGTTCTTCCAGATGGAGAAAGCAGAATATCTGTAAATAATTTAATCCTTGATAGCAAAAACAATATTGTCGGTTATGCATTGGACCATCAAGCCAGCGCTTTAGATGCCAAAGGGACAATAATCGGTCGTCCGTTTTTTGATGGCAAAGTCTATAACAACAAAGGCATCAATAGTGGAAAATTGAAAAGTGTTAATGGTTTCTATGGAAAAACGTTTGGAAAAATAACTTCTCAAGAACCTGTGGTAGACTTCAATGGTTATGTTGTCGGTCAAACATTGCCGGATGGACGCGTTATTAATAAATTTGGCGAAGTTTTAGGTAGTATTGATGCCAAAGGAACATTTTTTAATGATAAGGGCGAATATCAAGGAGCTGTACTGAAAAAAGGCGCTGCCATTGGTTATGATGGCTCTTATTTGGGATATGTTGTCAATAGTGGTCGTGTACTTGATTTAGATGGTAAGGATACAGGTAGAGTAACATCTGATGGAAAAGTTATCAACGCCAAGGGAGACATTATTGGTGAAATAATTTCTGAAGATATTGTTATTGATACATGGGGGCATTACAAAGGTATTGTTAATGGTTTGGGTGATATCTTAGACATGAAAAATGAAGCAGTGGGTTTGATTTTGCCCGGAGGCTCATCAGATAAAAATTATAGTATTTTAAAAAAAGGTACTGTAATTGATTTTTCAGGAGAAATCAGCGGAGCTGTACAGCCGGATGGTTCTGTCGTGGATATAAACAATAATAATATTGGTAGAGTTCTTCCGGATGGAAGTGTGATCAGTGATGCCGGAAAACTTTATGGCGATGTTTTATCCGGAGATATAATCATTGGCAACAGTGATAAAGTTGTGGGTTATGTAAATATTGATGGTACAATTCGTGCAAAAGATGGTAATATCATCGGCAGAACCATGTCTAAAGATTTGGCAACCGATAACGAAGGAAATATTTTAGGTCGCATATTTAAGATAGGAGCCAGCGTCTTAAAGAACGACGGAAAATATATAGGCAGACTTTCTCCGGAAGGAAAAGTAATAAACGCCAGCGGCTCTTCAATCGGTTATATAAAGAACAATGGTTCTTATATCGATTTAGATAAAAAAGTTTCAGGATATGTCCTGATGGAAGTTGCAAAAAACCGGAGGAATTAAACATTGAAATCAGAACTGAAAAAATGGTTTGAGCAAATGAAACAAACAGCAAAAGTTTTATCTTTTGCTTTTTGTGGTTTATGCATGGGTTCTTCTGGAGTTTTGGCTCAAGAAATCACGGCTGTAGATTTTAACGGTGATGTTTTGGGAAAAGTTATTCCTGATGGTAATGTTGTTGGTTTTGATAATCGCCTTATCGGAAATATTAATGCCGATAGTATGATTATAAATTTTGATGGCAAGTTAATTGGTGGTGTTGTTCCTCAAGGTATTGCAATTGCCAATGATTCCAGCTTTTTAGGAAAAGTTAGTACAGATGGAACAGTTCGTTCTCCGTCAGGCAAAGTCTTGGGCAAGGCTTTACCGAGTGGTTTGGTCGTAAATGATTATTTTGATATTTTGGGTGCGGTCCTTTTCCCCGGTTTGGTTTATAATGACGAGGGACAAACAGTTGGTCGATTAACCGGAGATGGTCAATATTCAGATTTAAAAGGCCGTAAAATCGGCTTTATTACGCCCGATGGTTATGCGTATCGACGTATTGGCGAAGAATATGTTTTAGATGGTCTTCTTATCTCGAGCAAAATGGTTGTTTCCTTGAATGGTGACTTTTTAGGAAGTATCGCTCCGGGAGGAGATGTTTCAGACTTTGATGGAAAAATTATTGGTAAAATCAAAGCTAACGGATATGTATATAATGCCAATAATGAAGTTATCGGCGGTATGGTTAAGTCAGGCTATGCTTTTGATAATTATGGTCGTTATTTGGGATATATCGGCTATAATGGAGAAGTGCTAAATGAAGGTAAGGTCGTAGCATGGCAAAGAGCTGACAGTGCTGTGATTAACGATAAGAAAGAAGTGATTGGAACAACGGTTAGTCTCTCAGCCACGGTAACGGATAATAAAGGAAAATATATCGGACGTATTGTTCCTGAAGGAAAAATAGCCCTAGCAAAAGATGAAATAGGATCTCTAACAGCTCGTCGTGTTGTTCAAAACAAAGATGGTGAGCAAATAGGATCTTTGGTCAAAACAGGTCCTGTGTTTGATTATAAATCAGAGATAATCGGTCATTCCGTAAATGGAGGACAAGTTATTTCCTTGTCTGGTAATACAATTGGCAAAATGCAAAAAGAATATGCCTATAATATGCAAGGAAGAATTATCGGAGCAACGATGACTCCGTCTCTGGTCTTTGACAACAACAATAGTTTTGTCGGTATAAGTGGTGTTTCTGGAAAAATTAGCAAACAAGATAGTCTGTTCAAAATCACACCTTTTGGTAAAGTATTGGATTCTGAAGGAGCTTTTGCCGGTGTTAGCTTTTTGCCGCAAGGAATTTATAATAAAATCGGTGCTCTTATTGCAGAACTCGGTATGAATGGTAAAGCAGTCTTTGCCGGTGACAATGTGGATGGAAAAATGACCCAAGCCGGAATCTTGGTAAATGATCAAAATGAATTTTTGGGACAAATTTCATTAGCTCGCTTTGCCGTAGATACCATGGCGCAAACTATTGGCATGCTAAATCAAGCAAATTTGCTTATGGATAAAAATAAGCAAATTATAGGTAAAATTGTTCCTAAAGAATATGTTATAAAATCAAGCAAAGAAGTATCTTCAGATATCATGCCTCAAATAGGAAGTGCACTTCCCGTATTCATGTCTTTTGCAACGGACGGGGCTATACAAGGCTATGTTGATGACAAAGGACAGGTTTATGATTTTTCTTATAATCAAATTGGCAAAGTTTCTTCCAATCAATATGTTTTAGACAATAACAACATCATCAATGGTTTTGCCTTATCATCTCAAACAGTTGTCGATAATGAATGTTCTTTTATGGGATTTTTAACACCTCGTGGAGATGTCAGAAATCATAAAAATATATATTTAGGTAAAATGTTAAACAACGGCCAAGTTATTAACGAAACCGGAGTTGTTATTGGACATAATGTAGAAACAGCTTTAGTTATTGATGATAATGGAAAAGTAATTGGAAGTATAAACGGTGTAGGGCAAGCTGTTGACGTATCCGGAAAAATTTTGGGTTGTTCAGACCATCGTCAATTGGTTAGAAATAATGATGGCGCTGTTTTTGCGGGTGCAGTTCGTTCTGGTGCGGTCATTGGTTTAGATAACAAAATTATTGGTCGCACAGCTGTTGACGGCACAGTTATTGGCTCTGATGGTAAAGTTATTGGCATCCAACAACCAAACGGAAACGTTCAAAACCGCAGTGGCAAGTCTTTAGGACAAGTATTTAGATACACAGTTGCTTTTGAAGATAACGGACGCTATTTAGGTCGTGTTGCCGAGGATGGCAAAGTATATAATGACAAGAACACAGCCATTGGATCTGTGATGTTTGATGGTAGTGTCGTCAATGAAACAACATATCTTGGTTTTGCTTTGTACGATTTTTATGTTTATGACAATAATTTCAACGTAATTGGAATTATTGGAAAAGACGGTGTCGTCAAAGGCTTAAATAATCAAACTATTGGTAATTTAACCAGAGGCTTTGTTCTTGCATCGGATGATCAAGTTGTTGCACGCGGTAATCGTGATTATTATATTCGTAATGATCAGCAAAATGTCATTGGCGAGTTGCAATTAAATGGTAATGTTGTAAATGCTGCCGGACAAGTTATTGGAAAATTGGGCGCTTCTGGAAATATTATAAATACCAAAGGTGACAAAATTGCACAGGCGCGCCCACTTCAATATTATAGCCGAATTAATATTGTTGAAGAAAAAGCAAAAAGTGTTGCTGTAGATGCCGATGGAAAAATCATTGGGTATGTGGATTCTAATGGTAAGTTGGTTGATGAAAAAGGCAATGTTTTATCAGAAACAATAAATAAAAAAGGTTTCATAACAGATTCTTCAGGAAACTTGGTCGGTAGAGTTATCAATCCGAATAATGTATTGGATAAAAATGGCAATATTATTGGTCAAAAAACTGAAGATGGAAGAGTCTTAGATGAAAATGGTGTCGAAATCGGAAAAATAGATGCATCCGGATTTATGAAAAATGCAAATAACGAGGTTGTCGGCTATATTGCTGATAGTAATAATGTTGTCAATCAAGATGGTGAGATAGTCGGACGCTTACAAGAAGATAACACCGTAATTAATGAAAAAGGTCAAAAAATTGCAGAAAAAGATGCCAATAATAATATTGTCGATAAAAACGGCAATATTGTCGGAATTTTGGATGATGGTAATGCTGTAAGAGATAATCAAGGCAAGATTATTGGTCACGTTCAACCCGATAATAAAGTTGTTGATTTTAAAGGCAAAGTAATCGGCATAAAAGATGCTGCCGGTCGCATCTTAGACAATATGGGAAATTTACTTGGAAAAATTTTTGCTGATGGCCGCATTTTTGATGATAAAGGAAATTTGGTCGGAAATTTACAAGCTGATGGAACAATTAAAGATGCCAATGGCAAAATTGTTGGAAAAATAGATGAAAATGGCAATGCTGTTGATGCTAACAATAATATCATTGGAGGAATGGGCAGCGGATGGTATGAAAAAGTAACCATGCCCAATCAAAGAAAAGATGATGATACAATTCCAACCGTAGGTGTTGTTGGTGGAAAAGGAAAAGATGGTCAGCCACTCGATGGTCGTTATCGCAAATCCATGAACATTGCTTTAACGCCAGATGGCGGATATTTAGGCGAAATTATGGAAGACGGCACGGTTATCGATAAAAAAGGTCGTGTCGTTGGTCAAAAAATGCCCGATGGTTTGATTGTTGACAAAGATGGTACCTTAATTGGAATAGAAGAAATTCAAAAGCCCAAAGACGGAGAAATTTTTGTTCCGGCGGGAACTTTTGGTCAAGGCTCAGCCTATGGTGTCGGCGTTGGTCCAGGAGATAATTTAGGCCCTGGCGGCGGTTATGGTCCAGGAGAAAGATACAATCCGCAAAGAAGTGCCGCATTGGCCGTTGCACAAGGTCAAAGAAGACAAAATATGCAAGTCGGAAAGATTAGTACTAGTGTTCGAAAAGAAGCTTTTGACGGCATGCAAAAAGATTGGAGTGAACAGGGTATTGAAAAATCCATTTCGTCTTGGCGTGTTGATATGAGTGAAATGATCTTGGCCGATAAACCAATTCCGGCAGTGTTAGCTCGTTCAATAGATTCAAACAACCCAACACCGGTCACAGCCTTTGTTGAAAGAAATGTTTATGCTGAAGAAGGTAGAAATATTTTAATTCCTGCTGGTAGTCGTTTCATTGGCGAACTTGGAGGTCTTTCACCAACTTCTGAAGCATCGTCAGAGTCTGCAAAAGTTCAAATCAGTTGGCAGCGTTTGATTAGACCAGATGGTTCCATGTTCAAGTTTGATGGTTTAACAGCAGATGCTCAAGGTAGAGGCGGCGCACTTGGTTATATGGATAAACAATTGTTCAAACGCTATACAATGCCTGTTATGACCACTGTCCTTACAAGTACAATGGCTTACATGATGGCTACGGATGATAGTGGAACTGGCGAGACAGAAAGTTCAAAACAAGAAGCAGCTAATGATGCTCGTCAAAACTTCTTAGATCAAATGAACCAAATGTTTGAACAAATCCTTCAAGATAAGTCCAGCATTCAAGCCATGTCCTATGTTCCGGCAGGAACTCGTATTATCATTTTCCCTAAGGTGGATTTGTGGTTAAGAAATGTGGACAATGATTCTGAAGGACAATATATGGGCGATGCAAAAGTTTTGATTAATGATGAAGCCAGATTGCAAGGTAGAGATAAACCGAATGCAGCAAACAATGGTAGCGGAAGAAGTGTAAGTACATCTGGAGGAACCTCTGAAAATGGTCAAGTAAGCTATCAAGAGCAAGATGGCGGCAACACCCAATCTGTTCCGTTGATTGCAAGTGAAAGATATAAGAAGAATAATAAACCGCAAATGGTGGTACCGCCACCGCCGCCGTCTTCGTCTACGGCAAGTTCATCTACGGGAACAAAAACAACATCCAATACCGGTAGCACAAATACATCAAATACCGGAAAGAGTAACAGTTCTAGCAATGGTTCAGTCCCGCAATTGTTCTAAAGGAGTAAAAGATGTCATTTGCAGTATTAGAATCAGTTCTTCGTCCTTTGTCTTATTGGTATAATCAAGATAATATCGAAGAAGTTGCAATCAACCGTTCAGGACAAATTTGGTTGCGTCTGAGAGGCAAAAGAGCATATCCATGGGTAATGTATAAAGATGAAAAATTAACCAAAGACTATTTAGTTGATTTACTTTACATCATAGCCAACACCTATGAATTGCCGTTTGATCCGGTTGCCGGAAGCCCGGTTGTTTATGCTACAATTCCAGGCGAACACCGTTTTTCAGCAATTGCGGGCAAAAACGTTATGTACGACCAAGATGATTTAACCGGTGGTGTGGCTTTAACCATTCGTATTCATAGTGATGACGTAGCATTTGGTTTAGGTGACTATGGGTTATCTCAAGGTACCAAACTGCATGAAATTAATGTGTTGAAGCAAATTAAAGATCCAGATGATCCCTATGAAAAATTGCTATTAAGCATTAAGCGAGGCGACCATATTTTGGTTTCAGGTGCCACCGCAACCGGTAAAACTACCTTTTTGAATAACTTGCTAAAAATTTTAGATATTCACAAACGTATCTTAACCATAGAAGATACGCGAGAATTGATAGTTCCACACCCAAATCGTGTGCATATTACACTTTCTCGTACCGAACAAACCAATGATTTAACTTACGCCAAAGTGATTGACTTGGTGGTGCGTTTTACACCTGATGCAATTATCGGCGGTGAGATTTCAACCAGCAACGCAGCAGCAATATGGGAACTAATGGGTTCAGGACACGATAACTGTTTGGCAACTATCCACGCCGAAAGCTCGGAAGCTGCATATAATGCATTTGTTGACAGAATAATGCACTCATCTCCGACAATTGATAGAAATAAAACCATCCAAGAGATGAAAAAGAAACTTCGTGTTGTCCAAATCAATAGGGACGGCAACTTGCGTGCGGTTACAGAAGTTACATAATCAAAAAAATCCCGATGTTGTCGGGATTTTTTTTGATTATTGTAATGGAGGAATATTAAACTGTGCAATCTCACCGGGCTTTATTTTTCGGTTGGAATAGCGCATATTTCCTGTTTCAATAATAAATCTTTGACGACCTGTTAATTGCGATGCTAAATCATAAAAATCGCTGGCATTAAGTTCTTGTCTTTGCGGGTTCATGATATAAAGAACGCAACCTTGTGTCTTTTCGGCAATGCCACAACGAGCTCTACCGTTTGGAACTTCAGAATTTATTACAACACCTTGCAAACCATCACGAACAACTTTTTGCTCACTAAAAAACAGTTTTGTAAATAAAATTCCCACAACAAATGCTGCAACACCGATGGCAATAGCAACTTTTTTGGTTGTGAAGCCATCTAAATAGTTTCCTTGAGCATTTCCTTGTTGTTCATAGAGCATTTCTTCCTCATTGATAAAACGAGGAGTTTGGTTTTGCGAATATTCTGGCAAATCATTTGCCATAGCAGGCAAATTAATGTCATTAGCATAATTTTCTGCTGCAAAATTTTCTTGCTCGTTAGAATATTGGTTAGAAAAATCATTGTTTCTATTAACCTGCTGTTGTGGTGCAGCAGGCATATTTCCGCCTTGAGGCAAGATGCGCTTAACCGGACGTTTTACTTTTTTCAAACGACGGCGCGGATCCTGATTCATAGGATTTTGAAAATTAGAAATATCATTCATCTGTCATTTTCTCCATCGGAAATTAAATTTTGTTTTGTAAATGTTGTGTCGTTTTCATTGTTCTGATAATGCGAGGAACCATGAAGACAATAGTTTGAGAGTTTTTATCTTTAGAACCGAACAGCTCATTCGGAATACCAATGATAAGGAAATTTTCTCCCAGTTGACTACGAATTGAAAACTGAGTAACTTCACCTTCTGTTGAATCTAAAGTAATATTGGAAAATATTTTATTATTTTGTTCAATAGAAGCTTTTGCCAAAATCGAAAGGTTGGCATCAATACTTTGTCTTTGTCCGCATTTACCCACATCAAAGCGAGCATACCAGAGGTTAGGTACAACAAACTTACCTTGAGCTACAGGCTCTACGCGACCTTGCATTGATAAAAACACATTAAGAGCTTCAATGTTCAAGTCATTAGAAGTGGTCAACACTCGACCGATAACCCCGTTTTTTGCAGATTTAATGGTGCCATAATCAAAGGTGTTCAACAAGCTTTGCCATTGAATGTCTTTTTGCGGGTTAGTCGGATATACTTTGACAACATACACATCAAAGGCAATCAACAGCGGATTTTCTTCAAAATATCCGATTAATGTCAAAATCTTGTTTTTCAATTCAAAATCCGCATCAAAGGTGATGGAATAATCATCCCAGTCAGAAGTGATATCTGTAATTCCGGAGCCACGCAACACATCAAGCAGGGCTAACAAAATTGGTCTTGATTTCGGAACATATAAGCTAAAATTAGCTTTACGGCTTATGCGCAAAGTTTTGTTATGAGCATCATAAGAGTAATAAATTTCGGCCGCATCGGCAATCATTTTAATAACTTCAGAAAGCTCTCCTCTTAAATTTTCAGCTGAAATACTGGCATAAGGAGGATCTTTGGCAATAAGCTTGATGCCGGCTTCTTTCGTAAGTTTGAGTAAAGCCTTTTCCGCTGGCATGGTTTCAAAAGAAAAACCGGTAACTTCAAAACGTGGCATTAAGTCGTTATTACCGTTTTGTACCAAATTGAAAGCCTTAACATTGTATGGAATACTGGTAATCATCTGTTGAGTTTGCCAGTTAACAGAGCAACGTAAAGGAGTTTCCAAATCAAAGACTTGAGCTCCTTTAGGGGTTTTGATAATGTTTGTGTTTTGCGGTACAGATATTTTTGCTTCTATTCCTGACTTTTTAAAATTGATAATAGGAGCTGCTTCTTCATGCTGTTGGCAAGAAGATAATAGAAACAGAAATACAGCAAAAATACTATAATATATCACATTTTGAAATTTCATTGTCCATCAACCTTATTAGGCATAGTCTGCATATTTTGCGGCGCTGCCGGCTTAACAGTTTGCGGTGCCGTATTAGCTTGTCTTTGTGCTGTTGAAGCAACATTTGCTGTGTTTGTCTTTTGTTCTTGGCTCAAAGCTAATGAACTTCCTTCTGCTGCCTCCAAATTCTGCTTGGACATCAATTTTTCAATAACCTCATCCATGCTCATGCCGGCGCCCACAGTAGGATCTTGAGCCTTATCTGGTTCAACAGTACCAAGAGCTTCTTTCATTTTTTCAAGTTCTTGAGCCGCATCTTGTTTAATCATATCTGGGGTGGAATTATTTTTTAACTCAATCTTATAGTCATTCAAATTTCGTTTAAATGCTTGCATGCCTCCGGCAATTTTTTTCTCAACATAAGGGTAAAGCTCCTTATGAGCTAAGATAAAATCACCGCTTTCGCTGATTTCTTCCAAAACATCCAAAATATAATTATAAAAAGGATACTCTTCAATCGCAATATTGCCTTGTCTAATGCATCGAGCGGCAATTCTTGAAACAGTACGATCAAGATAGTCTTTCAGCAAGATATAATTGTCCAAAACCCAAAGCGTTTCTTTATCTACTTGAGGTAACGTTGTTGTGTTATTTTGCTGTTCATCCATACTCGGCTCCTTTTACTGCTAATAATTTACTGTAGCGCAAAGGCTTTGTAAATTATTATTTTAATGTTTTAAATCATTATTTGTATGGTAAGGTTCATTTTCATCGGCATCAATATTAAAATCAGGCAAAAAGAAGTCATCTTCCTCTTCTGGTTGAGAAGTAGGTATTGGCGCTGATAAAGTAGCTTTAGGTGCCGGAATATCCGGATATTGAGATATATTTGAGGCCTTTAAACCGCTGGCTTCTAAATCATCTGTTATTGTCTCTGAAGAAGAATATGGATCATTTTCCATAAAATTATCAAATAATTCAGAAAAATCTACATCATCATTTTGAGCAGGGTCACGTGCGCTTTCTGACTGAGCAGATGCATCTGTATTATAAATTTTTTCTGTCGGAACTTTCTCTCCTTTGACATCAATTATCTGGTCATCGGTTATTGTATTTTCTTCCGGAGCCAAATTTACATCAGAATTTTCCTCTGGCTCTGCTGGTTCTTCTTCATACTCCCATTCCCATTCACCGTCATTATTGTTATCGGTCGTAGAGTTGGATTCTTGAGCCAAATTTACATCAGAATTTTCCTCTGCTTCAGCAGGTTCTTCTTCATATTCCCATTCCCACTCACCGTCATTATTGTCATCGGTCGTAGAGTTGGATTCTTGAGCCAAATTTACATCAGAATTTTCCTCTGGCTCTGCTGGTTCTTCTTCATACTCCCATTCCCACTCACCATCATTATTGTCATCGACCGTAGAGTTAGATTCTTGAGCCAAATTTACATCAGAATTTTCCTCTGATTCAGCAGGTTCTTCTTCATACTCCCATTCCCATTCACCGTCATTATTGTCATCGACCGTAGAGTTAGATTCTTGAGCCAAATTTACATCAGAATTTTCCTCTGGTTCAGCAGGTTCTTCTTCATACTCCCATTCCCACTCACCGTCATTATTGTCATCGGCCGTAGAGTTGGATTCTTGAGCCAAATTTACATCAGAATTTTCCTCTGGTTCAGCAGGTTCTTCTTCATACTCCCATTCCCACTCACCGTCATTATTGTCATCGGTCGTAGAGTTGGATTCTTGAGCCAAATTTACATCAGAATTTTCCTCTGGTTCAGCAGGTTCTTCTTCATACTCCCATTCCCAATCACCAGCATCATCATCATTATCTTGTGTCGTATTTTCAGTATCTGTCTGATTGTCAGAAAGGAGCTCTTCCGTAGCAGAAGTTTTTTCTTCTTTATGAAAAGGACTAATTAATTGTTCTAATGCATTTTTAGTGTCTAAATTATCCAAAAATTTATTAAAAAGACTTTGTTTTTTAGGCTGTGCATTTACAACTTCTGAATTGTTGTCTTTTTCAGAAATAGAAGAAGTTTTTTCGGAAGGCTCATTAGATATAGCTTTGGTTGAAACTGTATTATTTTCTTCTTCTATATCGGTATTTAATAAAGCATCAGAAGCAGATATTGAATTTTCATCAGAATTTATTTCAGAAGACAAATCAGGAATATTTGAAAATTCAGAATTTTCAAATGAAGTTTTATCATCATCATTAGTTATAAAAGAAATATCATTATCATCTGAAAAATCATTAGCAACATCCAACTCAGGAAGTTTATCTGCTCCAATATCAGGTTCTATCGCCGTGTTCAAATCAGCTGTAGATATTTCATTATCAACATTATTTGCTTTACCTTCATCGGAAAAACCTAATAAATCTTGTAATTCTAAATCAGCAGGACTTAGAGGTTGCAAATTTTGTTCTTCATTATTTTTTTTCTTCTTCTTTTTCTTCTTTTTCTTTTTCGATGAGGTAGATGTGATATTTTCATCTATAGAAGCTGTTTCCATATTAGAAATATTTTCATTACTCTCTTCCTCGTTAGAAGAGGGGATAGATAGAGCTTCATCATTTTCCTCAGCTAAAACAGAAGAACTTTCTATATTTTCATTTTCGACAGTCGGTTCGGGCTCATAAGAGCTATTAGAGCTTTCCTGTGTATTTAAGTTAAACATATTTTTAAATACTTGCTTCAAACCGGAAGAATTTTTCTCTTCTTTTTCATCATGAACAGAGGTGTCTAAATTGGGAGCAAAGTGGTCTCCGCTAACCTGAGGAAGCGGTTGATAATAAACCGTTTGGTTCTTACTTTGTTGTTTTAAAAAATCCAAATTTTCTTTATGAAATTCACTTAAAGCTTTGACCAAGTATTGATTGGAAAGTTGGCTGCTTTCTTTCAAAGCGCCAGAAATAATGGATGAAATTTCTTTTGTTTGCTCTTTTGCCATTTCTCTAAAAAGCTGAGATTGAGCCTTTATAATATCAGCTATAAAATCTTGAGGATTTGCAAAAGGGGCGTTGTTAATTTGTATATTATTTGCGTTATTGGCATTATTGCTGGCATTAATGGCATTTTGTTGCAAAAACATTTTTGCCATTTCCAACTGAGATTCTGTAATAGCTTTGGTAATCTCTTTGGTATTATCAATCACTTTAACACTTTCACCGGAATCAGATGCAATAATGTGAGAAGAACTTCCTCCTTTTGAAATTTCTTTAATTAAAGAAGAAGTCATTTCTCTTTGCGATTGTGTAAGTGATTGCGTAAAAGAGATAAGCTCTTTTTGGCGTTTTTCTTCCGATTGAGCTAATGCTCCGGCAATGGCCGTTGCAATGTCTTTTGCAAAATTAGCATCAGGCTTAAATACAGTAGTTCCACCACTTGTTTGAGGTGTAGACTGATTTTGCATATTTTGCATCATTTGCAACATTTGCTTTTGTAGTTCCAACGATTGGGTGTTATCTACCGTTGGCGTGGCTACCGGAGTTGGATTCTGAGGAGCGTTTTGTGTTGAAGCCGTATCTGCCAAAGCATTAGATAAAATAGTTCCATCGTTGGTACTATCACCGCTATCTTCGTTGGGAGCAATGCCGTTTTGTTCTTCCAACTCATCGATATATTCTTGCAGAAGAGAGCCACCGGGAAGCACGCTGCACATATGTCTGATTTCAGGTGGTTGTTGTAAAATCATATTGTTAAAATCAGCTTTTTGCTTTTCATCAAGAATATGTCTTTGGCGAAAAATATTTAAAAGACGTTGAATGATGACAATCGGATCTTCAACTCCGGCCACCTTTTTATTTCTGCGTATAGAAGATATATTTTCTTCGCTCACAAAACAACGTCCTATCTAAAAATAAACTTACACTTCATCCATACTAACAAGTATAATATCTATCTTGTAAATTTCAGGTTAATATTATGAATAAAAAAACAAAAAAAACTCTGCCGAAGCAGAGTTTTTTCAAAACAATAAAATCGGCTGATTTCTTACAAATAAATAGCAACAACTTTGTGTATTTTATTCAAATCATCATTACCAATTTCAATTCGGTCATCAGGATTCCATCTCATGCCATATAATTTACCGTTTTCATCTTCACGAATACTCAAAATTTTAGCTTCGTTTTCAGAAGTGTAATATACGGCAATATCTCCGACGCTAACCATCTCTTGCGGATCAACAAACAAAACAGAACGTGTCGGTAACAAGCTGCCCAATCTTCTGGTGCACAAGTTAACGGCATATGCATCTTTCTTTCCATACAAATTTGACGGACGCTGAACTTTTCTTGTTTCTTGAGAAAAATCAATCACAATATCGCCATCTTTTCCGGCAACACCGTAAACAGAAATCTTCAAACCGTCTGGATTCGAACTTCCGAAAGAAGATATTGCTCCACGCGGAGTAGATAACAGCTTATATTTAGCATCATTTCTTTGAATGATCTCATCAAGCATACCTTTATCTTCTAAAGATTTAATCTCGTTTTTAAGATCCTCAACACTAGTATTCAGAGCTTTGGCAATATTTTTCATTTCTTTGTCAGAAACTTCTCTTTGACCCATTTCAATGCGGTGATAAACAGACAATGTCATATCTGCGCTTTCAGCAACTTCAATAAGAGTCAAGTTCTTTTCATTTCTAATCTGACGCAAACCGGCACCAAGAGTTTTCAAACCGGTTTTTTCATTGATTTTATTGCGTCTTTCTTGTTCTCTTCTCCAAGCTTGAACAATTTCTTGTTGAGAATTTTGCTCATTGACGAACAAGTCTTGTAAAGGGCAGTCTAAAAATTCGGCAACGCGAACCAATTGTTCTTGATCCACACGACGATAACCTTTTTCAATTTTAGAAATTGCAGAAAGACTAACAGATAAATGATCAGCCAACTCCTGCATTGAACGTCCACGCAATCTTCTAAACATTCTAATTTGGTTAGGGAAAATAATTTCTTCCATTTTTTTACGACCTCTTTGCTCTAAAATATAGGATTTTAACTAAGCGTTATCTTAATATAAGCCAAAAATTAATCAAGAAAATAGTACAAAAAAAGACAATTTGTACACAAATTTGTTTTTCTGGGTAATTTTTTTGGACTTATAACAAACCACTAATGCTTGCTGTTTTAGATCTTTGACGATTTCTTTGTAAAGATCTTACAATCTTCGCATGTTCGTCTGCGCTATATGCAAAACCGCCATGCTCTTCAAATATATTGGACAGATTTCCATAAGCATCTACACCATATTTAGAGCGTTCTGCATAGTAGTGAGACATGGCATAATTTTCTCTTTCTTCAAATTTTCCGGTTTCTTCATTCAGGCGTTTTGATTTTTGACGATTAATCATACCATCAGTAGCAAAAGAAACTTCATTTCCTCTATCATCCTGACGAACTGCTTCCAGCAAAACACGATTGCCGTTTTCTTTTTGCTGGTCAGGCATATGCATACGAAGTATATTGTTAGCATTTCCGCCTAAAGGATTAACCACTTCAATTACTTCTCGTCCATCTTTATCGGTTGAAATTGTAATATTTTCATCCGTAATATTTTGAGGAATAGGTATATCAGAATTCATGGTCAAAGACTGTCTTGCATATTGTTGCATTACGGCAGCTTTAATCATTTTTTCTGAAAAAGCAGAGTTTTTAAGAGCCAATTCCATAGAAACGGTATTCAAGCTTCCATCTTTATTTCGAGCTGCTTTAAGACCTGCACTTTGAATTTCTACATTAGAAGAAACAATACTCATCTGACCTGTATTTTCATCTTTTTGCAGTGTTTGAACTTGTTTCAAATATCCGTCAGATCGAGTTGTCACAATTTTGCCGTTACCATAATCTTTGCTCTTTTCTAGCATTTTAGTACCATTATTCATAATTGTAACGGTTTGTGTTTTGTTTCTTCCTCTTAACCAAGATTTGTTTTGGGTTGTATAACTTTTACCTATGACATTACCATCTTTATCTGTAATCAACTGCTCTGTACCATGTTTTTGAACATTTCGCATTTGAGCATTTCGGCGCATATCTCCAAATCTTTCTTTGGCATTTTCAGCTAAAACTCCGCCAACTTTTTTGGCACCGCCATAGGCTTTTTTACCCATATCTTTAACACCTTTGGCAGCCATACCGCCAATAGCGCGTCCTGAACCACCCGGAACCATACTTGGTGCAAATTGAGAAGCATAGGTATTCACTTCTTCCAAAATTGTCCATGTTAATAGCAAGATGAAAACAATTTTCAGAAGGGTAACACCACCCCAAGCCAAAGTTGTGATAATTGATTCTTGGAAGTTTGAATCATTTAATTTTTTAATACCGCCTTCTGTGATTGTATTTTCAATAGCTCCTGTCAAGATGTAAATAACCAAACTCATAAAGACAAAATTGAAAATAGCATTCATAAAAATGTTCCAAACATTTTTAACATATTTGTTTGTTGTTTTGAACGGATATGCGCCAATTGCGGCCGGAAGTAAAGCGCAGGCAACAGTCAATTGGAAAATTGAATCAATTAATAAAAACGGAAAGATAACAATCACAATTGCAGCCCCACAGAAAATGAGCAATCCTGAAAAGACATATCCTAAAGAAGGAAAGATAAACAATTTTCCTTTAACATAAAAACCAATACAAATTGAAGCAGCCCCCAAGGAAAGGGTATCAAGTAATCTTCCTTGAATAGCTTGTAAAGCACATAATATACTCTCCCCCATAGATACCGGAAGACCACCATCTTGTTTGAGGAAATATTGAGAAATTGAACATGCTGAATCTGTGGATGCCATTTGAGCCAATTTAAATCCGGTATTAAATATGGGTTCCATCAGCATTGCAAAAAAAGTGCCTGAATCAGCTTGCAAGAACAAAACGACAATCAAGACTACAAAAGACTTATTTAATAAGGTTTTAATCAGGGTCGGAGCATCTTTTGTTTTAAATGATGATACAAACATCAAAATTTGAGTTGCCATCCATATTGCCCAAGCAACTAAAACAACCGACATAACCGGCATTGCCAATTTATCAAAAGACAATTTTGCAATAGTGCTGGCCGTATTAAATATGACGGCAAATAATGGGCACATCATACAAGAACCATAACTTACCTTGTATTGGCTCGGAGAACAATCTTTTTGATTATAAACATCAGCATCAGAGCTACCACCGGAAGCCGACCCACTGCTACTAGAACCACTAGACCCGCTGCCAGATCCTCCGGATGCGCCACTTGCATCACAGTTAAATGAGGCGGACTTGTTTCCGGTACAAGCATCTCTTCCTGTAACCTCTTTTACCACTTCTTCATAGGATCTTCTTTCATTAGCAGGTTTTTGTTGCTCAGCTTCCCATGCCTTGCGGATTTTTAAAGATTCAAGAGCCTCGGAACCTTCTCTAGCATTACGTTTTTGAACTGAATTTCGAATTGCTTCTGATGAACTTCCGTAAAAATAGTCACGTCGAACATACATGGCTTCCAAAAGCTCTTCTTCTGTCATTTGAGCCGGATCGCCTATATTGTTTTTAATAGAGTTCATCAATTTTCTGGCACCACCGGGAGATCCCATAGCTACAGCCACAGAAAATAATGACATTTGCAATTCCGGAGATAAGGAGTTGAAATCAATTCCGAAATCTTTTTTAATCGCATTTACGGCTGTGTCATAATACGTTTTTTGCATATATTTTTCTTGAGCGGCTTCAAATTCTGCTGCAGCCTGAGAATTACTGCAAATACTTTTCCATGCCGTAGAAAACTCTGTTGCCGGTTTAGTGCATGCACGGGCGTTCATAGCTTCAACGCTGCCGCCACCTAACTGCTGCCATATGCTTGGATTCGTTTTTTGCAAATCGGTTAAGAATGTTTTCAAGCTACCATAAGTGCATTCCAATTGGCTTGAACCATAGCTACATCCACCGATATCACCTCCGGCACATTTGTTAAATGCACATGGGTTTCCAGCAGATTCATATTTGTGGTGCAATTGAGAAATATTGTCTTCGGGATACATCTTAGCACATCCCGAAGTTGTACATCTTGATGCTAAAGAACCGCTCACGGAAGACGATTTTTCTGCTGTATCCGTTGTTGTCGTAGTTGTTTCTGCCGGAGGATTCGTTGTATTTGTAGTGCTCGTATTTATGGTTGTACTTGATGATGTTGTTGGGTTATTTGCAGGTAAGCTTTGTGCTAAAACAGAAAAAGAAAGAAGACAATAAAACAAGGTCCAGATTCCGCACACAAGAGGTAATCTGTAATTTGTTTTTTGGGCTATGTCTTTTTTCATTTTCAACATTTTTCTATCCGTTTTTTTATAAGTTTATTTCTTATAATAATTAGTTAACAGAGATTTATATCTTGATATAAATTACCTGTTTTCAGACTGATATCTATCCCACATTTCTTTTTCTTCATCTTCACGTTCTTTATTAATTCTATCCATCTCATCCCAAAACTCTTGATTCCGTTTTTGTTGACGATATTGTCTTTTGGACTTTCTTTTATTCTGAAGATATTTTCTATTAGCTTCACGACGCTCTTCTTCTGTTTTTTTATGTTTGGAACGATAATCCTCATGAGCAGCGGCCATGACAACATTTCGACCGAGTTTAAGCGTTTTTGCAGCCAATTTAAGAGTCTTACTTCCAGATTTTAAGGTCTTAGCCGCAATTTGACCGGCAATGGTTCTATCTTTAACACCATGATATAAAACATTAGCTCCGCGGCCGAGTACGTTGCCAACTTGCATGGTTCCACTACCCACAGCAGCAACGGCTCTATATCCTCCGTATAGAGTGTTATCAACGGTTTTGGCAGCAAAACCAAGAGTTTTTCCTGCAATTGCACAAGGCATTCCGACGAGTAAGGCAGTTGTCGGTTTTGTTACGTATTTTGTATATTGATAAGCAACATTAAGATGACTTCCAACCACGCCAAGAGTATCACCAACACCGGCAGCTAAAGCCAAACCGGTATCCCCAATAGCATATCCAACATTTGCCGTTGCACGCATCACGTTGCCGACCGGAGCCAGTACGGTACGAGCCACATCAATTCCTGTTAGCAGAGTTCCTTCCGCTAAGTTATAGGCACTGTCGAAAGTATTAGATGCTGTTCTGGCTACTGTCATGCCCAGAGCAACAGAAGGACGAACAACGCCGGTTCCGATGGCGCTGGCGACATCATCAATACGTCCATCACTTACATATTCAGCACCTTTTGCTGCGTTTTGCCCCAAATGTCTAACTGCAGCAATACCTAAGCCGATACCGGTTACTGTTACAGCTGCAGCCCCGAACGAATTTTTAATTCCAGTATCAGCTGTAATATTATCTTTAAAATCAGAAACTGTTTTTTGCAATTCATGCCAATTTCGGTTCATATTACCATGCATTATACTTTGTCCGGCTTCAGCAAAATCAGCGCCGACCATACCAAAGTTATGAACCATATTTTCCCCAATTTCACCAAAACTACGAGCATGTTCTTTACTAACCTGTATGTCATTTTGAATTTGCTGATGCATTTTAACAGCACCACTGGCAACATATTTAACAGGGGATTTTACCATATTAATAAATTTCTCTTGAACAGAATGAGCATTAATATTCTGTACAGAGTTTTTAACGCTAGAAAAAGCAGATGCCAAACGTTGTCCGCCATTAACGGCTCCATTTGCAATGGATTGTCCTGTGTTTATTGCATTTTGAACCAGAGTTTGACCCGCTTCAGTAAATTTTTCTACAGAAGTATCAAAACTTTGGTGTGCTTGGTTTTTCATTTCAGATTTTGTTTGAACAATCTTATTACCCAAAGCCCCAAATCTTTGTGATTGCTGCATCTTTTCAGCCAAAGCCTGCGGTGTAATAGCAGCCATGGTTTCGGCTAAAGCTCCTCCTAATTCAGCTCCGGCAGCAGCAATTTCACTACCTCCGGACTTTCCTGCAGAAACAACTTGATTAAGAGTATCTTTTCCTGGTGCCATCATAGCATTTCCGCTATTTTCCATGCCTTTACCGAGTCTATTAACGGAGTTAGCCAATCCCAAACCGATGGCAGCGCCGACTTTGCCCATTTTCCCTTGCAATTTCGTACCTAAACCAGCTTGATTCATTTGATTGTATTTATCTAAACTATCGGCAGCTGCTTTAGCATTCTTTTGAGAATCAACCCAACGACTTGATACTTTGCTAATTCCTCGACCCATAGCCTTGGTTCCGGCTCCAACTACTGCGCCGGCAGCCCCAATACCAACATTAGCAGCTGCTTTTGTAACTGTTGTTGCAGCCATTCCAGCTTGGTGTGATACAATATCTAACCCTTTTTTAAATGGTGCAGCAATTTTACTTCCCACCCAAGCGGTTGCAGCGGTTGCCATATGGTGCATCGGAGATCCAGCCGCACTTGTCATACCCGTATCAAACTTGTTTGGATAATCATTAGTGATGGAAGATATCATTTTAAAGCCATAAATATAGCAGAATAAAATAATTAAGAATGCTGGACCGGTAAAATCAAACAAAGATTGCACATATTCTTCATCATCCACTTCAAACGCTTTAAATAATGCTTCTTTTCCGGAATAAGATTGTCCTTTGTACTCTAAATTTCCTTCAGCATTAAAAGCCTGACTCATAAGTCTAATCGCATATGAAGAAGATAATGCCAAAAATAGAAATGTAAAAGCTGCATTTAGAGCAATTCCAATAATGGATTTTAGTTTTCCGGCTGTTACTTTAAACGGCCATAAACCTATTACAACCGGCAAAGCCATAATGGCAAATCCAATTTTAAAAGGAATATCAATCAGATAATAGCATACAGCTAAAACCAACATAAAGCCGACGCACCAAATTGCTGCCCCGCATAGCCATAACCAAATATCAGGAATATGAATATCAATAATTAGAGGTACAACAATATGTAAACCTTTTTGGATGGAAAAACAGGTCAATCCGCTACCGATAATAAAGTTTGTAGCCACTTCATTACTAACACCTTCGGAAAGTTTGAGAATTTTATCCATGACGGGTTTTGAAACGATATCGGTTGGTCCAGTATATTGATTCTCAGGTTTAGGATCTGAGGAGAGTTTGATATCTTCTGTTTCTAATAACAAGGCCGAACCAAATTCAGCTCCGGCTCCTAAAAGGGGGTTAATTGCAAAGTTTACCAAAGAACCAATTCCCGCATTTATAAAACAATAGGCAACCAAAACTTTACCAAAGAATATAATCAGTTCATTTGTCATAGAAGAAGGTTCAACGTTTGCAAAAGAAGAAAGTTTTCTTAATGCCCAAAAAGCAAGCCAAATAGCACTTCCCAAAAGAAGAAGCTTATTTCCTGCCTCGCGTGATACATCATAAACTTTACTTGATGCACGCATAAAAGAAGCTAAAAGCACATTGACAATTTCACAAGGAAAGCAATCTCCTTGGTATCTTTCTTTTAGCAAATCCATACCGGGACAAGCATAACCATCTACAACAGTATAACTATTCTTTATTTGATCAGCTTTTTTTCTAAATTCGGAATCTGTCATATATTTAAGTTCACATTGTTTTTTATCCATTCCTTGACAAATAGTTGAATATATATCATCAGCGGCAGCGGGTTTAAGATAAAAAAGATTAGAAAAAATATACACAAAAAAGCATAATCCCAAAATTTTGGAAAATGTTCTGAAGCGAAGAATGTTAATAATATGTACTATCATTTCACTCTCCTAATTTTTTCCCGCCAAAGAATCAAGTTTTCTTTGGATCTCAACATATTTGTCTTTTGCTGCCTGATATTTTTTATTAGCAGCAATTGCCGCTTTACCAACATGGCTCTTTTTAGCTTTATCCATTGCTTTTTGAACTTTTTCAAGTTTTTGAACAGCTTCCAATCCTTTTGACGCACCAGCAGTAAGCCAAGCAAGAATACCTTTTCCAACCAATTTAACCAAAGCAGCCAATTTTCTTTGGAAGTTAGATTTAACAGCTTCACCACCGATGATTGAAGATACCATTTTTTGCGCAACAGAGAGCGTATTTTTAATCAAAAAAGCAATTAATAACAACGATAAAACAGCAGGATTCAGTTCTTTAAAGGTTTCTTTTTGATCTCCTTGAGGATTAAATGTTTCGGGATTGTCTTGTAAAATTTGCATAACAGCAAGCAGAGCCATTGAAATAAGAATGGCAATCATCATCATAAAAGCTGCTGAATTTAATATGGACTTAAAACCATTTATTGCCCATTTTTTTGTTTGATCAAAAGCATAAGACATAACCAGAATAGGCAACATGACAACCATTAAGGTGAATTTAAATATTGTATCAACTAAGTAAAATACAAAAGAAAGTTTAATGATAGTAAAGGTAACTAAAATCAACAATCCTACAATAGTAGCCATAAATCCGGGCATTTTCATAACTTCAAAAGCCAATGCATTACCAAGTGTTAAACGCTCGTTTACGGCACAAATCATGCATTCCATCATTTCTCGTGGCGCTGTAGGAAATCCAGATGTTGAGGCTTGCATTGTTCCGTTAGCTCTACAAACCACATTGTAACCTGCAGTTATAGTTTCACCAAAAACCGTAATGGTATTGTTTCCCGCCGCATCGGTAGAAGAAGTCGTTTCCAGAACTTTGCTTCCAAATTCAAGAAAAGCATTATAAATCGGAAACACAATCATATTTAAAACCCATAGAAGTCCATCTACGGAAGAAGCAAGCCATCCGCAGATGAAACATACAACCAGTTTTTTTAGCACCTCATTCCACATTTCAGCACTTTCACCGGCAGCATCTTTAATAGAGCTTACAAATTTCAAAAGTCGGAAAGCAAACCAAACCGCAAAAGCAGTCAACATAAGAGTTAAAGACCCATTGGTAATTTTAGTATACATTCCCATGGATACAGAACCCATTGTATCATATAAAACGGTAAGCATAGATTTTTGCCAACAATCGCGATGTTCTTTTGCAACTTCTTCAGAGTTCATTCCTTCTGGGTTTACACCATCTTCAGAACATCCGGACAAGGTAAAAGATACTGCAACCATAAGAAGCAGCATTGCTAAAAATCTAATTATGTTTACCTTGCGTAGCATTATCTTTACCTCTATTTATTAGATTTGCTTCCTATTCCTTGGTTTGATCCTTTTTCTGCTTTTTGACGAACAGAAGAACTTCTATGTGCGTTTGATAAGGCAGAATTATTTCTTTCTCCAGGAGCATGAGATGTCCTAGCCATAAAACCATCTAAACCACCTTCTAAATCTGGTCTTCCACCAGCACCACCACCGGCACCACCACCAGCACCACCA